>JAFVZY010000128.1 GCA_017507885.1 Candidatus Methanomethylophilaceae archaeon | reverse complement strand
CGCACTTCTGGAAGTCCACCAGTCTCCTTCCTGCGGGGTGCTTCTCTCCGAGGAGGTAGGGGACCAGGGGGTGCATTCCGGCGGTGGTGAACAGGACGGTGGGGTCGTTCTCCGGAATAAGGGGTGCAGAGCTGATGTAGCTGTGTTCTTTACTTTTGAAAAAGTCAACGTATTTCTCTCTCATTTCTTGAGCGTCCATGTCGCACACTCCTTTCAATGAGGGGTCACTCATGATTCCATTATAAAAAGGGTGGTTTTAGGGAAGGCGGTGGCCTCCCCCAAGTGAAGAGGGGGTTTCAGAGGCTGTGGAGGGCGTCGTAGATGGGTCCGACCGCGACCACGACGTTGACCCCACGACCAGTCAGGACCTTCATGGGAAGGCTTCCGATTTCCGAGACGATGACGGTCCCGCAGTCGGAAAGGAGGTCCGCTATGGATGTGATGTGCTCCCGGTGGTCCTTGCCTGCCACAGTGGCGGATTCGGGGACCATGCGTTCACCAAGTGGTGTGTAGAAGCCATCCCTGAGCTCGTAGATGAGGAATCTCTCGGTGTTCCCGAAACCGGAGTCCACTGTGGAGTCGTCGGAGGATGCGACGGCGACGCGGTTGGATTGTCCTATGGGGACCAGGGGTTTGGCGGCAGGCCCTGTGGGTCCGCATCCGGAACCGCAGCCTCCGAAGTTGACGAACTCCTGGGAGCGGTCCTCCCCGAGGAGTCCTATGGCGTCTGCCCTGCACTGTCTGCAGTGTCTCATCATTTTCACGTCAAGGGAGCAGAGGTCCATGAGCTCCCTTCTTTCTCTGGGGGTGGGTGCCCTCATGTTGGCGAAGGGTGTACCCTGCACAGGGATTAGGGGGAGGATGTTCACCATGTGTACGCCCAACCCCTTCACGGTCCGGACGACCTCGGGGATGTGGGTATCGTTGATGCCGGGAATCATGACGATGTTGATTTTCACCACCATCCCGAGCTCCACGCATCTCCTGATGCCCTCGAGCTGTCTCCCAAGGAGGTATTCAGCAGCCTCCCTGCCCTTCAGGATCCCATCCATGCCGCGTACATGTCCATAGACGTGTGCACCCACATCCGGATCCACGGCGTTCATGGTCACAGTCAGGAATCTCACGCCGAGGGTGTGAAGCCTCTCCGCGTTCTCGGGAAGTGCGAGTCCGTTTGTGGAGACGCATAGGGTCAGTTCGGGGAATTCCCTCTTGATGATGTCCAAGGATTCGAAGGTCTCCTCGTTGGCAAGTGGATCCCCGGGTCCCGCGATTCCTATGACCCTGAGTTCCGGAATCTTTTCCTTCACATAGCGGATCTTCTCAGCCGCCATCGCCGGGGTGAGGACCTCGCTGGTGACGCCGGGGCGGGATTCGTTGCAGCAATCGAATTTGCGGTTGCAGTAGTTGCATTGGATGTTGCACTTGGGCGCCACAGGAATATGCATTCTGGCGAACTTCTTGTGGGCTTCAGCGTTGTAACACGGGTGCTCCGACATGGCTTCCATAATTCCCGGTTCGAACGTCATGCCTGTACTGAGGACTTTCAAAGGATAAATCCTCTCTGTCGTTTCACCTGCCTATATAGTAATATTAAGAATATGATACATCGACCATGGCACTTGATTTCATGGAGAGCATAATGTCCGAATTGAACCGTAATCTTGCGGCGGGAAAGCGTTCCCTGGTGGAGATGGAGGAGTCCGGAGATTACACCTACAAGACCCGTGACGGATCGGTCATTGAGGTGCCCATGGATCAGTTCATGAGGATATGGGATGTCTGTGATGATCCGGAGAGGCTTCGTCTCAGGCTGCCGATATACGTCTCCACCGACACCTCCGCGGAATACGGGGCGTGGAAGGTGGAGGGTCGCACCGAGGTTTCCGTGGTTTCCAAGCTGCTTGGAAAGCATCCGGCACGCGAGGATTTCCTCAGATTGTACCATCCCGACTTCGTGGAACTGAAAAAACTCATTCCTGATGCACATATGGTGGTTTTCATGCCGTAAATCGCAGAAAAATATTTATACTATGGCGTGGTGCAGGGGTTTGCGCGATGTGTGGCATCGCGTGGTTGGGACACGAGATGTCCTTGAACCGAGATTAAGATTCGGAAACGAATCGCGTCGAACCCGGGCGCATCGGAAGCCTTATATACTTCCCTTGTGTACGGGGGTTACGCAGCTACCGACAACCGGTAGCGATTCAAAATCAGAATCGACACATGCACCCGAACAGAGGTCCTGATTCGGGGAAGTGGTGTAGGGCTCCGTATCGGGAGGATGAGAGCGGATAAAGCCCGATGATCACCGATCAT
>JAFVZY010000127.1 GCA_017507885.1 Candidatus Methanomethylophilaceae archaeon | reverse complement strand
TGCACCTGGCACCACATCCACCGACGGTTGCGGGTCCGAGGCACAGGATTCCCTGGTCCATCAGGCAGGCGCCGTCTTTGACGTCGACCTCGTGGGGCTCGCAGATCTTGGTGATCCTTGCGTTCTCCTTGTCCCTGGGGCACTCCTCACAAAGGGTCTTGGTGGAGACACCGATGATGGTTCCCTTGGGGGGCAGGGCTGCGCCGTTGTAGGCGAAGTCTGCGACGGCCTTCAGCATGTGGCTGATGGACTCGGGGAGGGGAGGGCATCCAGGGACGTAGTAGTCCACATCGATGACCTGGTCCAGGGCTTTGACGACATCGTAGAGGACGGGCAGAGTCAGCTCTCCCTCGGGGACCTGGGTGGAGGTCTGGGGGATGGAGGGTGCGTCTGCGTGGTAGGTCTTCTGGAAGTCGGCAGAGGAGGGGGTCTTGGTGTAGACGTAATCCAGGATCTCCTGGGCTCCACCGGGAACGAGGTTGGCCAGGGCGGGGCTTCCACCGAAGTTGGCGCAGGTTCCGTAAGAGACGACGATCTTGGACTTCTGCCTCAGCAGTTTGACCATGTGCTCGTTCTCGGAGGACCTGATTGCTCCGGAGATGATGGAGACGGTGATCTCTCCGTCCTCCATTGCCGCGATGTCCTTCTCCTTTCCGTCGGCTGCGATGGGCCACATGACGATGTTGGCCATGTCACCGATGGTGAGAATCCTCTCGTTGGTGTCAAGCAGGGACACGTCGCATCCACCGCAGGCTGCTGCCCAGTAGATTGCGAGGTTGATCTTTCCTCCCGGGGGTGCTCCGGGGAGGAGCTCTCCGAGGTCCGCTGCCTGGATTCCGGGGCCGGTGCATGCCGCGGGTGCTGCTGCGGGTGCAGGAGCTGCTGCGGGTGCGGGCTCTGCCTTGGGCTCTGCCTTGGGGGCGGGAGCGGGCTCTGCCTTGGGCTCCGCTTTGGGTGCTGCCTCGGGGACATCCTCATTCTTCTTCTTTTTGAACAGTTTGTCTAGGAATCCCATTTAGTTCGCCTCCTTCTGAAGGGGGGTAGGTCCGAGGGCCTTGATGGTGTCGACGAATCCGACGATGGTGGTCTGGAATTTCTCTCCCTCGGAAGCGGAGACCCACTCGAGTTTGAGTCTCTTGGGGTCGAATCCGTACTGCTCGAGGACCATCCTCAGGAGTGCGATTCTCCTCCTGGCCCTGTAGTTTCCACCGATGTAGTGGCAGTCTGCAGGGTGGCATCCGAGAACGATGACTCCGTCGGCGCCTTTGGAGAAGGCCCTGAGGACGAACTCGGGATCGACACGTGCGGAGCACATGGTCCTGATGATACGGAAGTTGGTGGGCATCTGAAGCCTTGCGACACCGGCTCCGTCCGCTCCAGCGTAGGAACACCAGTTGCAGCAGAAGGCAACGATTCTAGGTTCGAAGTCTGCCATTGTAATCACTCTCCTCCAACGGGGTAGTCGAGACAAGCGTCGATCTCTGCGATGATCTGCTTGCTCCTGAATCCTCTCTGCTCGAGGGCTCCTGCGGGACAGGATGCGACACAGCATCCGCATCCCTTACAGAGACCGGCGTTGACGTTGCTCTTGATTCCTCCGCACTCGTCCTCGACAAGGGTGATTGCGTTGTAGTCACAGCATCCGACACAGACTCCGCATCCGTCGCAGAGGTTGGTGTTAGTGCTTGCGACGATACCCTCGGAGATGAGCTTGTCCTTGGAGATGACGGTCAGGATCCTGGAAGCGGCTCCGGATGCCTGAGCGATACACTCGTCCATGAACTTGGGCCAGTGGGCTGCTCCTGCGACGTAGACTCCCTCGGTTGCGAAGTCGACGGGCCTGAGCTTCTGGTGAGCCTCGAAGTAGTATCCGTCCTTAGAGATGGGGACCTTGACCATCTTGGCGAGGTTCTCCTTGTTCTCTCTGTCGGGGGCGATACCGGCGGCGAGGACCAGTGCATCGACGGGGATCTCGATGTTGTCACCGAGGGTCATGTCGAATGCCTTCACGACTTTGCCGTCGTACTCGGGCATGGCTGCAGCGGCGTCGGTCCTGACGAACTTGACTCCGAGCTGGCAGGCCTTGAGGTACATCTCCTCACGGAATCCATAGGTCCTGATGTCCTTGTGGATGATGGTGACGTTCGCCATGGGGTTGGCCAGCTTGGCCTTGATGGCGATGCGGAGGGAGGATGCACAGCAGACACGGGAACAGTAGCTGACACTGTCGGACCTGGAACCGACACACTGGATGAAGACGAGGTTCTCTGCGTTGAGGGATCCCTCGTCGACCTTCTTCTCAGCGACGATCTGGGTCATGACCTTGTCGTCTGCTCCGAAGTTGTACTCGGTGGGCTCGTAGGGCTTGGCACCGACTGCGAACAAGACTGCTCCGACGGGGTACTCCTCTCCGGAGGTCAGCTGGAGCTTGAAGTTACCGACGTATCCGGGGATGTCGGCGACGGTTGCTCCCTTCTTGACGGTGATGAGCTTGTTCTCCTCGACCTTCTTGATGGTCTCTGCGAGGAAGTCCGCGACTGCGATTCCATCCTCCTTGAAGCGGAAGTTGCGTGCGAATCCTCCGAGCTCGTTCTCCTTCTCGACGAGGTAGACGGGGTATCCCTGTGCTGCGATGTCGAGGGCTGCGGTCATACCGGTGATACCTCCACCGATGACTGCCGCGGAGTTGGTGACGGGGATCTCGGATCCGACGAGGGGCTCGAGGAGCGCTGCCTTTGCGATGGCCATCCTGAGGAGGTCCTTTGCCTTGGCGGTTGCTGCCTCGTGCTCGTGCATGTGGATCCAAGAGCACTGGTCACGGATGTTCGCCATGTTGCAGAGGTACTTGTTGAGTCCTCCGTTCCTGCAAGCCTCTCTGAAGAGGGGCTCGTGGGTCCTGGGGGTACAGGATGCGACGACAACCCTGTTGAGGTCGTACTCGCTGATGGCGTTGGAGATTGCATCGAGGCAGTCCTGTGCACATGCATACTGGGACTGCTGGGAGACGACGACTCCGGGGAGGGACTTGGCGTACTCTGCGACGGCGGGGACGTCGACGACGGCTCCGATGTTGATACCGCAGTGACAGACCCATACTCCGATGCGGGGTTCCTTTCCGATAACGTCCTTCTCCTCGGGGTAGATCTTGGGTGCGCAGGGCTCGAAGTTCTCGTCGACGATCCATGCTCCTGCCTTGGCGGATGCTCCGCATGCCTCGGCGACGGAGGTGGGGATGTCCTTGGGTGCTGCGAATGCACCGGTGACGAAGATTCCGGGCCTGGTGGTCTCGAGGGGGTGGAACACGGAGGTCTTACAGAATCCGTACTCGTTCAGCTCGATGCCGAGGGTGTCGGCGAACTGCTCGGCACCTGCCGGGGGAGCCAGTCCAACGGACAGAACGGCCATGTCGAACTCCTCGGAGACGCCGTCGTTCTTGTCGTCGGTGTAGTTGATGATGAGTTTCTTGGTGACAGGGTCCTCTTCGATGTTGGAAACACGTGCACCCCTGTGCATCTTGATTCCGTACTCGTCCTCTCCCCTGTGGATGTAGGCCTCGAACTCCTTTCCATAGGACCTGATGTCCATGAAGAAGATGTCCTCCTGGAGGTCTCCGTGCTCCTTGGTGATCATTGCCTGCTTGGTAGCGTACATGCAGCAGACGGAGGAGCAGTATTTCTTCCATCCTTTCTTCTCGGACCTGGATCCGCAGCACTGGATGTATGCGATCTTCTTGGGGTCCTCTCCGGAGGAGGGAACCTTGATGTGTCCTCTGTCGGGACCGGATGCGCACATGATCCTCTCGTACTCGATGGCGGTGACCACGTTCTGGTACCTGCCGTATCCGTACTCGGTTCCGATCTTCGCATCCCAGACCTGGAATCCGGGTGCGGCGATGATGGAACCTACATCGAGGACGATCTCCTCGTCCTTGTCGTCGTAGTGGATTGCTCCCTTACCGCAGTTCTTTGCGCAGATTCCGCACTTGCCCTTCTTGATCATGTTGCAGTAATCCTTGTCAATGACTGCGACACGGGGGACGGCCTGTGCGTGGGGGATGTAGATAGCTTTCCTGTTGACGAGTCCGAACTCGTACTTGTCGGGAATGTTCTTGACGGGACACTTTGCGAGACAGTCGCCGCATCCGGTACACTCCTTGGGGTTGACGTACCTTGCCTTCTTCAGGACGGTGACCTTGAAGTCTCCTGCCTGTCCATCGACCTTCAGAACCTCGTGGTAGGTCAAAGTGGTGATGTTGGGGTGTCCGTTACAGTCCGCCATTTTAGGCGAGAGGATACATGCGGAACAGTCGTTCGTAGGGAAAGTCTTGTCCAGACGGCACATGACTCCACCGATGGTAGCGTCTTTCTCTACCAGGTAGACGTGTATGCCACGGTCTGCAAGATCCAACGAAGCCTGGATTCCAGCAATTCCTCCACCGATAACCAATGCCGATTTACTCAAATCATTGCCTCCGTATACCAAAGTGGTGTTTGGAATGTCCCATACATACCGACCCATATAATAAGGCCTATTAAAAAAGATATAAATACTAACGTAGACTTTCAAAACGCGTTCTCAAAAATCATTTTAGAAATCTTCTAAAATTTTTAGGGTAGGCTAAAAATTCAATAGCCAGCATACTGAATTAACTTCGTTAATAGAATTATCTTTTTGGATAATACAACTTGAAAAATAGTAGTTCAAAACACTTAACGGGGAAAGCGACAACCTGAAAAATGGACAAGATCCACACCATTCCGAGAAAAGGTAGAATTAAATATTGATTACTTTGAAAACGATGCTGGGTAAGATATGCTGGCTCTATCAAAATGATGGATGAAACCACATCCAACGATATAATAACACGAATTTTATATCAGTAACACGAATGGGCCTCCGAAACGATTTCGCGAGCTTTTTGAAAAGCGGTTTTTGAAAAATAGTTGGAGCATTGATCCCATTTGATTCGGAACACGGGGAAGCGTTATATCGTGCAGGGACATGGGGTGCTCCATGGTTGTCAAATCGGTACGGGGGAGGCGTCGCTACGTATCCTATTCCGTCCCCGAAGGAACGGACCGCGAAGACATCGCCCCCATACTGGAGGGGATCGAACCGCCTTTGAAAGGCTCCAAGGTCATCACCTGCAGGAACGGGAAGGCGGTGGTCAGGTGCTCCCCGGGGGATATCCCGACCCTTACGGCCTCGTTGTCCGCGGCCCTCGGGGACGTCAGGTCCCTGGACACGTCCGGGACCCTGCACGCCCTGAGGATGCGCGATCCCGAACTGAACGCGCCCAGACGCAGGAAACGATGAAACCGGATGCGATAGTCTAAACGTCTTTATACGACCCTCGCTTACCAGTCGCGTTAGTATAAAGGAGCAGAGTTTATCATGCAATCCGGACAAATGGCATATGACAGGGGAACGACCGTTTTCTCCCCTGACGGAAGGCTCTTCCAGGTCGAGTACGCTCGCGAGGCTGTAAAGAAGGGATCCACCACCATCGGACTGAAGTTCAACGGCGGAGTCGCCCTGATCGTCGACAAGAAGCCCTCCAGCAGACTCCTGGAGCCCAAGTCCACCGAGAAGATCCACAACATCGACGAGTACATCGGCTGTGCCACCTCGGGATTGGTAGCCGATGCGAGGGTCCTGGTGGACGAGGCCAGGAAGGCCGCCCAGGTCCACAAGGTGAACTACGGGGAGAACATCTCCGTGGAGATGCTCGTGAAGAAGGTCTGCGACTACAAGCAGAACTTCACCCAATACGGTGGCGCACGCCCATTCGGAACCGCACTCATAGTCGCCGGAACCGATGACCTCGGCGCCCATCTTTTCGAGACCGACCCCTCGGGGGCACTTGTGGCATACAAGGCCACGAGCATCGGAAGCGGACGCCAGGCCGTCATGGAGATCTTCGAGAAGGAGTTCGTCGACGACATGGAGTTCACCGATGCCATAAAGCTCGGCCTCAAGGCCCTCAGCGCGGTCTCGGATGACGGACCCAACCCCGAAACCGTGGAGATCGGAGTGGCTGAAATAGGGAAGAAGTTCAAGAGGCTCCCCCAGGATGAGATCGCCCCCATGGTGGAGGAGGTCAAGGCCGCCCTGGAAGCGGAAAAGGAATCCGGTTCCGAGAAGGAATCCGAAGAGTGAGGCGAGACCGTGGTCAGCCTCGACGATGCCATAACCGCAAGACTGGAGTCCCACGGGGAGACCTTCGAGATCCTCCTGGACCCCCGCGTCTTCGACATGATCAAACAGGGCAAGGAATTCGACATAGTGGAGTTCATGGCCGTGGAGGACGTGTTCAAGAATGCCGGGAAGGGGACGAAACCGGCCGAGGACAAGATCAAGGAGGCCTTCGGGACCTCGGACATCGGCGACATCGCCAAACGCATCGTCGAGAAAGGGGAGATCCAGATAACGGCAGAGCAGAGGAAGGAGATGCTGGAGGCCAAGAGGCAACAGGTCATAACGTACATCTCCACCAACGCCATCAACCCCCAGACCAAGACTCCGCACCCCCCGTTGAGGATCCAGATGGCACTGGAGGAGGCGAAATTCCATGTGGACCCCTTCAAACCGCTGGACAAGCAGATCGACGAGGCCATGAAACTTCTGAGGCCCCTGATACCCATAAGATTCGAGAAGAGTCGCATCGCCGTCAAAATCAACGGAACCGACTACGGTCGCTGTTACGACGACCTCATCCGCTGCGGGATAGTGGAGAGGGAGGAATGGGCCGCAGACGGCTCATGGATCGGACTCATGGAGATACCGGCGGGGATGATCACCGAAATCACGGAGAAGCTCAGGAGCAAGACCAAGGGCACGGCATCCGTGAAACTCATAAACTGACATTCGTGAGATGATATAATGGAAAAGAGAAACGCCAGACACACACGCGACGTGGTCGTACCCGGCGACATCCTCGACGGGACCGGGATGAAACCCGGAGAGAACGCGTACGTGCTCGACGGCAAGGTCCGCGCCAGCGTGGCGGGGATCAGGATGGTATTCCAGAACACCGTAGGGGTCATCCCCTTCAAGGGATGCTACATGCCCAAATCGGGAGACACCGTGTTGGGAACCATCGTGGACATCGGACCCTCCAACTGGCTCGTGGACATCGGGGCGCCCTATCCCGCACCCCTTCATGTGAACGAGGTGCCTTGGAAGGTGGAATTCGGCGACACGTCCAGATACCTGAGCGTGGGCAACGTCGTGCTCCTGAAGGTCCTGTCCGTGGACGAGAGCAAGAAGATACAGGTCACCATGAAGGATTCCGGACTCAGAAGGATCCAGGGGGGAAGGGTCGTCAACGTCCCCCACAGCAAGGTGTCCAAAGTCATAGGAAAGAGCGGCAAGAGGATAACCATGCTGAAGAACATGACCGACTGCCGCATGACCGTCTGTCAGAACGGACACATCTGGCTTGACGGAGACGAGGAGAACGCGGACGTCCTCGCAGGTGCGATCGAAATCATCGCCAAAAACGCCCAGTCCGACAAACTTGACGACATGATCAGGGAGTTCATAAGTAGCAGGCTCCCTCAGAATGAATTCGACTGTTACGACGACGGGGAGGAGTGACCATGAGCGGACACACGGATATGGTATTGGTAGATGAGAACGGAATCAGGATCGATGGAAGGACCGCGGAGGAGCACAGGCCCATCAAGATCGAGGCGGGAGTGCTCAACAACGCCGACGGATCGGCATACGTGGAGATCGGCAAGAACAAGGTCCTGGCAGCGGTCTACGGACCCAGGGAGTGTCACCCCAGACACCTTCAGAACCCCACCAAGGCGATCATACAGTGCAAGTACAACATGCAGGCGTTCTCCGTCAGCGACAGGAAAAGACCCGGACCCGACAGAAGGTCCATCGAGATCTCCAAAATCATCTCGGAGGCACTGGAGAAGGTCGTCCTGACCGAGCTCTACCCCCGTGCATCCATCGATGTGTACATCGAGATCCTCCAGGCCAACGCCGGAACCAGGTGCGCCGGACTCACCGCCGCATCCGTCGCACTGGCCGATGCGGGGATCCCCATGAGGGACATCGTGCCCGCCATCGCGGCCGGAAAGGCCGACGGCCACGTCCTCCTGGACCTGAACAAGGAGGAGGACAACTACGGTCAGGCCGACGTGCCCATCGCCATCGTCCCCTCCACCGACGAGATCGTCCTCCTCCAGATGGACGGAAACATGACCCGCGAGGAGTTCGACCACGCCATCGACCTCGCGGTGGACGCGTGCCACAGCGTCTACGACATTCAGAGGGATGCCCTCAAGAGGCGTTACGCCAAGACCCGCGGAGGTGTTGAGGAATGAGCAACCCAATCATGTCAGAGATCAAACGCGACCACATAATGGACCTTCTCGAGAAGGGGCAGAGGACCGACGGTCGCGGACCCGAGGACTTCAGGAAGATCACCGTCGAGACCGACTGCATCGAGAGCGCGGACGGATCCGCGAGGGTCAAGATGGGAAGGACCGAGGTCATCGCGGGAGTCAAGATCATCCCCGGAACCCCCTTCGGGGACACCCCCACGTCGGGAGTGCTCACCACCGGTGCGGAACTCATCCCCATGGCACACGGAACCTTCGAGTCCGGTCCCCCCGGAGAGGACGCCATCGAGCTGGCCCGTGTGGTCGACCGTGGAATCAGGGAATCGGGAATGGTGGATGTGGAGCAGCTCTGCATCGTACCCGGGGAGGAGGTCTGGATGTGCTTCGTGGACATCTATGCACTCGACTACGACGGCAACCTCTTCGATGCGGCCAACCTCGCGGCGGTCAGTGCCCTGAGGACCGCCGTCATCCCTGCGGAGCAGTACGGCAAGGGTGAGAACAAACCCCTGCCCGTCACGTGCCTCCCCATATCGGTTACAGAGGTCAAAATAGGAAATACTTTAATAGTAGACCCAAATTTCGACGAAGAGCAGATTTCATCCGCCCGCCTTACCGTCACCACCGACGACAACGGCAACTTCAGGGCCATGCAGAAGGGAGGCTGTGGTTCGATCACACTCGACGACCTCGACCTCTGTCTGGACAGGGCAGTAGAGAAGGGTGCGGAAATCAGAAAAATCATCGGGTGATTTAAAATGGCAAAGAGAACAGAGAAGGCAGGCAGCTCCGGAAGGTTCGGAGCAAGGTACGGAGTCATCGTTCGCAACAGGGTTAAGAACATCGAGGCACACCAGAAGGCAAAACACGAGTGCCCCGTTTGCCACCACATGTCCGTCAAAAGGGTGAGCTCCGGCATCTGGTTCTGCAAGCACTGCGAGGTCAAGTTCGCGGCAGAGGCATACAGCCCCAAGGCCAAGAAGGAGATCTCCCAGGTTTCCGAGCAGTAATCGAGGTGTTGTGCCGATGTACAGATGCGCCAAATGCGACGAGCCCGTCAGGAACGTCAACGCCCTCGGACTCCAGTGTGAGAAATGCGGATCCAAGATCTTCTTCAAGGACAGACCCAATGTGAAGAAGGTCCTCAAGTCCGACTGAACATGCTCCGTGCGGTCGTAAGGATTCCAGGGGATGCGGAAGTCCCCGGGATAATGGGGCCCGAGACGGACAGGGAACTGTCACGTACCGAGACCCGCATGGAATCCGTCGACGGGGACACGGTGGTCGTGATAACGGCCACCGACACCTCCGCCATGAGGGCCGCACTGAATTCGCATTTGGAATGCATGAAGGTCGTCGAAGACATCCGTAAGCTTACAGAGTGAGAACATGAACGGTATCAGCCCCCAGTTGCAGAACCAGATCACACAGTTCCAGCAGGTGCAGCAGCAGCTCCAGGCCACATCCAGCCAGAGGATCCAGATGGATACCCAGAGGCGCGAGATCCAGAGGACCCTGGACGAGCTCAACAAGAGCACCGGCGCGGTCTACAAGAACGCCGGAAGCCTGCTCATCAAGGTGGACGACCGCGAGACCCTCAAGGCGGAACTCGAGGAGTCCATCGAGATCATGGGCGTCAGGATCGGTTCCCTCGAGCGTCAGGAAGCCTCCCTCAAGGAGAAGTTCCTGGTCCTCCAAGAGACCATCAACTCCGCAATGGGCAACGCCCAGCAGTGATTCAAAGGACCCCCGCACGGGGGTCTGGCAAACATCTTACATCCCCATGTTTTTATACGTATTCAGTGGAATCCACCACCCATGACGGATGCACTCGTTTTGAAGGACGTGCGTAAATCGTACGGCAACACGGAGGCGGTCCACGGCATATCCCTCACCGTGAAGGAGGGGGAGATATTCGGCCTGATAGGACACAACGGTGCAGGGAAGACCACGACACTGAGGATGATATCCACACTCCTTCGCATCACATCCGGATCCATCAGCGTATACGGACACGACGTGGAGACGGATTCCAAAGGCGTCAGGGAGATCATCAGCTATCTTCCCGAGGATGCCGGGGCATACAAGGACCTGACCGGACGCGCATATCTGGATTTCATTGCAAGGTTTTTCGCGGATGGGGACGAACGGAAGAGGATGGTGGAGAAGGGTATCGCGCTTGCGGACCTCGGGGAACGCATCGACTCCAAAGTGGATACATACAGCAAGGGGATGATGCGCAGACTCCTCATAGCAAGGGCCGTCATGCCGTCACCCAAACTGGCGATAATGGACGAGGTCACATCTGGTTTGGATGTCGTCAACGCATACGAGATAAGGGAGATCATACGTGGAATCGCCCGCGACGGCGTCACCGTGATCATGTCGTCCCACAACATGTTCGAGGTGGACATGCTTTGCGACAGGGTGGGGATAATCAACCACGGTGACCTCATCGGTCTGGGGACCCCGGATGAACTCAAACGGGAATACGGGGTGGACACCCTTGAAGAGGTTTTCGTGAAGGCGGTGAAAGGATGAACCATCTCGCCAACATAATACAGAAAGAGCTGAAGGAGCTTCTTACCCCCGGTGCGATCATGTCCGTGGTCGTGATGGTCGTTCTGTTCTCCATCCTGGGTGGACTGATCGGAGGCGAAGTGGATAAGGCCCAGACCCTGCCCAGCATCGGCGTGGTCGGATCCGGACACGGGGACCTCACCATCGAGGATGGGGGAGTGGATTGGAACCTGTATGAAACCCTTGAGTCCATATACGGCAGCAGCATCCCCTCCGATGCCGAAGTGGGGGACTACCTGATCAAACTCGACGACTTCGACGGAGACTTCGATCGCCTGAAGGACATGATGTCCCAAAACGACCTTGCCTGTGCGCTGATAGTGCCGGACGATTTCGCGCTGTGCATCTCCGAAGGGCGTCCGGCGACATTGACCCAGTTCTACATCTACGAGCCCGAGGGCATGTTCGGATCGATCTCGTCCACCGTGGTCACCAGCATAGCATCCATGCTGAACACCAGCCTGTCCAAAGAACTCCTGATGGGTCCCACCGAAGGAAACCCCCTGTTCTATTCGAATCCGATCGCATTCGGAGGGGACAACGACTGCACGATGATCAACGGGGAGGTGCACAACGGCATACTCCCGTCGGACATCGCAGGGGAGATCTCCAGCCAGACGATGATCATCCCCATAGTCATCATGATCCTGATAACGATGATCGGAAGCCTGGTCATCAGTTCCATCGGTTCCGAGAAGGAGAACAAGACCCTTGAGACACTGCTCACACTCCCCATAAAAAGAACAACCATTGTAACAGGGAAGATCATTGCCGCGGCCGTCGTGGGCATAATCTACGGCGTCGCATACATGATCGGCATGGGGATGTACATGGGGTCCCTCACCGGAACGATGGGTTCGGGCGTGAACCTGGAGGACCTCGGATTGAGCCTCGACGCCTTCGACTACCTGCTGGTGATGGTGTCACTCTTCCTGTCCATATCCTGTGCACTCGGATTGTGTATGATACTCGGAGGATTCGCGAAGAACTACAAGTCCGCACAGACGATGACCATGCCCCTCAGCATACTCGCCATGATCCCCATGTTCATCATCATGTTCTCCGGATGGTACGGTGCCGGTCCGTTCATACAGGGCATAGTGTTCGCCATCCCGTTCTCCCACCCCATGATGGCCATGGAGGCCCTCATGTACGGGGATGTGGGGCTGGTGCTTTCCGGTATCGCGTACATGATGGTGTTCGCGGTGGCCACCATCGCAATCACCGTGAAACTGTACAATTCGGACATCCTCATCACGGGATTGAACCAGAACAGGACATACCAAAAACTCACCGGGAAGAAGTGAGTGTTTCTTTCAAGTCGGGGGGGGGGGCACCCCCGGCCCATGTTTTATACGAGTCCGTGCATGCACGGGACATGTTGAACAGAATCGCAGACGAGCTCGTCGAAGGAAGGAAGGTCATCCTGGTCCACGGCAACGCCGACATGGACGCCATCGGTTCTGCCTACGGGCTCATGAGGGCGTTCGCTCCTGCGGACATCTATGCCCCTTCCGGTGTGGATCGCGTGGCGAGGACCGTCTGCGAGAAGATGGAGGTCGAGGTGCTGGACCATTGCGACACGTCCGATTACGACAGGGTCGTGGTCGTGGACACCTCGTCCCCGGAGCAACTGGAGATTCCCTTCGAGATTCCCGAAGACGCAATCATCCTGGACCACCACACCATAACCGGTGCATGGACGGGGGAACTGTTCTACTGCGATCCGGAGAGGACGTCCTGTTGCGAGATAGTGAAGGACGTCATTGACGCCGCGGGCAGAACCATCGAACGCGACATGGGTCTGATGCTCATGTGCGGGATGATAACCGACAGCGGAAACATGCAGTATGCGAAACCCCCCATGCTGGTGGCTTTCTCCGACCTGATGGTGAGATGCGGCGTGGAGATGGACGAGGTCCTCACGATGACCGAGGTCCCCGTGAGCATCTCCGAAAGGATCGCCATGTTGAAATGCATGGAGAGGGCCAAATTCGAAAGAATCGGCAACCTCATCGTCGCATCCTCCGTCGGAGGGAGCTTCGAAGCGTCCTGCTGCAGGGCACTCATGGCGGCAGGTGCAGACATTGCGTTCGTGGGTTCACAGAGGGGTGAGACAATGCGCATAAGCTCCAGGGCCACACAGGAGGCCGTCAGAAAGGGCATCCATCTGGGAGACATACTCCGCGGAATAGGGATGGAGACGGGCAACGACGGCGGAGGGCACAACGGTGCGGCGGGATTGTCCGGGATCGGGGACGTGGAGGCCATGCTGTTCCTGAGCATGCAGAAGACGATGGATGTGATGAGGGAGATAAAAGCCCGGGAATCCATCGAGAATTCCCGGTAAGGCGTTTTTCCTTCATTCCACGTTCGGGGTCAACGGAGTTTTCCGATGCCCTTGAGAACACCGAGCATCGCCTCGTAGTTCTCGGGTTTGTTGCGGAAATACTCCTCCACGGGGGCAAGGGTCCTGGCCAGACCGTCGATGACACCGGATTTCAGATCCACGGGGGACAGGCCTCCACCGAAATACGATGAGGTGAGCTCCTCGTAGCTGGAGAATGACACGGGTCCGCCGTACTTCTCGGGACGGTCTATGTCGAGGGTCCCGTTGCGGGGGAAGAGGATGTACTTGCAGAACATGAGGACGGGGTTCTCGGTCTCGAACTCCTGCTCCGGGGGACAGTAGGCCTTCTTCATCTTCCTGGCGATGTCCTCGCGGGTGTCGTGGATGAAGATGCTGCCGTCGGGACTGCTCTTGGACATCTTGTAGTCGAACGCATCGGGGTCTTTGGCACCGGCGTTCATCCTGTTGCCTCCCTTGAGGCCGGGGATCAGAGGGGTGTGGAGTGCGATGGGTTTCTTCCATCCGAGTTTCTCCGCGGCATCCCTGGCGAGCATGTGTGCCCTCCTCTGATCGAGACCGGCATACGCGACATCCTGACCCATACAGAATATGTCTGTGGCCTGAAGGATGGGGTAGAACAGTTTGGAGGAATCGACTTCGGCCTCGTCCTGGGACCTTCCCATGATGGTCATGGATTTCTTGACCCTGGCGAGTGTGGTGACCTTGGCGACCTTGATTACGGTCTCCCAATACTCTATGTTGCTGAGGACCTCGCTGGCGTACTTGAACTCCACCTTGTCTGCGGGGATCCCGAGGGCTATGAAACAGTCCTCCATGTACCTGGCGCAGGTGCGGATGTTCTCCAGATCCCCGCCGAGCTTGTCGTTGATGTATGCATGCCAGTCCGCCCAGAACACGGTGACCTTGAATCCCGCATCGGTGAGGTCCTTGATCTTCTGTGCGACCAGGACCCATCCGAGATGGACTATTCCGGACGGTTCGAAACCGATGTATGCAGTGGGCTCCTCCTTCTCGATGAGAAGGGTGCGGAGCTCGTCCACCGTGACCAGTTCCTCTGCGTTACGCATGATTATGGCGAGCCTTTCTTCTATATCCATTGCAATCGCCCCGTGGAACATTGACGGATTAGATAACCGTTGTCCATGAGTGGAGGTTGATCGATATGGAAAACGTTCGCAGGATGCTCAGGGAATCGCTTGAGGAATCTCCAGTCGTGGACAAGGACGGGTACCAGTATTTCGTCAACCCGTTGACCGACGGGATACCCCATGTGGATCCGGCCCTAATATCCGAGGTCGTAAGGGGATTCGGGATCGTGGCCGACCTCGACTGCGACGTGATACTCGCACCCGAGGCGATGGGCATCCCCCTGGCCACAGGGCTGTCCCTGGCCACCGGGATACCGTTCAGCATCATACGCAAACGCAGATACGGGCTTCCCGGGGAATTGGAGATCAGACAGGTCACAGGATACTCCGAATCACGGATGTACGTGAACGGACTGGGGCCGGGAGACCGGGTCGTCATAGTGGATGACGTGATCAGCACCGGAGGCACCCTGGCGGGAATCGCCGAGGTACTGAGGGGTGCGGGCATCGTGTTGACGGAGGTCCTGGTCATCCTGGACAAATCCCAGGACTTGACCGTCGCGGAATCACGCATCGGAGCACCCGTCAGGAGCCTGGCGAAAGTGGTCATGGTGGACGGGAGACCCGTGGTGCCCGAGTAACATGAACGCACGGGCATCCGTTTTTTAACGGGTTCCCCGAGAGGGGGTCATGGGCCCCTTCTCGATCCTGATATGCGTGGTCTGCTCCATAGTCGGGGCGGGCATGGGACTATTCAGCGGACTGGTCCCAGGAATCCATGTGAACACCCTTGCATCCGTGATGCTGGCCTCGTATCCCGCGATGGAGGAACTCCTTTCCGGGATCGTCGGAGAGGGTCGTGCGGCGGCGGCCGTATCCTGTTGCATCATGTCCGCCGCCGTCGTCCATTCCTTCGTGGACTTCGTACCATCGGTGTTCATCGGTGCACCCGATTCGGACGATCATGTGGCGATGCTCCCGGGACACAGACTCCTGTTGCAGGGACGTGGCATGGCTGCCGTGCGCGCCGCCGCCGTGGGAAGCCTGGTGGGGGCCTCGGCGGCGGTGACACTGGCCGTTCCTCTGCAATGGGTCATGATGGCCGGATGCGAGGGGTTCCTGGACGGGTTGACGCCTGTGGTCGTGACGGCTGCGGCATCCATCATACTGTTGGGCCAGTTCAGAAAAGGATGCGGCATCCAGGGGGCGGTGCTGTTCTGCCTCTCGGGGACGTTGGGTGTGGCGGTCATGGACCTGGGTATACCCTCGGACGGGATTCTTGGTGATGGGACGCTGTTGTTCCCCATGCTGTCCGGACTGTTCGGGATGCCCGTGCTCCTGACATCCGCATCCGGCGGGGACATCCCGCGTCAAAGTGATGCGTCGGACATGTCGGGTGTGCATGCGGCGGGGGTGAAGGGGGTGGTCATGGGGTGCATCGCCGGATGGTTCCCTGGGATCACATCCACCGTGGGGGCATCCATATCGGCATGTTTCATGCCCGAGAACAGACCGGAACGGTTCATCTCCACCGTGGCTTCGATCGGCACCGTCACATCCATCCTGTCGCTGGTCACCCTGTCCGTATCCGGAAGCGGGAGGTCGGGGATCTGCATCGTCATAGGGGACATGGTGGGGGATTCGATAGGGGGCTTCGCGTCCGAAACGTTCCTGATGCTGATCCTGACGGCAGGGATCGCATCCGCATTGGGCTACGCCTTGACGATCGCATCGGGAAAGGCGATGGCCGGAACGGTCGGAAGGGTGGATTCCCGCAGACTCGGTCTGGGGGTGGCGGCATTCACGGTCGTCCTGGTGCACCTGTTCACCGGACCCTGGGGGGTGGCGATACTCGCGGTGTCCACGATGATCGGGTTTCTCGCCCCCGCATACGGCACGGACAGGACGGTGCTTTGCGGATGCCTTCTGCTGCCGGTGATCCTGATGCAGGTCGGATTGTGATTCACGACCGGAGTTTCGATTCCGCCTTCTCCATGAAACGGACATCATCCACTATGAACCTCTCGTGGACCCCGGAACCGATCTCGCCTGCGGCGTCGGAGACGACGACCTTGAAAACCACCCTGCGACGGTCCACCTCCACCACCTCGGTCTCGCACACCACGTCCATGCCGACGGGTGTGGCCGACGAGTGGGACACGTCCAGGCGGGTTCCGACGGAGCTCTGCCCCTCGGACAGATGGGGGGCTATGCTGAGGTATGCGGTCTCCTCCACGAGGGCGATCATCGCGGGTGTGGCGAACACCCTGAGTGTTCCGCTGCCCACGGAGGATGCGGTGAGGTCCTCCGTGACGTTCCTTGTGTTCTTCCCCTTGATTCCTACATCTATCATGACATGCCGTTATGACGGAAACGTATATGGTTGTAGGGTCGCCCCACAATGCTTTTAGGAACAATACGGGCATACGCATCCATGGGACAGGAGAGCGAACTCTATGAGGAGCTCCATCACCTGAGAGACGAGCTCAGGAAGGAGAAGACCGCCAACGGCAGGACGCCGAACGTGTGTTCCGACGAGGCGTTGGCGGAGATGGCGGCAAGGGTGCCCACCAGACTCGAGGATTTCTCGGCCATAGTCGGGGTCGGACAGCGTTTCGTCGAACAATACGGGGAGATATTCCTGGAGGTCACCAGACAGTACGCGGTGAGCGCGGCCAACGGATCCAGGATAGGTCGCAACGCCGCCAAGACCCTGAGGGAGCTGGAGAAGAAGCTCATCAACATCAGCAGGGGCAACCGCCTGCTCTACCAGGGCAGGATAGCCCGCAAGAACACCTTCGACCTCATGAGCATCCCCGGACTGGACATAATGGGACTCATGTTCGGAAGGAAGCGGGTGCTGAAACTGTGCGACTCCGCGAAGGATGCGGAGGGGCAGAGGATGTACAGGCACCTCAACGAGATCATCCGCGAGGTCACCCGCGAACAGAGGGACAAGGGTCAGTACGACCTGTACATAGCATACCCGTTCGTACAGGGCAAGATCTCCAACGGCGAGTTCGACATAAGGGCGCCGCTTGCACTGTTCCCGGTGATCCTGGAGAAGGATTCGCGCACCATATCCCTCAGCATGGACCATTCCCGTGACGCGATCTACAACAACACCCTCGTCCTGGCCCATATAAAGTCGTCCGGAATCAACAAGCCCCTTCCCAACAACGTCATAGAGGAGTACTCCGGAGAGACGTTCATGATGAACCTGCTGGAGTTCTACCAGCAGAGCGGCATGGAGATGACGTACGAATACAGACCCCCGGAACAGTTCGTGGACTACAATGCGGGGGATTTCCCGAAGTACCTTCCAGGCGACATGGAGGTCGTCCACAACGTGGTCGTCGGGAAGTACTCGATGTACTCCAACTCGATCCAGAGGGATTTCGACACCATCCTCGCCCGCGACGAGATCAACGGGATCCTCAACGACCTGGTGGCGGACCTCAGCAAGGCGGACTTCATGTCGGACCTGCCCGCACCCCTGACGGAGGCCCAGATACGGGACAGGGGGATGCTGGCATCCGAAAGGGACCTGAGTTACATCAACTCCCTCAACAGCGCACAGGAAAACATACTGGCGGCCATAGACCGGAAGGACGAGATCGTCGTCCAGGGTCCGCCCGGAACCGGGAAATCGCAGGTCATCACGGGACTGATAACGTCCGCGGTGATGAAGGGGCAGACGGTCCTGATGGTATCCGAGAAGAAGACGGCGCTCGACGTGGTGTACTCCCGTCTGGGCACCCTTTCGAAATACTGCCTCATGATAGACGACGTGGGTAACAAGGAACTGTTCTACAAGCAGCTGGAGAGGATGCTGGCCGTGGAACCCCCCAGGAAGGGGACGGACCTGGGACCCATATCCGACAGCATCGACAGGGACTTCCAGACCCTCGACAACATCGCCAAGGTGATGTACACCCCGGATTCGTTCGGGATCGAACCCTACAAGCTCTATGCCATGGACAGATGGCTCGACATATCCGACAGGAGGCAGTTCGACGAGTACAAACTGGTGAAAGACAACGTCGCACCCCGCCTGTTGGAACTCACGTACGACGAGGTGTCGGAACTCCACAGGAAGTTCGGGGACCCCGTACTCATGGGCAACTACAGCGAGTACAAGGGCATCGTCTCCAAACACCCGTGGATACTCGGCATGAGGCAGGACCTTTCCGAATACGACGTGGGGGAGATGAGGGCCGAGCTCCTGGACCTGGAGAGTCAGAAGATCGAGTGGCAGGCCAAGGGATTCGTCAGCAGGCTGTTCTCCAAAAGCAAGATAACCAACAGGGCCACCGCCCTGGCGAACAGATACTTCACCCATTGCGGCGCGGACGTCATCGACATGGTGAACAACAACCCCCGTGGACTGCACGACGCATTGGACTGCTACGGCACCTACTCCGCCAAAGCCACCGTGTACGACAGGCTCGGGGAATACGAGAAATCCTACGGCAACGGAATCCTCGAGATCTCATCCACGGGCGGGACGTCCTTCAACGACAGCAACGACAGGATGTTCAACTGGATCCTCAACGACCACCTCCAGAAGTTCGATGCGGCCCACAAGGACATCATGCAGGGCATATGGGATTTCGACAGCCTCATCGAGGACATGGACAGGAAGATCGCATCCAAGAGGGAGCTCACCCGCGACAGGGTGGAGGAGATCCTGCAACAGAGCCTCGTCTACATCTCGGAATCCAAGAGGCGCGGGGACATCAACAGGATCGTGGAATCCAAGAGGAAATGGAACCTCAACAAGTTCATCGACAGATACGGATACGAACTGTTCAAGGGTGTGAGGGTATGGCTTCTGACGCCGGAGGTGGTGTCCGAGATCATACCCATGGAGATGGGCATCTTCGACCTCCTGATCTTCGACGAGGCGTCCCAGATGTACGTGGAGAGGGGGATACCCTCGATATACCGTGCCAAGAATGTCGTCGTGGCCGGGGACCACAAGCAGTTCCGCCCGTCGAGTCTCGGCACAGGGAGGATCGAATACGACGATGAGGACTCCGACGAGGACATATCCGCCGCACTCGAGGAGGAGAGCCTTCTGGACCTCGCAAGGGCCAGGTACGACTCCATCCTGCTGAACTTCCACTACAGGTCCAGGTACGAGGAGTTGATCGCGTTCTCCAACTACGCGTTCTACAACGGAAGACTCTACGTGTCACCCAATGTCCTGGAACCCGAAAAGCCCCCGATAGAGGTGTTCACCGTGGACGGCCTATGGGAGAACAAATCCAACATGGCGGAAGCGAGGAAAATCGTGTCGCTGCTGAAGGAGTTCTTCAACGGAAGGAGGGACGACGAAACCGTGGGGATCATCACGTTCAACTCGTCCCAAAGGGACCTGATCTACGACGTCATCGACGAGGAGGGGTCAAAAGACCCCGAATTCGGAAGAAAGGTCGCGGAGGAGATGAACAGGTTCGACAACGGCGAAGACGTGGGTCTGTTCATCAAGAACATCGAGAGCGTCCAAGGCGATGAGAGGGACGTCATCATGTTCTCCATAGGATACGCACGCAACGAAGAGGGCAGACTGATGCAGAGGTTCGGTTGGCTCAACAACAGGGGCGGGGAGAACCGTCTCAACGTGGCGGTGTCCCGCGCCAAGAGGAAGATCTACATCGTCAAATCCTTCGAACCCGAGGACCTCCAGGTGGAGGAGTCCAAGAACGAGGGGCCGAGGATCCTGAAGAAATACCTCCAATACGCGGATGCTGTCAGCAGGGGCGACATGGTGCTCGCGAACACCATCCTGCAGTCCTTCGGAGACGGTAGATGGGAGTACGGGGAGTCGTCCACGGGCGGCGCCATCGCCGACAGGGTCTACAACAGCCTGGTAAAGAAGGGTTACACCGTGGACAGGAACGTGGGTATCGGAGGATACCAGATCGACCTGGCCCTGAAACAGAACGGGAAGTACATCCTGGGAATCGAATGCGACAGCAGACTCTACGAGATGTCCACATCCACCAGGGAGAGGGACTACCACAGGCAGAAGTATCTGGAATCCAGGGGGTGGAACATCCACAGGGTGTGGACCCCGGGGATGTGGAAGGACCCCGAACGCGAGATCGCCAGGATCATCGAGGCCGTGGAGAAGATCGGGGGAAGGGCATGACGGACACGGATTTCATGGGATTGGTGAAGAGGAGGTACTCCTCCAGGGCGTACACCGCGGAGAAGGTCTCCGACGAGGACGTCATGGCGATCCTCGATGCGGGAAGGCTCGCGCCCACCGGCGTCAACGCCCAGCACGTGAGGGTGATTGCGGTCAGAAGCGAGGAGGGACTGGCGGAGGTCGGAAGATCCGCGAGGATATTCTCGGCACCGCTGGCGTTCATCGTCACGTCCCGCCCCGACAGGGCATGGGTCAGGGAGAAGTTCGACGGATTCAACATCCATCAGATCGATGCGAGCATCGTCACCACGCAGATGATGTACGAGGCCACCGCCAGGGGATTGGGATCGGTATGGATATGCTTCTTCGATCCCGAGACGCTCTCCGAATCCTTCGGATTGGAGGAAGGGGAGGTGCCCATCAACATCCTTGCGGTGGGGCACAGGGCAGACGAGACGTCCAGGAACCACGGTGTCAGGATACCCATGGGGGAATTCGCCAGATTCGCTTGAATTTAGGTATAACTAAAATATCGGGATGACCTAAAGGGGGCCATGAGCAAGACCACACTCAAGATAGAAGGCATGATGTGCGAAGGTTGCGTCGGCAAAGTCCGTGACGCCCTCAAGAACACGGATGGTGTGAAATCCGTGGATGTCAACCTCAAGAAGGGTACCGCCACGGTGGAGCATTCCGGAGTCGGCGACGAGGAGCTCATCGGTGCCGTTGTGGACACGGGATTCAGGGCCTCCGTGAAGAAGGGTCTGTTCTCATGAACACGAAGGTCTTCCGCATAGGCGGGATGACCTGTGCCGCATGCACCGGGAGGGTGGAGAGCGCCATCCTCTCGGTCCCGGGCGTGATCTCCGCGACCGCCAACATCGGCAACAACTCGGCCACCGTGGAATACGACGGCGGGGAGGATGTCGAGGATGCCATCGTCAAGGCGGTGACATCCGCAGGATACACCGTCGTCAGCGGCGACAGGGACAAGGCGGCCGAACAGGAGATGGCCGCATTGAGTACCCAGTTCAGGGACCTTGCGATCGCCATCGTTTTCACGATACCCCTGGCGATACTGTCCATGGGGCCCATGCTGGGACTCTTCGATCGTTTTCTGGAACCGTTGCCGTACTGCATCCTACAGATGATCCTCTGCATACCCGTGATCTATGCGGGAAGGAGGTTCTACAAGAAGGGTTATCCGGCGTTGTTCACACGCAGCCCCACGATGGATTCCCTCGTGGCCCTGAGCACCACCGCATCCATGGTCCTGGGTCTGTACAACACATACAGGGTGGCGATCGGGGATGTGGACGCCCTGCATTCCGTGGCGTTCGATTCCGTGGTGATGATCATCACCCTCGTGAGCGTCGGGAAGTACATCGAGGCGCGCTCCAAATACCGCACCAACGATTCCCTGAGAAGACTCCTCTCCCTGGCACCGGACACCGCACGTGTCCTGAGGGACGGGGTCGAGGTGGAGGTCCCGTCGAAGGAACTGGTGATCGGCGACATCATGATCATCCGCCCCGGGGAGAAGATCCCCACGGACGGGGTCGTGATGGACGGGGAATCCCCCGTGAACGAATCCATGCTCACAGGCGAGAGCATACCCGTCACCAAAAGACAGGGGGACGTCGTCTACGGTGCCACGGTGAACGGTCCGGGAAGCCTGAGGGCCTCCGTCGAGAAGACCGGCGAGGACACGGTCCTTTTCCAGATAGCCCGTATGATGGAGATGGCACAGGGGACCAAGGCACCCGTCGCGAACATAGCGGACAGGGTGGCGGCGGTGTTCGTGCCGGCTGTCATCGGAATCGCGATCCTTTGTATGATCGGTTGGTTGATCGCCGGAAGGGATGTGCAGTTCGCATCGACCATCGCGATCTCGGTCCTCGTGATATCCTGTCCCTGCGCATTGGGGCTGGCAACGCCCCTGGCGATCGTGATGGGTACCGGGAAGGGGGCCCAGCACGGAATCCTCTACAAGACCGCATCGGCCCTGGAGGCCGCGGCCAGGGTGGACACGGTCATCGTGGACAAGACGGGCACATGCACCATGGGATTCCCGGAGGTGGACGAGGTCCGGACAACGATGGATGAAAGGGAGTTCACGTACCTTGCCGCATCCGCCGAGAGGGATTCCGAACATCCGTTGGGGGAGGCGATCGTCAGATACGCCGAAAGGAAGGGGATCGCCCCCGGGATGCACAGCCGTTTCGAGAGTGTCACCGGAGGGGGTGTCCGTTGCACCGTCGATGGAAGGGACGTCATCATCGGGAACGCCGGTTTGCTTGCGGACGATGGCGTGGACATCCCGGGCGATTCATGGGATTCCGACGACGGCAGAACGTTGGTGTTCGTGGCCGTCGACGGCGGATTCGCAGGAACCATCGCAATATCCGACCCTGTGAGGGCGGAGAGCCCCTCGGCCGTGTCGTCACTGAAGAACGATGGCGTGAACGTCATGATGGTCACGGGCGACAGGAGGGCCACCGCGAAGGCCATCGCATCGGAACTCGGGATACCGGAAGTACGTTCGGAGACCAAACCTGGGGACAAACTGGACATCGTGAAGAAGCTTCAGATCGCGCAGCACAGGGTGGCCATGGTGGGGGACGGGATAAACGACGCGCCCGCACTCACACAGGCCGATGTGGGGATCGCGGTCGGTTCCGGGACCGACATCGCCATGGAGTCGGCGGACGTCGTGTTGATGAACGACGATCTGAGGAGCGTGCCTGCGGCCCTGGAGATTGGACGTGCGACGCTCCGCAACATCAAACAGAACCTGTTCTTCGCATTCGTGTACAACATCGTCTGCATCCCCATAGCGGCGGGGTTGCCGGTGCTGATGGGATACGACGGCCTGGTGGATCAGATGCCCATGCTCTCCGCCGCGGCGATGTCGCTTTCATCGATATCCGTCGTATGCAGCGCATTGAGGCTCGGAAGGTTCGAACCCGAGGCGCTCAAAGTGTCGCGGACCTGACGTGCATGGTACCGCCGTGACGGGACCACTCCACCTCCGACTCCAGGATGCGGAGGGGTCTCGAATGCATGGGGGAGTCAATGGTGAGGGATTCGTACTCCCCGCCCTCCCCCATGATACTCATTCCGGTGCGGGAGCGGATCTCCTTCAACTCCTCGACTGCATCATGATCCAGTTCGCGTCCCAACCAGGAACGGTCGAGACCCTCGGCATAGCAGCCGATTATGATCGCTTTTATACCGGAATCCAGGAATGCATCCATGACGAGGTCCTGGTCCTTGCGCCAGAGTGGCGACATGACCGTGAGTCCCGTCTCCCCGCAGACCCTGTTTATCCTGTCCCATTGGTAATCGGACCAGACGGCACCTGTGACGATCCCGTCCACATCCAATCCATCCAAGGCCCTGCGGAGACCGTCCATGTCGCCCTCCTCGGTACCGGTGCTGTCGGCGGTGACCAGTTCCCTGCCCATGGACTCGGCCATCAGGGGGACGAGATTCAGATTGGGAGTGTGGAATATCATCGCGGCGGGGTCCTTCGGAACGATGTTGACCATATATGGGATGTCGTGACCCATCTGTTCCGCAAGATACATGGAGAATGTGGAATCCTTTCCGCCGGAGTACAGGGATGCGAGCTTCATGCCACCCCGTACGGACGGCTCGTATAACCACGTTCCGAAGCACAGTATTATAACGATGAATGCATCGCGAGGCCGTAACAATCCGGGTGATACCCATGGTGCTGGATTCGGAACAGATGAAGAAGATTGTCGCGGAAGCCGCGGTTGAGGAATACGTCAAAGACGGCATGGTGGTCGGGCTCGGAACCGGCTCCACCGCATACTATGCCATCAAGAAGGTCGGCGAACTGGTTGCGAACGGCTACGACCTGAAATGCGTGGCCACCTCGGTGAGGACCGAGGAGATCGCGTTGTCCTGCGGAATCGAGATGGTTCCCCTGAACGATGTGAAGAAGATCGACGTCACCATCGACGGCGCCGACGAGATCGACCCGCAGCTTCAGCTGATCAAGGGCATGGGCGGTGCACTCCTCAGGGAGAAGATCGTCGCTGCGGCGACCGTGAAGGAGATCATCATCGCCGACGAATCCAAGATCGTGGAGAAACTGGGAACCCTGTCCCCCCTCCCCGTGGAGGTGTTGCAGTTCGGACACGTACACACCAAATTCGGATTGGAATTACAGAAATGCAACGCCGTTCTGAGAATGAAGGACGGTGCACCATTCGTCACCGACGGTGGCAACTACATCTACGACTGTCGCTTCGACGGCATAGACAACCCGTTCTTCCTCGAGAGCAGAATCGACAGCATGCCTGGCGTCGTGGAGAACGGACTGTTCCTCAACATGGCCTTCGAGGCCCTCATATGCACCTCCGAGGGTGAGGTGAAACACCTTTCGGAAGGCGTCAAACGCTGAATTCTGGCACATGTTCCAAGGGGGCCTGAGCCCCCTCTCATATGCCAGAAAAATGACTGGCATCTTTTTATATGACTTCCGTATAACACGGTTTGGTTCATTCGCTATAGGTGAATATCATGAAAATGCCCAGGACTATCAAAAGATACTGTCCCTTCTGCAAGACCCACACCACCCAGGAGGTTGAGAGGGTCAAGAAGAAGAAGGCCAGTGAGCTCAAGTGGGGTCAGAGGAGATTCAGAAAGGTAACCGCAGGTTACGGAGGTTTCCCCAGGCCTAAGCCCGAAGGAAGAGAGAAGCCCACCAAGAGGATCAACCTCAGATACAGGTGCACCACCTGCAAGAAGGCCAATCTCGCACCCTGCATCCGTGCAAAGAAATTCGAGATGACGGAGTGATCACATGACCGGAGATTTCATCAAGATCAAATGTCCCGACTGCGCCAATGAGCAGATCGCCTTCAAGAAGGCTGCCACCAAAGTCACTTGCAACGTCTGCGGATCCACCCTCATCGTCCCCAAGGGCGGCGTCGGAGAGATCAAAGGCGAAGTGCTCGAGGTAGTAGGCTGATGTCCAGAGTCAGAGGCTTTCCCGAGCACGGCGAGCTCGTCGTGTGCACTGTGAAGAACGTCAAGAACTTCGGTGCCTTCGTCACTCTCGACGAGTACGACGACAAAGAAGGTTTCGTCCACGTAAGGGATGTCGCCTCGGGCTGGGTTAAATACATCAGAGACTTCGTTAGAGAAGGCCAGAAGATCGTCTGTAAGGTTCTGGGCGTTGATTCAACCAAAGGTCACATCGACCTTTCTTTAAAATCCGTTAACGAGCACCAGAAGAGGGAGAAGATCCAGCAGTGGAAGAACGAGAAGAAGGCGGAGAAACTCGTCGAGATCATCGCCGAGAGGATGTCCATCTCCGTGGACGACGCCTACGACATGTTCGGAAACGAATTGCTGGAGGTCTACGAGACCCTCTATGGTGCGTTCGAATCGGTCGTGTCCTATCCCGAGGAGTTCCTTGAGGACTTCTCCGGGGAATGGATCGATACCTTCATCGAGGTCGCCAAGGAGAACGTCGCTCCGCCCACTGTGCAGATCGATGCCATCCTCGAGATGACCTCCTCCGCTCCTAACGGAATGGAACTGGTAAAGAACGCCCTTCTCAAAGCACTTGAGGCAGCAGAAGACGGAGGCGTGGAGATCACCTGCGTCGGATGCCCCAAGTACAGGATTGTCGTATCAGCCGGCGAATACAAGGAAGCCGAGGAAACGATGAAGAGGATCTCTGACTGCGCTATCAAAGACCTCGTTGCAAACGGCGGAACCGCCGTCCTCAAGCGCGAGAGCAAGTGAGATGAGGTCGGAAATCCGTAAATGCGGCAGTTGCGGAAGGTACACCCTCCGCAACACATGCCCCCTTTGCGGTTCCACCACATCCTGCCCGGTACCTCCGAAATATTCTCCGGAGGACCGCATGGGCGAATACCGTAGAAAGGCCATAATGGAGTGTTACGGTGACAACGGGAAACATAATAAGATATGATTCCAGACCCGTTCTCAAATCCCCCATCCTGATAGAGGGACTCCCGGGTGTCGGAAACGTAGGGAAAATCGCAGCAGACTACATGTCAGAGAAGCTGAACGCCCGTCGCATCGCACGTATATTCTCGGAGGACCTCCCGCCACAGGTGATGGTGTCCGAGGAGAGCACCACCGAAATGGCTGACAACGAACTCTGGTTGGCCGAGGACGTCAACGGACACGACCTCGTGTTCCTACTCGGGGATTACCAGGGAACCAGCCAACAGGGACAATTCTCCCTTTCGGAAACCGCTTTCAGAATGATTTTGAAACACGACCCCGCCATGATCATCACCCTCGGCGGATACGGAACCGGCGGGATCGTCACCGAACCCCGCATCATCGCGGCAGTATCGGACGAATCCATGAAACCCCGTCTGCAGGAATGCGGCGTGGAATTCGGACCCAGGGAACCGGCAGGAGGAATCGTAGGGGCGGCGGCGATGCTCGTCGGACTCGGGGACATGTACGGGATCGATTCCGTATGCATCATGGGCGAGACCTCGGGATTCTTCCACGACAGCAAGAGTGCGAGGAGTGTCATCGGATGCGTATCCAGACTTCTCGGATTCGAAATCGACCTTGCCGGATTGGACGAGGCCGTTGCCGAGATCGACAACCTCAACATGCAGGCCCAGGCCGCACAGTCGCAGGAAACCCCCGAAGACCTGTCCTATTACGGATGATTCGACCAGGGGTGCCCCTGGAAGGGCCATAAGGCCATCGATCGCAATCGGACTTGCATCAATACATGCGGTCATGGAAGGGGTTGTAACAGGCTGTAATCGAGTCATGATCATGTCGATGATTTTCCAAAGAAATCGGATTAACCACTAATTTAATATACAAGGTTTGCATCCGAGGTTTATCCCCACTTAGCTCAGACTGGCCAGAGCGGCTGACTGTAGAGTGTTTTCGGAAGAAATCCGATACAGCCGCTGAAATCAGCAGGTCCCCTGTTCAAATCAGGGAGTGGGGACCATCTTTTCCCAAAACTTCTCGACAAGACCTCGTTTTCCGTTCTCCCCTTTAGAACCCCTCCACCCGTTTGACCGCTTCATCGTACCCCTTCATCACAATGGTGACAAACGGTTTCGATTTGCAACCATCCCCATAATCCATAGTGGCGTAAATTCAAAACTGGCGAAAACACCGGCATAACGAATCGGACAGGATAGCATCCGCTAGGGTGGGGATGGATTCTATAAGATTGTTTTTCATGCGTAAGGAAACAGATGGCCGAGGTCGAGGTGCATCCTGTCGACGGCCTCGAAGAACATGTCGCGGGAATAGTCGTCGCCGGAGAAGAATAGCCTCATGCCCTCCCTGTCGAAACCTATCCTGCATCCGACCAGTTTGTCGTCCAACATCTCGACCGTTATGCGTCTTCCCCCC
>JAFVZY010000126.1 GCA_017507885.1 Candidatus Methanomethylophilaceae archaeon | reverse complement strand
CCGATGATCTCCTGGACCGATGTGGGGTACATCTTGCCCTTGCCGTGGCAGTGGTCGCATCCCTTGCCGTGGCACATCCTGCAGGGCCATATGGTCTGGGGTATCTCGCGGCTGTACTTGTTGTAGCGTCCCGCGATGAACAGGGGTGCGATATCCAGCGTGACCTCCGCGAAACGTGTGTCCACGAGTGCCACGACCTGGGGGTTCTTGAAATCGACGGGCCTGTGGATCATCGGGAGTGCGATCTTCCCGATCTCCCTGTTGAGTTCCGCCTTGATGGTCTCTGCGAACTCCAGGTTGAACCTCTCCTTGATCTCTTTCTCCCTGGCCACGACCTCCGGTTCGACACGGGTTCCGATGAGGAAGTTCTCCGATTCTACGCCGTTGATCTTCTCGGCGGCGGCCTCGGCGAATCTGCCCAGGAGGTCGAAAACGTTCTCGCACAGGGGGCAGAAGTCCTCCGCAGGTGCGTCGGTGCCCTCCTCGAGCAGCGCCTCGCGGATGAGGAATCCCCTTTCGCGGTTGGTCATCCCGTTGCCGAGCTTCCCGAACATGCGTCCGAGGCAGTGGTCGCAGTATCCCTCGAGTGCCAGTTCCCTGGCGGTGTCGAGGTGTCCGTCAATCCATTCCTCCATGCGGACCCCTCAGATGTCGAATCCCATCTCGGCGATCCTGAGCCTGGGGCGCTGGCTTTCGAGATAGTGGTAGACGGTCGCATGCTCGCTTCCGTTGAGGATCAGCTCGACCGCGTGTTTCGCCACGGGGAGGCTGATGGAGTTGCCGATGAGGCCCACGGTGTTGCCGTAGATGACCATGTCGCATCCCGTAAGGTCCTCGATGATCCTGCGGGTTTTTCCGTCCTTTCCGATCAGGCGTCCCCTGACGCGGGTGACCTGTCCGGAACGGTCTCCGACGAATTCCTTCAGGTCCACCAGTTCGAGGTACTCGTCGTCTTCGAAGAGCCTCATGGCCTTCTGGGGGTTGAATCCCCTTCCGACGGCTTTGACGACGTCGATGATCTTCAACGCCATGACTGGGTCCTCGAGTTCGACGTCATCGTGGATGATGACCTCCCCTTCCTCGGTGTCGATGTCCAATTTCACTCCGGAGATGCTCTGGAGCATCTTCTTGGTCTCACCGTTCTTTCCGATGAGGGTTCCGACCCTGTCGGCCGGTACTCTGACTGATCTCATTCCTCTTCCTCCTCTTCGTTGTCATCGCCGCCGTGGAGTGTCTCCTCCATGATGGTGGCGTCGTCTATGATGTCCGCTCCCCTGTTCTTGAAGAACCTGTTCACGTTCCTGATGTCCCTGGCCAGGAACTCCTTGGCGTTGAAGTGGTCGTTGGTGACCGCCTGACCCACGTCGATCAGCACGGGCTGTCCCTCCCACATCAGTATGTTGTATTCGCTCAGGTCGCCGTGAACCAGGTGTGCATCCTGCCATCCGTCTATGATGAATGAAACGACCTCGTCGTAGGTCTCCGTGGGATCCTCCAGGATGCAGTCCCTCAGTTGGGGGGCGGGTGCGTTCTCGTCCCCGATGTACTCCATCAGGAGACAGTTCTTGTCGAACGCCACGGGTTCCGGGACCGGTATGTCCGCATCGGAGTATCTCATGAGGTTGCGGTACTCCTTGTTGACCCATGCGTATATCATCTTCCAGCGGTTGCCGGTGACCCCTTTGAAACGGGGGTCGCCCTCCACGTATTTGGCCACCCTCTTGAAGGTGGATGTGGAGGTCCTGAATATCTTGAGGGCCAGTGCGTCGCCGTCCTCGTCGGTGACGTAGAACACGTTGCCCTCCTTTCCGGTGGATATGGGATAGTGGACGGCGTCGATCAGACCATCAGTCATGAAGTCGTAGATGGTCATGAGGGTCTTCTTGTCGAAGACCTCCGCATCCGTCTGCCTCTCATCCCCGGTCTTGTTGGTCTTGAGGGCGTCCACGTGCCTTTCCAGGTACGCGTACGCCTCGTCGTACGAGGCCATGAGGTCCAACCTCCGGTTCAGAATATGTCCAGGTTCTTGGGAACCTTGTTCCTCTTGCTGAGGTTGACTGCCTGGGTCTTGGTGTACCTGAACCTGACGTCGCATTTGTCGGGCTGGAAGTCCCAGACTGATATAATCAGGAGGTCTCCCTCTCTGATCCACATCCTCTTTTTGATCTTGCCGGGGATGCGACCGACGCGGGACACTCCGTCCTCGCACATGACTTTGATTTTAGATGCGCCGAGCAGCTGGTCGGCGATTCCGAACATCTCCCCTTCCTTGATGTTGGGGAGACGTACGCGCGTAACGTCCTCGTCAGGACTCTCAAGAGGTTGGTTGTCACTCATATTGACCTACTCCGTTGGTGGCCATGAATCGACCATTTATAAAAAGATTAGCCCGGTCGAATGGACGTACGGTTCCCGGATGGTGGGGAATCTACACAATTTTTATAAACTATACCGTGATGGCCCACTTAAGCTCCAGTAGTGTAGCGGCCAATCATTCAGCCCTTTCGAGGCTGACACTCGGGTTCGAATCCCGACTGGAGCACTATCTTCCCCATTCTTCCGTGTTCTTTCGGGTGATCCTCATCTTGCGAGGATCCTCTTCCTGTAGGCTTCGCTCTTCTCCGCCACGGCATCCACGTTGTGACGGTCGACCACGACCACCTCGGGGAGTTTCCTGGAGTGGCGCTTCAGGACGTAGTCGCGGAGGTACGGGTCCACCACGTCCATGTTCTTCAGGCTCCTCCTGTCCCAGTTGTTGGCCATGTCTATGACGTGCTGATATCCCTTGTCGAAGAAGACGCTGGCGAGTAGGGCCCCTATGGTGCTGTCGTTGGCCATGACCGCCACGTTGCATCCCCTGACGGCGAAGTCGCTCCCGTTGTAGGAGACCGCGATTCCGTTGCAGTCCTTCACGAGGAACAGCGGCTGGTAGTCCGTGTGGTCGCTTCCGATGTAGAACGTCCCGTCGAGGTCTATCCCCGTGCTCCTTCTGATCTCCAGGAGTCTGTACGCCTTCTTGTGGGCGTAGATCGGTATGGAGCTTTCCATGAGGTTCAGGGCCGACGTCTCCCTCAACCTGTTCCTGATGATGTCGTCCATGGTCTTCAGCAGGGTGACGTCGTCCGAGTCTATCCTGGTGGAGACGTTGAGTTCGTACTTCTTCTTGGCGATCTTCAACGACGATATCTCCGCGGCCATCTCCCTGATCTTGCGCGATTCCACCCTTCCGAAGTTGGCGTAGTCCAGGTCCCCGACGGAACTGAATATGTCGCAGAGGGGGGTGTTTATGACGTCGTCGATGGGCATGGTGGTCTGCTGCAGCTCGCTCGTGGTGACGTAGCTGGGCATCATCCTGGCGATGTAGTTGATGGCTGTCTCCGCACCGTCCATCATGCGGAGGGTGGTCTTGGTGTACTCGTACATGGCGTGTTCGGTCACGCCGTGGGCCTTCAGGAAGGGCAGGACCCATTTCATGACGCTGCCGGCGGATGCCTCCTCGCGTCCGAGGACGTATGCGGTCAGTTCGTCATATCTGCATAGGACGTCGTAGAAGTGCCCTCCGTTGCGGATGAACCTCTCGCAGAGGTCGCGTGTCGGGTCGTTCTTCGTCAGGAATCCCCTGGCGCTGCATACGAAGATCTTGTCCGGTGCCAGTCCGAGATCTTCCACGGGGTCGTATTCGCCCATGGGATCACTCCAGGGATTCGTCGACCTGCACGCTGAGGTCGTAGGGGCCGTCGAGGGCCTCCCCATCGGCATACAGTCTCTTGTCGCGCATGGTGACCTTGCCGTCCGCGAAAGCCTTGATCGTCGCGACGATGAGGGGCAACTCCCTCATGGCGCCGTCCTCCCTTATTTTTTTGAAAAGGGGTTCGTCCTGTCCCTCCGATGTCTTGATCTCGTCAAGGCTCATGGTCTCCATCTTGAGGGCCATCTGCTCCCACAGGGCATCGTACTCCCCGCCCCTGATGGGGAATCTGCAGTATGTGAGTGCCGCGCCCCTGTCCCACTCCTCGGTGCAGATGTGCATCATCGCACCCTGGTCCTCCGCATTCTCCGATATGAGCTGCCAGATGACCTCCTGCCATGTGCCCTTGGGGCCGTCCGGGAGTGCGGGATGGAGATTGAGCATGTCGTATTGCCGACAGGTCTCGTCATCCATCCAGAGCATGTATCCCGCCAGGATCCCCAGGTCGAATCCGAACGCGGAGGTCTTCTCCCTCAGGAGTGCACCGTACGCATCCCTCCATGCGACCTGGTCCCTTTTCCACAGTTCGGGTTCGAACTTCTTCCAGGATGCGGTGACCAGCGGGATGCCGTATGATTCGACCATGTCGAAGAACATCTGGCGCTGCTCCCTTTTGGGATTGTCGTCCTCGTCGTTGTCCCAATTGCAGAACACGAACGCGATCTCCACGTCCAGTTCGCCCTGTTCCTTCTTATCCATTACCGCTTTGAGCAGATTGCGGGATCCGGGACCCCTGCCTGTGGAGAACCAGCCAAGTCTGAGCATCGGTGACTCGGAATGGAATGCATCTATATGACGGGTTCGGGACATTCCTTCCGAGGCATGGTTCCATCGCGACTCATACGTCGAATATCACGGTGACGTACGGTTCCTCCCTGTTGACCTCCATCATGTGGTACGTGATGGCCTTCACTTCGGATCTTATCCTGTGGCGGTCGCGGTCCAGGGTCTCGCCCTTCCCCCTGCAGACAACATCCTCACCATCGAATTCGACCTCCAACTCCTTCAATATTAGATTGTCGCAATCCTCTATGAACAGCAGTTCGGACAGGAGCGAATAGAGGCGGTCCTCATCGTCGATTCCCGTGACGCGAAATTCGACATGTTCGGAGGTCCCTATCCCGGACAGGTCTACGGTCTGATCGAATAGGGCGAAACCCGCGTTGGCGTAGCATTCCTCCAGGGTGTTCCCGAAGGCTTTGACCATGACGTCGGCCGTGTGGTCTATCAGGGTGTATCTTTCCATGGGGGCCGTTTCATCGTATCCCGTATATAACATGGTTCATCTACCCGACCTCGCCCGAATGGACGGATTGGAGAGTTCATTCAATCTGATGTTCATATGTAATTGCAGGTGAATCTATCATGCCCGTTTACACGAGTGTCACTCAACTCATCGGGGGCACCCCCCTCATGGAACTTCGCAACATCGAACGCGAATTGGGTCTGAAAGCCCGTATACTTGCCAAGTTGGAGTTGTTCAACCCCGCAGGAAGCGTGAAGGACAGGGTGGCCAGAGCGATGATCGAGGCGGCGGAGGCAGACGGCACGTTGAAGGAGGGTTCCGTGATCATAGAACCCACATCCGGAAACACCGGAATCGGTCTCGCGTCCATAGCATCCGCGAAGGGGTACCGCGTCATCCTAACCATGCCCGAGACCATGAGCGTCGAGAGGAGGAACATCCTCCGCGCATACGGTGCGGAGCTCGTGTTGACGGACGGTTCCAAGGGGATGGCCGGTTCCATAGCCGAGGCGGAGCGTCTCGCATCCGAGATCCCTGGTGCGTTCATCGCCGGACAGTTCGTCAACAAGGTCAACCCCAAGGCCCATTTCGAGACCACCGGGCCCGAGATATGGGAGGATGCCGGCGGGGATGTGGACGTGTTCGTGGCGGGGGTCGGCACGGGCGGTACGATAACCGGCATAGGCGGATATCTGAAATCCAGGAATCCCGGAATCAAGGTCGTGGCAGTGGAGCCCGAGGATTCCCCCGTCCTTTCCGGAGGTTCACCCGGCCCGCACGGTCTCCAGGGAATCGGCGCGGGTTTCGTTCCGGAGGTCCTGGATACCGGGGTCTATGACGAGGTGTCCACGGCGACCACCGAGGATGCCTATG
>JAFVZY010000125.1 GCA_017507885.1 Candidatus Methanomethylophilaceae archaeon | reverse complement strand
TCTTACCTTTGTCGTTACCGGCGTTTACATAGATGACCTTGTACAGGTTGGGTGCCAGCATCGGCCTGAGACACCTCTTGTCATCGATGAAGAACACCTGTTTGTACAGGGGATGGTCGGGCGTGATGGTCATCTTGGCCAAGGCCGAGGTGCTGATGATTATGGGCGTCTTCACCTCGATGAATCCGCGGGCGATGAGCTTCTCCGCGATCCGGGCCTCGAGTGCCGCGAGGTCGTGCCTCCTGGGGTTGGCGATGAGACAGGATATGCACTCGTGGTTGGCCGCCTGGACCTTGGACATCTCCTTGGAGAACCTCCTGTCCCTCGCAGCCGCGTCCTCGAACTCGAGGTCGGACCAGTTGGTGTCCCCGTACTCTATCAAATGCTGAATCTGCGGATCAGTGAAACCCAAGCCCATTTATGAAGCACCTCTTTGAATCGTGAAAGCGAAAGACCGGGGTGTCGATCCCCGCTGGCTAGGTTTTAGAGACCCGCTGCTCGCCGGAGCGTCCTCCTTCTATCTACAGAGACCTTTTCCATGGATATATAATGATTTCCTGTTTTTTTGAAAAAATGAAAACCCTTTTTAACTTTTGGCATCCGTTGGAAAAATATATGATAGAAAACTTTAAGTAATGATATTGGAACATTAATCCATTTATGTGTTGGTATTAAATATAAAATCAAATGGATGAAAAATAGTTTTAAATATTAAAAACAGAAAACCCCATGCTAAGTACAATTTCAGAGTTGCATCCATGGTTGTATCCATCCATCGTAGACGACGGGGCCGGTGGGAAACGAATGGAAATGGACCATTACGATGGATTCTGGATTCCTGTCGTGGACCGCGATGTTCCCGGCCGATTCATCCGGAGACGTTCCCACCCACCCTTGAATCCCTACACAGTATGAGACACACGACCCCCGCCATCAGGATGAACACGGCTGCGGCATAACCCAGGGAGAAGACGCCTGCCGCATCATACACGAAACCGCCCGTGAGGGAACCCATTGCTATGCCTATGTTGAATGCGGTCGGGTTCAACGAAGTGGCCAGGGTCATGGAACCGGGATAATCCGAGGAGGCGACGTTCATGAGGAGCATCTGGACCGAGGAGTTCATGATGTACATGAGGAGACCCGTCACCAGGAACACGGGGTATCCCAGAACGGGCAACAGCATGGCCGTCGGCAGAATCACGTACATGACGGTCTGCAACATGAACGTGAACCTTCCGATGCGGAGGCCGCCTCTGGACGATAATCTCGCCGCATACAGGTTGCTGACCATGCACATGACGCCGAACACCATGATCCCCAGACCGATTCCGGAGTCCTCGAATCCCATGGTCATCAACAACGGGTTGATGTAGGTGTACATCAGGAACGTCCCCGCGAATGTGAACATGGTTATCATGAACCCCATGATTATGCGACGGTCCCCCAGCAGATCGAGTCCGCCCTTCTCCGATGCGGGGGAAGGCGGTATGTCCCGGGGGACGTTCACCATGCACAGCGACAATGCGATCGTACCGGCGACGGCGATCATCAGGAAGGCGTACCTCCATCCGAGGTACTCGGTGAAGACGACGCCCAACGGAACACCCAGAATGGAGGAGATGTTGAACCCGGCATACATCCACGCCACGGAGCCCGCTCTCTCCCCCGGTGTCACCACACGGGACACTATCACCATTCCGACAGAGAACAACGCACCCGAAACCGCGGCGGTGACGACGCGGGAGAACATCATGGACCAATATCCCGAACAGGCCGCGGTCCACAGGTTCGCGACGATGAACACCGCATAGAGGGCGACCATCGCCCTGTACGGGGATATCCTCTCGACACGCCCGGAAATTATCGGTGTGAACGCGGCGTAACTAAGGGCGAAGACCGACACCATCAGACCGATTTCGGAATGACCGGTGCCGAGACCGTCGGCTATGTCCGGCAGGACACCCATCACCATGAATTCGCTCATCCCCAGGACGAACGTGGTGAGAACCATCAGGACTACGACACGCCTCATGCACCGGCATATGATGTACCGGGTATATCAGGGAAGTCCGTTGGAGTCCTTGAAACGGGAGTTTATGTGGGTGGCGTCACAGAACGGCTTGTTCCTGGAGTTGCCGCATCTGCAGAGCACCATGCGGTTCTGCACGGGATATTCGGAACCGTCCGGGGACACCAGCTTTATCCCGCCGGTGACGTACAATCCGCTCCCGACGCGGTCGTATGAGTGCTGGATCACGGTTATCCTCTCGGGGAGCTCGTCCTCCAACACGGTGCCGTCCCTGTCGATGGCCACTGTCCTTCCGGACGGGCACGCGTTGCAGGCCCTCACCACCTTCTCCTTCACATCGGGATCCCCCGTGCGGGGTAGCATCTCCCATGTGCTTCCGTCGTTCGTGTGACAGAAATAGGATTTGGAACACCTGCGGTCATCGAGGATGGTCAATCCGGGACCCTCCAACCTCTCGGCCCTCTCCTCGAAGGGTCTGCGGTCGGCGGTCTCCTGGCCCTTGAACCTCTTATGGGACTCCCCGTCGCAGAACGGGGCGTTCTTGGATTTCCCGCATCTACACAGTGCATAGACCTCCTTCTGTGGGAGTTCACGGCCCTCGGCCCACTCCCATCCGTCCGACGTCTTCGTGATGCGCTTCTCCACCAGCGGTATTCCGCCCCTGACGATGTACGGCCCGTTCTCCGAAACGACGATGACCTTCTCCATGGGATGATGAAACGGGGTGGATGGATAAAACGGAGATGGGAACCATCACCCCGAGTGTGTGAAAAACGTTTCAGATGAACCTGACGGCGGTGCCGTACGCGACGACCTCCGCAGCGGTGGACATGATGTTGGACGTCGAGTATCTGAGACCGACGACGGCATCGGCGCCGAGCTCCTCGGCCTCGTCCACCATCCTCTTGGTGGCGGCGGCACGGGACTCGTTCATCATCTGGGTGTATGTGGCGAGTTCCCCGCCCACCATGGATTTCAGACCCTGACCGATGTCGCGTCCGATGTTCTTGCTCTGGATCATGTTCCCCTTCACGAGACCCAGGACCTCGTAGTTCTTCCCCGGAATCACGTCAATAGTTGTCAACAGCATCGTCTAGACCCTCCTCTATCTCCTTGAACCTGGCACGTGCATGATAGAGCAGCACCGCGGCCACGATCACGTATACGATGCACACGACCGCGACGAGTACCAACGGGGCACCCAGCCACATGTACAACGCCACTATGGAGACGAACAACAGGATGAACAGACCCACCACGGCGACCACGCCGAGTTTCTTCATGTCGTTGCTACCTGCCATGACATCCCCATCGTATTACTGGGATTTATATCCGAGTGCAACACCGTCACCGTTGAACGGTTTCCGTCAGAACATACGGCGTCTTTCCACGGAAGGAGATCCCGTAAAGGATGACGACACCCTTCAAGCCATGACGGCAGGAATGTCATGGTGTACTGGTTGACCTTCCACTGTTCGACGGCAGTCATGCGGACACCGCACACCGGACCGGACACAAAGATAAATAATCCATATCCATCATGTAGGAAATGCATGATGCTCCAACGCTGTCCAAAGATATCCCCCGAGACCGGAATCAGAACCAAACCCCCGGAGGAGACCCTCAAGGACGTCCTTCCACTTCTCGGAAAGGCGGGACTGGGGGAACCCGAGGACATCACATCCTGGGGCGACACGGGAATCCCCGTATACTCGGTGGACAGACAGGACACCGCATTCGGGAAGGCCAAGTTCTACAACGGCAAGGGTGTCACGCACGAGCAGGCCAAGGCCTCCGCGGTCATGGAATCCATCGAAAGGTACTGTGCCGAACGCAGGGAGGAGGACGAGGTAGTCCATGGAACATACGAACAGGCATCGGACATCATGTACACCGTGAACCCGGTCGACCTCATCCTTCCCCTGAGGGTTCTGGACAGATACAACGACCCGGAGATCGCATGGGTGAAGGGATTCGAGATGTTCAGGGGATGCCCCGCATGGGTCCCGGCGTGTGCCGTGTTCTACCCCTACGAACCGGACGGCGACCTCCAACTCTTCGGCTGGCACACCAACGGGATCGCATCGGGGAACACCATGGAGGAGGCCATCCTCCACGGGCTCTTCGAGGTCATAGAGAGGGACGCATGGTCCATAGCGGAGTTCCGCGGTTACTGCAATTCCGACGTGGTCATCGACGACCCTGGATCCGTCCCGGCGAAACTCATTGAAAGGTTCAACGAACAGGGCATAGAGATCCACCTCAAGGACCTCACCTCCGACACGGGAATCCCCACCATCGGTGCCGTGGCCGACGACGTGAGAACCAAGGATCCGGAGATGCTCGTGATCGGTGTGGGGACCCACCTGGATCCCAACATCGCCGCCATCAGGGCCATAACCGAGGTGGCACAGAGCCGTGCAACCCACAAACACGGCGCCAAGATCAACGCACAACTCCAGAAGGTCACCCAGGAGATGGGATACGAGGCCGTCAAGAAGGCCAACCGCATGTGGTTCACCGACCACCAGAGGAGCGTGAAACTCAGCGAGATGGAGGATGCGTCCACACCGTACGTCCTCGATGACATCGAGGTCGTCCTCGGTAGACTGATGGAATGCGGATTCGACTCCGTCGTCGCGGTGGATCTGACCCGCCCCGAACTCGGTGTGCCGGTGGTCAGGATGATCGTCCCCGGAATGGAGGTCAGCACCATGGATCCCGAAAGGGAGGGTGGGAGACTCAGGGGAATGTGGCCGCCCTACAGGGGAGAATGAATGCTCCGGGGAATCAAGGCCGTCGGATTCGACATGGACGGCACGTTCCTGGAAACCCACGTCGACTACGGGAAACTCGAACTTGCGGACAGGAACGTTCTGAAAGTCCACGGGATTCCCTTCGACGAGGTCTATCCCGAACCGGATTGGAAAAGGAAGAGGGCCAACATACGCCTCTGGTTGGAGGAACACGACAGGACGGACGAGTTCCAAACCATCTACGATGAGATCGACGAGGCCTTCACCGAGGTGGAACTGGAATTCGTGCACGAGGCCAGACCTTACCCGGGATCCCTGGAATGCATCTCGGAACTCAGATCGAGGGGATACGTGGTCGGACTGCTGACCCGCGGAAGCATCAGATACGCGGAAACGGCGTTGTCCCATGCGGGTGCATCCGGAATCTTCGACGTCGTCATGGGAAGGGATTCCATATACTACGACGACGCGAAACCATCGCCCGTGGCGATGATCGAATTCTCGAAGAGGCTCGGGGTGGAACCCCCTGAACTCCTGTATGTGGGCGACAACATCACCGACTGGTTCTCCGCCAGGGATGCGGGTTCGTCATATGCGGGCGTCCTGACCGGCAACGGGGAGGCCACGGGTTGGTCCGATGTGGACCCGGGGATACACGTCATAGAATACGCAGGGGACGTCAAGGACCTCCTTCCCAGACGGTTATAACCCGATTCCGCAATCCCCAAGCCATGAGGAGAAGCTGGAACATCGCATTGGACACCGTGCTCGACATCAAACATGCGTTCGCCGACAGGTTCGGTTCCGAAGGACTGTACGGATACGACGAGGGGAACTGCATCGCATACTGGGTGAACCGTCTCGACGATCCCGTGTATTCCAGAATCCTCAGGGAGCTCTCGATCAACGAACACGACGGACTGGTCCTTCTACGCTACGGGATCCCCCGCGACGTGGACGGGGTGTTCTACTACGACGCCTTCGACGGACTCATGTCCGAATGCAGGAGCGTGGTCATTGACGTCTGGAACGAGAGGATCGCCCTCGCACCGTTCAGGAAGTTCATGAACATCAACGAATGCCGGGCCACCTCCGAAGAAAGGATCAGAGAGCTGTTGTCCCATGCCGAAGTGGTGGAGTTCTCGGACAAGTTGGACGGTTCCATGCAGAGTGCCCGCTTCTATGACGGAAGACTCGTGATGGCCGGAAGCAGAGCGGTGGACCGTTCCACATCCTTCAGATTGAACAACGGATACAACTTCATCGAATCCCATGAAAACTACATGGATATGCTCAGGGACAATCCCGACCTGACGTTCATGTTCGAATACATATTCGGGGACGATCCGCATGTGGTGGACTACAGCGACAGGGAGGAGGGTCTGTACCTCACGGGGATCAGGGACGTGAGGGACGGAAGGGAGTTCCACTACCACGAAGTCCTCGGGATGGCGGAGAAATACGGTGTGATGGCGACGACGGTGGAGACACTGGACCTCGATGGTGCACTGGAGAAGCTGAAATCCGCCGACGGGATGAGGAGGGAGGGGTATGTGATGAACATCGACGGGTTCAGAGTCAAACTGAAATCCGACGACTACGTCAAACTGAGCAGAATCGCATGGAGATTCTGTGATGAGGAACACATACTGGAGGCGGTGAGGGAGGGGTGTTTCGACGACATATCCTCCAAACTGCCTCCCGCCACCAAGACGGAAGCCATGGAGAAGGCCGGGAAGGTGTACGCGTTCATCGAAGAGAGCAACAGGATGGTCACGGAATGCCTGAACGAGATCAGGATGCTGGGACTCGTCGAAAGGAGGGATGTGATGATCTGGATCAACGACAACCTCCCGCCCGGACTCGCGGGCAAGGTCAGGAACGCCTATCTGGGTAGGGACGTGGACCATCTCAGGAACGTGACCGTGGAGGACGTCTTCGGGAAACCGGACACGGATGGGTGAAGAACTAATCGTCCGACCCGCATCCATCGACGACGGATGGGGCGGAATGTCACCTTCACCGGATGACGGGGATCGATGAGGGGTGTGGGTCCCCCTCCCCCGGTATGCGGGGAGGGGGTAATGGGACCGTACGGCCCCGGTTTGTTCAGGATCTTCAGGATGTGCGCGAGCGCAGGACCATCACGGCCACGAGTGCGGCCGCGACGACCGCCACGACCGCTGCGACGATGACGAGGGTCATGTCGCTACCGCCTTCGGGGACGGACTCGACGGTCACCTGACAGGTGTCCGTGCATCCGCCGTCGATGGTCGTAACGGTGATCGTTGCGGTTCCGGCCCCAATGGCGGTGACGTTGCCGTGGGAATCGACCTTTACGACCGAGGTGTCGGAGGAACTCCAGACCATCCCGTAGACGGTTGCATTCGAGGGGACGACGGTGGCGACGAGCCTGATCCTGTCGCCCTCGGTCATGGACACGGAGTCCCTGTCGAGGGTGACTCCCGTGACGGGCACGTCGAGCACGGGTGCGGTGACGACTACCAGACAGGTGGCGGTGAATCCGCCGTCGACCGTGGTCACGGTGATGGTTGCGGTTCCGACCTTGAGGGCCATGACCATCCCCTTGAAGTCCACGGACGCCACGGAGGGGTCCGACGAGCTCCACAGGACGGATCTGTCCACGGGGGCGGAGGGAAGGACGTTCTCGATGAGTGTCTCCACACCGCCGACGAGCAGATCCATGCGGGACTTGTTGAGCTCCACGCCGGTGACATTCACGTCCCCGTCGTACACGATGGAGTACACGGAGAGGTGCCTGAGGGTCGCGGATATGCCGCCCTCGACGAACTCGAAGTCGACGGGTTCACGGTCCCCGTTCTCGGCCACATGGTAGAATCCGACCCTCTGGGGATCGCGTCCATCCATGTCATAGGGCAACACGACGTCGATCATTCCGTTTCCGAAGGTCGACCTGTCACCACCGTCCACATGGACGATTATCCTGAAGGACGCGTGATCGGAACCGACGGAATCGTGCTGATGCTCGGTCAATACGGGACGGGGATCGATGCTGATTCCGATGGCACCCTCGCCGGCGAGGGATGCGACGGTCTCGGGATCGAGGGTCACGGTTCCGTTCGCGGTGTCGAAGGTCACGGACGCATCCGCATCCGCGAGTGCCTTGAAGGTCTCCGAGTCTATCAGGACCTCCTTGACCGAATTCTGCCCCGATGTGGAGACCACGATGTTGACGGGACCTTCGGAATTCGAGATCGCATCCGTGACGGACTCGGGATCAACGACGGCGATGCCTCCCTCCACTCCGCACTCCACATCCACGTCGGACGCGGGGGCGAGTACGGATATTATGCATTCGGTGGTGACGCCCCAATCATCCACGGATACGGAGATTGTTGCGGTTCCCCTGCCTACGGCGGTGACCGTTCCGTCATCTCCGACCACGGCCACGGAATCGTCCGAGGTCGTCCATACCAGGCGATCGTATACCGCACCTTCGGGGATGACCTTTGCCGAAAGGGTCGTGTTGTCGTCGATGTAGAGTCTCACGAATTCCTGGTCGATCTCCACGACGGGTATGACCACGGGGGTCCAGACCGCGTAAAGGATCGTATCGGATTCCACGACGAATTCATCCAAGGGTTCGGTGGCATCGGGGGATGCGGACCATCCCGCGAAATCGAACAGTTCACGCTCACCCGCGGTGCGGGAGAGATCGACGTCCTGACCGAGTCCGTACCTCACGATGACGTCATCCACATCCCCTCCGTTGGAGTCGTAGGTCACGTCGAATATTCCGAGTTCGAACACGGCCTCGACGGGACCCGCGGGGGCCTCACCGAGGGGGGTGCAGAGGCAGGACACGGTGTACATGCCGTCCAGATTCACCAGGGACTGGGCCCTGACGGACCATGCACCGTCGCTCACGTATGCGAGTGCGGTGAGGACCAGGTTCCCGTTGGAGTGGAAGAGGTCCACGTGCACGGGGGAGCCGTCCGCGGATGCGGAGACTCCTTCGATGACCACTGTGGGGCCGTCGCAGACCGCGGAGGTGATCGCGAGCCTCGCCTCGGTGACAGTCACCGTGCAGGTGGCGGAGACGCCGTCTGAAACGGATGCCACGGTGATGACCGCGGTTCCGGGTCTGAGGGCCTTGACCCTGCCATCCTGGTCCACGGTGGCGATGTGGTCGTTCGAGGATGACCACACGACCGAGGGGTCCGTGGCGTCCTCGGGACCGACGGTTGCCGTCAGGACACGGGAGGTGGTTGCCAACATGTCCATCTCGGTGACATCGAGCGTCACCGAGGTCGCATGGTTGAAATAGACCTCGACGTCGCATGTGTCGATGAATCCGCCGTCCGTGGTGGTCACGGTGATCTTGGCGGTACCGACGGCGAGTGCGACGACCTTCCCATCCTGTCCGATGGACAGCACGGAGGGGTCGTCCACGCTCCAGACGACGGAGGGGTCGTCGGGCTCCGCGGGGGAGACCCTGTGGGTGAACACGTGGGACTCCCCGAACTCTATCCTGTCGACGGGGTTGACGATTTCGACACCCGTCACGAGGACGGGGTCCCTGAAGTGGTAATCGCCCTTCACGGGACCCACGGGGCTCTGTCCGAGGGGGGTGAAGAGGCAGGAGACGGTGTAGTCACCGTCAAGTGCCTCCATTAAGGACAGTTTCAGACTGTACTTCCCCTCGGAGACGCGGGCGAGACCCTCGGCCACGAGACCGCCATTCGAATCGAGCAGTTCCACCATCACGGGGGTGTTGTCGGGAAGGACCGCCGTTCCGGCGATCTCCACGACCTTGTTCGAATACTCCGCGGCATCGATGGTCGGGGTGCCCTCACTGGTGGACGCGTCGACGGGGGCCGTGGAAACGGCCAGGATCGCGCATGCGACCAGGAGGAACACTGTTGCCCATCTCGTCTTCATGGGGACACCTCAGAGTTCCTTGACGGTCTGGGACATCAGCACACCACCGTCTGCGGGGACACCGGTGTACAGCATCACGGATACGGACTTGGGCTTGGAGAATCCGGAGAGCTCCATGACCGCGGTCTCGCCGGAGGCTATGTCGACCTTGACGGTGTTCTTCATGAAGACGCTGCTGGATTCGTCGGCACCCTCGAACTCCACGTAGACGACCATGTATGCGTCCATCTCGAGTGCGGGGAACTGCTTGGCGGAGAGGTCGAGATCCAGGGCGACCTTGTTACCGGATGCGCCAGCGTCGACTCCGATATCGAAGACGAGCGCGGAGACGGTTCCGGGGAAGGCGGGTTCGGCGGCCTTCCAGGCCTCGAGGTTCTCGGGCATGACATAGAGGGTCGTGGTGATGGGGCACTTATCCCATGCAGTGGCGCTGAACGTCTCGGGGACGTCCCCCATGAACACGAACTTCGCCTCGGAATTGATGTTCCGGAACACACCTTTACCCATGTCGTTCACATCCCCGTAGACGAGGACGGTCTTGAGTGCGGAACAGTCCTGGAATGCGTATTGTCCGATCTTGGTGACCGACGGGGGAACCACGATGGACTCCAATGCGGAACAACGGATGAATGCCCCATCATCGATGGACGTCACACCATCCAGAATTTCAACGGATTTAAGGGACGTACAATTCTGGAACATGTATTTACCGATCGAATGGAAATCATGACCGAGTGTCACCTCTTCCAAAGAGGAACAACCACTAAACATGTAGTTTGTGTTGGTTATATGGACGTTCCTTCCGATGGAGACCTCCTTGAGGGATGCACAATCCTTTAACATATTCGATGCCGCAATGACACTGCCGTCGGGTATGGCGATCGATTCCAATGCGGAACAACCCTGGAATGGACTCATTCCGAATTCGATGGCGGTCGTGGGAAGTGTGATGGTCGCAAGATTCCTGCCGTATCCGAACGCATAGTCTCCGATGGAGGATACCTTGGTTCCGGAGAGATCGATGGATTCCAAATTGCATCCATAGAATGCCCGTTTCGGGATTTCGGTCACACCCGCAGGAATGTTGATGCTCTTGAGTTTCTGACAATTGGAGAACGCATACTGTGAAATCACCAATGAATTGGATTCTATCACGACCTCCTCGAGACTGTAACAGTTCAGGAAACCATATTCCATGATGTTTCCGACGGTGCATATGCTCCTGATGGTGGAGTTCTGGAAGGCGCGGGTTCCAACCCATATGCTCTTGTAGGGATTGCCGTCCTCATCGACCGCCGTGAGGGAGTCGATTTCCGCTGCGGCGAATGCATTGGCCCCTACCGCGCCCGCCTTGATGACGACATCCTTGACGTCGGTGGCGAAGAAGTCGATGGCTGCGAGCGTCGTGACGAACTGGGTACTGTTTCCGGATTTGGCGGTGAACTCACGCATGGCGTACAGGATTCCATCCTCAAACTTCACCTGGGTGTTGTCCTCGGGAATGACGATGTCCTCTATGACGATGCAACCATCGAACACGTTGTCCCCGATGGTCTCGATTCCCTCACCCATGGTCACGGTCTTGAGGGATGAACAGTTATTGAATGCGAAATTGCCTATGGAGACGACACCATCCGGAAGTGTGACGGAGGTCACGGCCCTTCCCTCGAACGCCCTGTCGCCGATTGCGACGACCGGTACACCGTCGATCTCCGCGGGAACGACGACCTCCTTTGCGATACCGTCGTAACTGGTGATCGTCAGAGAGGTGGTTCCGGAAAGTCCGTACTCGATGTTGTAGAGATAGTCGCTGTCGCTCCACCTTGCATAAAGTGCGACATCCCCCATCTTTCCCGAGGGGATGGAGGTCACCACACCGCCGGTGAAGTCGGATTCAAGGTACCATCCCATGAATTCGGCCCCGTCCCTGACGGGTATTCCGAGTTCCACGGGTTCGGCATAGGTGTATGTGTCGGGCCCGGTGTAGGTTCCACCGTTGAGCTCGTAGACGATGTCGTAGACGACCGGAGTCCACTTGGCATAGACGTTCAGGACCCCTCCGGTGAACTCGGAGTAATCGTCGAGATCGAATGCGACGGTACATGCCTCGTCGGTGTACCATCCTGCGAACTCGTAACCAGTTCTTGCAGGGGCATCGCCACCCTCCAGCATCGCAGGAACACGGAAGGAGGTGATGTCGTCCATGAAGTATGCGGAACCTGTTCCGTCGTTCATGAGGAACTTGATTCCGTTGAACACCTTGTGGGGGTATGTGGCGAGGTTGCTCAGAAGCGGCTTACCCTCGGCATCCACCCAGGTGTCCGCATACTCCGCGAGATAGTAGATCGTGTAGTTTCCGGCCGCAAGATAGCCTCCTACGAACTCGGGTGCGTCACAGAAGAAATAGATCTCCTGCAGGTCCTTCGCCTTGAAGAATGCGTTGGCGTTGATTCTCTCGGAGTCCTCGATGATGACGGTGGAGAGGTTCGGTGCCCCTCCGAGACCCTGGTTCATGACCGTGAGTCCAGAACCTGCCCTGATGACCTGTACCGCGGAACCGTCGAACGGATATCCGGAATTGGGACCGGTGACGTCGTCGCCGAGGGTCACATAAAGGAGATTGGTACATCCGGCGAAGACACGCTGTCCGAGGTTGTACCCGTCAGGAATGTAAAGGGATTCGATTCCCGCGGCATAGAACGCATAGTATGCGAAGGTGGGCTTGGCTCCCTCCGCGAACACGACATCCTTGAGCTTGTCGGTGTATCCGAACGCGTAGCCTCCGACGGACTTGAGTGCCGCTCCGAACTCCACGCCTGTGATCTCGGAATGGTTGAACGCGTTGCCGCCGACGGTTGCCACATTGGGGATGTACACATGTCCTCCGAGGGGCGTGTTGCTGAATGCGTAGTCGCCGATGGAGGCCAGGGCCTCGTTGAATTCGAACGCGGTCAGATATCCGCAATCGGCGAAGGCGTATGCCCCGATGGATGCAAGGTGTTTGGGCAGGTGGACCTCCACGAGATTGTCACTGAATCTGAATGCGTTTCCACCGATGGAAAAGACGGGGTAATCGACACCGTCGATCTCGATGAAATCGGGGATCTCCAGAACGGCCATGGGGATTTTGAGCCCGGTGAGGTTCACACGACCGTTGGCAAGCTCGTAACCGTAGATCTCCTTGGGATCGGACGGGGGTGCAGCCATATGGGAATAGTATTTTCCACCCTCGGGGGTGATCCTGTTGTCCCATTTGGTTCCCTTTCCGCCCTCCTCGGTGAAATATCCGTGTGCAACGATGTCCCTGCCGGACTGCTGTCCGAAGGTCTTCGCGGTGACGATGAGAGGTGCCTCACGTCCGGCCTCGAAGGTCAGGACCTTCATTCCGTCGGTTCCGTAGAACGCATAGTCACCGATGGTTGTCACGGTCTTGGGGATGGTGAGTTCACTTGCGTCGATGAACTGGAACGCGTGGGCTCCGATCTTTGTAACGGTTTCGGGGATGACGAGGGCCTTGACGGAGGTTCCGTCGAAGGCATGATCGCCGACGGTGACGGCCTTTCCGAGGTCGAGGGTCTCGAGTGCGGAATCCTTGAACAGTCCCATGGGGACGTCTGTGACGGATTCGGGAACCTTGAAGGACTTGACGGCGGTCTCGGTGAAGGCGTAGGCTCCGAGAACGGAAACATCGCCGGAGAGGGCGAGGGCGTCCAGTGAGGAACATCCCGCGAACGCATGGGATCCGATGCATCCGACGTCCTTGGTGAAGGTGACGGATTTGAGGGATTCGCAATTGGCGAATGCCTCGGCCATTATGGAGATGTTCTCGGATTCTATGTTGAGTGTGGTGATGGCGGTTCCGGAGAAGGCCTTGATGCCGATCTCGACGACGGTATCGGGGATGGTGATGGCGGTGACGGTCTTGTTGTCCAGGAACACTCCGCCTGAAACAGCGGTGACGGTGAGATTTCCGAGTTTTCCGGGTATGATGACGTTTCCGCCGGCTCCGTTGTATTTGATGATCATTCCCTTTCCGTTTCCAAGATCCTTGACCTGGAATTCGGGAAGGAATCTGGAATCGAGCGCATTCTCACCGACATAGTGGATCTTCTTTCCGAGGGTGACCGAGGTGAGTTCGCATCCGAAGAATGCGTAGTCTCCGATGGATGTGACGGACTCTGGCAGGGTGACCGAGGTGAGACCGGTGTTGTAGAACGCATAGTCCCCTATGGAGGTCACTCCGGGGGCAACCTCGATCGCGGTGATCTTCGCGTTGTAATATGCGTATGCGGGGACATCGGACTCGATTTTCACGGTACCGGTGGCATCGCTTGCGACGAAATCCTTGGTGTAAGGGGTGTCTACGAGATAGGAAGGCATGGTTCCGACTGGACCGTAGACCATGGCATAGATGGTTCCATAGGAACCTCCTCCGAGATGGAACACGGATTTCCACCCGCCGTTCATCCACTGGTAGGTGTTCCAGACGTTGTCGGCGGTATTGGCGACGTCCCCGACGGAGACGACATCGAGCGGGATACCGCTCCTGTCATCGAGAACTATGGTTCCGACGATTTCTCCGACGGTGGCGAGGTTTCCGGAGTACCATCCCATGAAGGGGGTCACGGTGTTCTCCACGAGGAAGGTCATGGTGGAGATGCCGGAATCGTTGGGTCCATCGACGGACTCGTATGCGATCTTGATGTCGTTGGTTGCGACCACATCCAAGTCGGTGACCTGGGCGTACTCGGTTCCGTCGTAGACGTAGATCTTCCAGACATAGTCGTCGGTGTTGGGAAGACCCATGAAAGTGGGTGCTGCGGAGAGGGATGCCTCCACACCCTTGAGGGCCATCGCATCGGCGATGACCTCGTTGATCTTGACGCCGTCCGCGAAGAACTCCTGCTTGAAGAGGACGGAACCAGCATCGAAGATGAGGTTGAACTCCACGGGCTTGAAGGCGTCGAACATCTGCATGGCGGGTTTCAGATCGGTGTAGAAGGCCCAGACCTTTCCGCCGGTGTTTGCGGGATCGGTCGGGGTGCTCCAGATTCCGGTGTATCCTCCGCTGGCGGAGTAGGTGGCGAAGTTCCATCCCTTGACGACGTTGGCGTTCTCGGGATCGATCATGATGGTCGTATCCCCGATCATTCCGACGGCCGCCTTGATCGCATCGGCCTTGTTGTCGACGCCGCAGACGTGGGTCCAGATGGTCTCCGCACCGTCCTGGAACAGGATGGACTTGTAGTGGGTGGTGTTGGTGGGGGTCGAATTGGAATAGACGGTTATCTTGTCGCCGTCGACGTATGCGTAGTAGAGTCCGACGGCGGTGTAGTCCTTGGCCAGCTCGTTGCCGGTCAGGGTCTTGGTGAAAGTCCATTTGGATGCGGCGGCGTCCCAGAGGGCGTAGACCCACTGGACCCCGTCCATGTTCCTGTCGAAGCGGAACTGCACGAGACCGTTGTCGTCCCACTTTGCCGCCATCTTCGTGTCAATCTTGGCAAGGGCGGCCTCAAGGGCGGCTCTGACAGTGAGGGTCTCGTCGGTGTTGTCGATGGTTGTGGTACTGATATTCTTGATGGAATCCACGACGACGGTGAGCTTTCCATCGGCGGTTGCGGGAACCGTGGGTTTGACGTACACCGTCTTGTCGGTGACGACGTATCCGTAGGTGTTTCCTCCGTCCACGGTCATGTATATTCCACCGTCCCACAGGGTGAGACCGGTGAAGACGAACTGGGAAAGGGACCCTTTGATGGTCGTGTAGACCTCTCCCTTATCCATGTCGTCGGAATCCTTGACGACGGTGGCGATTCCCTGTCCCATGGATGAACCGCTGGCATAGAGGTAGACCTCCCCGTCCCCGTCATCCTTCTCGGTGTTGAGCACCCAAAGCGACTTCGCCTCGTTCTCGATGATCCATTTGAGCTCGAGGGTGGACCAGTCGAAACAGCAGAGTCCCTTTCCGCTCACACCGGCGTAGAGTTTCCCGTTGTAGTATGTGGGGGTGAGGGTGGCGAATCCGGTCTCCATCACGGTGTTGCGGTCGAGCTTTCCGGTGACGGGATCCATGTCAAAGGCCTGCATGTTGTTGCTGGTGGCAATGTAGAGTTTTCCAATGGCGGGGTTGAAGAATACTCCGTTCAACCATCCGTCGCCGGTGGAAAGGAAGTCGATCATGTCTACGAGGACTCCGGTGAACCTGTCGAACACATGGACGGAATACTGGTTGTCACAGAACACGACGTAATCCCCTGCGACACAGCTCTTGTCCGAATAGTATCCGCATCCGGTGGGGGATGTGGAACTCCAGATGCAGTTCATGACGTAGGTGTCGCCGATCTTCTTGAGGTCGGCATCGAAACAATAAACGGCACCGGAACCGGTGTTGAATCCGCTGCAACTTCCGACATAAAGGTATCCGTCATCGGAGAGACAGATCGTGGATCCGAATCCACCTATGCTGTAGGATGCGAGGATCTCCCCTGTGTATGCGCTGATGGCTATGAGTGCGGGCTGTCCTCCGGAGGTCTCCTCGAAGAGGACGCCGTTGTAATAGACCGGGCCCTTGAGCTGGTAGATTCCGTTGGAGGGTGCAGTCCAGAGGACCTCTCCGGTCTTGGCATCCACAGCGGAACTGGTTGCGAAAAGGACGTCGCGAACGACGCCGTCGAGGGTCAGGTCCTCGACGATGAGAGGCTGCCCGTAGGAACTGTATGTTATGCTCTCGAAATACTCGGGAGTCCTGTATGCGCTCGCGTTGTAATTCCATTGAACGATGGCATCATCCTTGTACAATCCCTTGGTGTTCACAACGTTGTTCGCTTCGGGTGTGGCGTACTGGATTGTGAAACCCTTGTCGGCTGGGATGACGGCTCCTGCGCCGGATCCCACGCCGCCCTCGGAGGAACCGGTGCCCGAACCACTCTCCGAAGAGTTGGTGTCGGCGCCGATCTCGCTGCCGAGGAAATTTCCCGCGACCGCCGTATAGGGCACCGCCAGCATGAGCAGCACCACCGCAAAGGCGACCAAAGTCTTCCATTTCATTCTCATTACCTCTATTCTTCTTTCAGTAAAGGATATAGGGGTGGAAGGATAACGGGGAATCCGGAGAGTCATCGGAAGTCATGTGTTTCGAAGAATCTCCGGGGAGTATCCATAGCCGTCGCTGGTACCGACGGTACGAGATGATAAATCCGGAGATGGCTAAAAACAAAGAATTCGAAAGACACGGTCCCATCAGACATCCTGTTCGATTCGTTCCGTCAACACATGCTTCCAATCTCCCCCTGCTCCAACCTCACCTTATGAGTTGGATGTATTATCTCATAATTTTGAAGACATAAAAAGATAGTCAGGATAGACGAGGTCCTTACCTATCCATCCATATGGGTATGATAATGATATGTAATCAATCCAACTCGAATATCCATTATAATATACGATTACCCCCCCCCCCCGATACAAAATGAATCAGTTGTAAATCTGTCCAGATTACCTTGAAAACTGCAAGGCCCCCATAAAACAGATCCTCCGATTCACTTCCAACGACGTGTCGGGGAGGAGGGTGCCCCGGTCCACGGGACACCATCGGTCCCGATGGTCACGGAATGCCTGAACGAGATCAGGATGCTGGGACTCGTCGAAAAGAGGGATGTGATAATCTGGATCAACGACAACCTTCCTCCGGGACTCGCCGGAAGGGTGAGGAACGCCTATCTCGGTAGGGAAGTGGACCACCTCAGGAACGTCACCGTCGAAGAGGTGTTCGGAAAGAGGGATGGGTGATGATCACCACTTCGCCCTCCATTCCATGATTCTCCTCTTCAATTCATCCCCTTCGACAGGGGAATCGTGAATCGCCTCCAACTCGTCCGCCATCTCATCCCAGAAGGGGGCATCCTCCTCGGGAAGACCGAAATCGCATCCCCAACGGCAAACGTCGGCGATGAGACGGCACGAATCCAGGGATCCGGCCGATACCGCCGCCATCAGGCACACGAGCGCCAGATCACGGGAGACCCCGTGGAGACGCTTCTCCACCCAGGCTTCCACGAACTCCGTATGGGCATGGTACTCCCCCTGTCCCGCACACGCTTCAAGGCACAGGAGCATTGATGCCACGGGGATTCCGGGATCGTCGATGTACTCGCGGAGCAGCTCCAACGCATCGTACGGATCGTTCCACATCCCCGACCAAAGGTGCTCGATGCGGACCTCGCGTGGGATCTCCGATTCGAAATCATGATCGAAGACGTAATCCAGGATGCGGTCGTCGAACCTCGCTCCGAACTCCATGGCCTTCAGATACCACCTCACGGCCTCATGGTCGGATGCGGGGACACCGATTCCGAAACGGTACAGTTCCGCGAGACGCCTGCATGATTCGTGGTCACCGGCCTCGACCCCCTTCATGTAGTATCCGATGGCCTCCCCCTCGTCCCCGTTCCACTCCCCGTGGAGATACGGTTCGTAGTTCTTCAGACGGTGTAGGCCGAGGATTCCGAGGGCATCGCCCGAAAGATGGTGGTCGCCGATCTTAGCCCATCCCGAAGGATGACCCGCATCGATCGCCATACGCGCATAATCGAGGCATTCCCTCCCGCCACAGAGGTCCGCCAGCTCCACGTATGCGTAGGTATCGCCGGCCTCCGCCGCCTTCAGATAGTATTTCCTCGCCTTCGAATCGGAACGGTCTGTGGCATAGATCACGCGATACGCATCCGCCAGTTCCCTATACACGGAAGTATCGCCGGCATCGGCGGCCGGCTGATAGTATCTCAGGACGGTGTTGGGATTGTAGATGAAACCGGGCGACTCCAGATAGTATGCCCTGGCGATCTCCGAATACGGGAAATCGGATTCGGTATCCAGGGCCTTCATGTAGAGTTCCACAGACCTCTCCTCGTCCCCGTCCTCGTGGCAGAGGCACGCGGCCTCCACGAAAGCCCCGGGGGAACCGGCCTCGCCCCTGGCGACGTATCTGTCGATCATCTCCGCCCTGGTGATCTCCACACCCCTGTCGAACAGGAGACCTCCTGTCCTGAAGGGTGCATCGATGCACCCCGCCTCCTCCGCCATGCGGTAATACCTCTCAGCCTCATCCTTGGAATCACGATAGACGGTGTCCCCTGCCATCACGTACCCCTTGGGTTCCCCGGCCTCCGCGGCCTTCAGATAACACTCCATGGCCCTTTCACGTGATTCCACCACACCGCTCCCCCGACGATGGAGATCGCCGAGACCGAGATGACCGCCGGGTTCCCCGGCCTCCGCAGCCATGGTGTAGAGTTCGAAGGCCAATTCCGGAAACCTCGGCACGCCGTCGCCGTCACGGTACCTGTCCCCGAGCGCGACGAACTCCTTTGGTGTCATACCGTCTCTGAATCTGATGTATCTCATCGCAACCACATCCCCGCCATACTACATGTATTCGGGAGAAACGATCCCCTGGTTCAAACCACCATTCCCGACAGCTCGGAATTCATGGACCTCTTCTCGATCGCCCTCTGAAGAGACGGGATCAGAGTCTCGTGGAGACGGTAGCTCATGGACGCCTTATAGCCCTCCTCGTTGCAACGCAACTGGTGCAGCATCTGTTGGAGGATGAGACAGGAACGAGCCTCGCGAAGCGCATCCTCGGGATCCATGCCGATTCCGCATGCGGCGTCTATGCCTGCCGAACCACCGGACACGGATTCGACATACACGTCATCGAACGCATCGAGGATCCTTGCACGGACATGACCGGGAACGTTGGAATCCATGAAGACGCGGGCGTCGTTGTTCTCAAGGAATAGTCTTCCGAAAGACAACATCGCATCCAACTTGAAATCGTCCTCTACCACGGAGATCCACAATTCCTCATGGGAACGGTTCTGGAATGAGGTGAACATCCCCGGAATGGAGAGCATCGTCCTTCCCCTGTGCGGATCATGGGAACCGTTCACGGTAAAATAGAGGACGTCACACTCTTTCAAAGGGGACAGGATACGGGAGAAACCCCCGGTCAGGGTCCTGGAATCCACGGGGAGCCTCAGACCCACTCCCCCGTCCGAATCGACGGTCGCCACGAGGTTCTTCAACATCACCTGCATCCCACATGAGTGATACAGGGCCTTTTTCAGAGACC
>JAFVZY010000124.1 GCA_017507885.1 Candidatus Methanomethylophilaceae archaeon | reverse complement strand
TCCAACAGCGCAGACACGTTGTCTGCGCTCTCGAAACCCCTGTCCATGACCATCCTCCCGTCGCATCCCAGATCCCTCATATCCTCCGCGATCGTCTTCAACACGGACACGTCGGCTATGCTTCCCGGCAGCATGCGGAACATGAGGGGGATCCCGCTCCCGTCCGTAACCATGGCGATGTTGGTCTGTCTCAGATCCTCGCCGTCACGGTTGTGTCCCCATTGGGCCCAACCCTCCATGTCTGAATGCGTGGATATCGACGTCAGGTCCAGGGAATAGAATTCGCTGTTGGTTCTTGCGATGCGTCTCTTGAAGAAGTCGTCCATGGTTGCGGGCATGGCCCCCAGTTTCTCGGAGAGGTCCCCTATCGCCGACGGCGATAGGGTCCCCCTCATCCTCAGGGTCTCCTTGATCGTGCTGCCCTCGACGGTGTAGTGTATGGAATCCATGGACGAGGGTCTGATGGCGAGGGCGAGAGAGGCCCCCATTATGTTGGGGGCCATATCGATGAACACCTCTTCGAGATCCTCTTGGAGGCCGAGTTTCGATTGTATGCCGTCAAGGAAGCACACCGGGCCGTAGAACTTCGCATATTCCTCCTTCGGGGTCTTGCGGGATGATTTCGGGATTATCTCCCCGGTTTCGGGATCGACCTTGCCGAGATAGGTCTTGACGGTTTTCGGATTTTTTCTTCCGGGCACCCTGACCGATTTGCTCTCGTAAGCGTACCTCTGGCCATTCCTCTCCATGTAGAATATGCTCGCCATCGTAACCTATATGTAAGGTTACATATAAATAACCATCGCTTTAAATATTCTTTATAAATAAAATGTAAAATACGCTCAACATCCAATAACGTTAGTTGGATGTAGTACTACAAACCGCAGATTTAGGGTTCAATCCCACCCAGGTTTTTCCACACCATTTCGGCCCTTGTATGCACACGGCACCGATGGATCTCAAGGAGGATTCGATTTTATTGTCGACCAGCCTTGGTCTATAACCCTGAGGAGTTGAGCCCATATTCCACCATTCGCACATTATTATATAATCTATTCTATAGTTCAATAAACACGTGCCAGCATGAATCTGGATAGTCGTATTTCCCACTTTTCATAGATTTCATTTCCCACTTTTCATGGATTTCATTTCCCACTTTTCATGGATTTCATTTCCCACTTTTCATGGAATGAGGACTTCAGACAACCCTGTTGGTGATGGTACCCACACCCTTGATGGTGGCGATGACGACATCCCCGCGTTTGATCTCGGACACCCCCTCGGGGGTTCCGGTTATGAGCACGTCCCCCGCCTCCATGGTCATGTAACGGGACACATAGGAGATGAGCCATGGAATCGGGAAGATCATGTCACGGGTGTTACCGCTCTGCCTCACCTCCCCGTTGACGGTCAATTCGAGATCCAGATTCTGAAGGTCGTCGACCGAATCCACGGGAACAGGCTCTGACATGGGTCCGAACGTATCGATGCCCTTGCTCAGATCCCAGGGATTGCCTTCGGAACGGGCCTTGGACTGCATGTCACGGGCGGAGACGTCGTTGAACACGGCCACATGGGAGATGTATGAAAGGGCCTCGGACTCCGGAATATTGCGTCCGTCCCTTCCGAAAACCAGTGCCAACTCCACCTCGTGCTGGACGTTGGTCACACCCTCAGGGATGACGATGTCATCGTTGTCGGAGATGAGACAACTGGATGGTTTCAGGAATACTGCGGGGGCCTCCGGCATCTGGAAATCCAATTCCGAGACATGCGACGAGTAGTTCCAACCGATGCAGACGATCTTTCCGGGCTTCATGAAGGATGAATGGAGGGGCGGATATATCGATTGCCCCCTGCAACGTCATTCGAAATAAGGGGATGTGTCGAGAACCGAGTCGACAGGTGCTTATGCATTTGCATAAGATTTAATCAAGTGCTTATGCAAATGCATAAGTAAATGCATAAGTAAACCGAGGGAGAAACGTGACACTTCCAATCAACATCAAAACCATCATTGATGGGCAAACAATAGAAAGCGATCGTTTGGAATACAAATGCGGATGGAATCCTGAAAAGATAACACACCATTACTGCGTTTGCAAACGATTATGATGAGGTTGGAGGAGGTTACATAGTAATTGGAATCAAAGAAGAAGGGGCTTTGAAAACAATATAGGGTCCATCCAACAATGAAATAAATGCGATTGAAAAAGACCTTTTCAAAAAGTGCAATCTCATAGAACCCAGATACTGTCCATTCCGTAAGGCAGTCAAGGAACTCATGGACGAGGACAGGCTCAGATACCTCTATCCCGACAATCCGAGAGATCCCCGTCAACGCATATGTGCCGTTTGAATCAGAAGAAGTCGCCCTTGGGCTTGAAATCGGGCTTCTTCTCCTCCACGACGGGCTTCCTGAGCTTGACCCTGTTCTTGGCGTAGAATCCCTGACAGATGACGTAGACCTCGGAGGAGGTGTCCCTGGACGCATCGGGGGAATGGACCTTGACGGACTGGAACCTGGCCTCGAGCTCCTTCTTCAGGGAATCGAACATGTCGCCCATGAACACCTTCATGACCAGTTTACCCTCCTTCTTGAGGATACGGTCGCAGACATCCACTGCGAACATGCACAGGTTGATCGAACGGGCATGATCCATGGAATAATGGCCGGTGATGTTGGGTGCCATGTCGGAGAGGACCACGTCGGCCTGACCGCCGAACCTTCTGAGAAGCTCGATCATGGTGGCATCCTCGGTGATGTCCCCTATGAAGGTCTCGACGCCTTCGAGTGGTTTGATGTACCTCAGGTCCACACCGACGACCCTGCCGTTGGGCCATGTGCGCTCCTGTGCGACCTGCAACCAACCCCCGGGGCACGCCCCCAGGTCGACCACGGCATCGCCGGATTTGAAGATCCCGAAACGGTTGTCGATCTGTATGAGTTTGAAGGATGCCCTGGAACGGTAATTGAGTTTCTTCGCGAGCTTGTAGTAATGCTCGTTCCTTCTCTCGGCCACCCAACGGTCATGCAGATCTGCCATGCCCTCCGCATCACCCCAACCATTTAAAGGTTGCACCCGTGCCGTGGCCGGGCATCACAATCACAGATTGTTGAAATCGATGCGGAGTGTCATGGAATCCGGATCGAATACGACGGGGCCCTTCCGCTCCTTCGGTTCGATGTTCCTCCGATACGTCCTGTTGGCCTCGTCACGGATCCAGAGGACCTTCGAACCGTGACGGGTCGGATCGAACGTCGCATCGTCAGGGTTGTAGTCGTCCCCGATTTCCGTTCCCGCGAAATTGAATAACGACACGTCATCGGCGGTCAGGGTGAACTCCACGATGTCCCGCCCGATCTGCCCGAGGAAACCGACTTCGTAACGATCCCCCAACATGCCTACCTCGGTATACAGGCCGCCGAAAGAGGATGGCAGTTCACCTTGAATCACACGTGCGTTCCTGAAAACGATCCTATCCGGTATGCCCAATCCGCCCTTGGAGACCATCTCGATCGTGTCCCCACTTCTCTCGACGGTGACACTGGCATCGTGTACGCTCAGGAACCTCAACCTCCGGGGAAGACGACCCCTCTGGATCTCATTCCATTCCCTGTACACACGTTCCCTGTCTTTCCATACCTCCTCCCAGTAGGATGCGCTCTCCTCCAGTGTGTCGAACTGCTCCTGGGTGAAATACCCCGAAAGGAACAGGTCCTCCGACTCCACCTTCCCTTCGAGAGTCGGATGGAGGCGATAGATGCGGTCCATGGATTCGCGGATGGAGGATTCCACATGGATGCGGACATCCTCCTCCGACGGGGGTTCCCCGTTCCCATCCCAACCGTGTACCAGACGGAAATAGGCCCTCATGAACTCCGTTGCGTGGATCTCCCTGCGTATGGAATCGGGGTCCGTGGACACTCTGTCCCCGACCTCGACGTGATGCATACGGGATTTCAACCCCGATGCACGGAACCAGGTGGAATCGTGAAACCTCATCTGGACACCACCTCTATATCGAAGGAACCCGCCCTGAACGTGAGGTTCGAACCCTTGCCACCCGTGATGTGTATCTCTCACACCCCTCCTTCACGGTATATCTCCGAAAACCTGCAGGAGATGTGTTCATGGAACGAACCTTCGATGATGGATGCGTCATGGAGTGTGATCCTGGTACTGAGATTGGTCAACACGTATCCGCCATCGAACTCCTCCATCGCGAACGATGATGCCTTCGTCTTGCGAGACAGCTTCACCGCATCCGGACCCAACAGGGGGACGTCCTCCATGACATGCCACACCCATCTCCCGAACATCTCATCGGCCTGTTCCCGGTACGTCCTGTACATGGAACTGCAATAATCATGCAATTCCGGGGACATCACCCCCATGGCGAAGACCCTCAGATCGGCGATTCCATCGAAGACATCCTTTGGAAGAGTCGACCGAAGCCTCTCAACGGACGAATCCACCATTCCGACGGCGTGCCTCTCCACGGCGGACCTGTCCGGGAGTGTCGGGATGCGGTCCATGGGCATCCCGCTCAACAGATCGATTAGGGCATCCTGCATCATACCATCCAGGAGTTCCCGATAAAGGGCCTCATCGGGTTGGGCGGCCCTTGGATCCACCCTGTGAAACGGAAAATGATAATCGTTCTCCAAGGCACTGAGGGCATGCCACTCATCGTTAAGGATTCTCATTCAAACCTCCCGGACGACCTTCGAGGCATCCTGGTGCGGTGATGCATACGCGGATCGATTATTAATGATTGTTAATACCGACCATGAGCAGACATGTGGCGCTACGGGCGTGGAAGGGGGACGCCAACCATAATATGTGACGACCCGTTGCAGTTGTCGAGGATTCAAATGAGTGGTTGGACCTACGCCAAATCAGGAGTTAACATCGATCAGAAATCCAGTGCGATCAAGGCACTGGTCAACAAATTGGAATACAAGAGGGATGGGATCGGACAGTCCGTCCGCATGCCGGGACTCTTCGCCAGTCTGATCGACTTCGGCGACATGTACATCACCATGGCCACCGACGGGGTCGGATCCAAACTCCTCATCGCAGAGACCCTCAACAAATGGGACACCGTGGGAATCGACTGCATCGCAATGAACGTCAACGACACCATCTGCGTCAACGCCGAGCCCACCTCCTTCGTGGACTACATCGCAATCGACAAGCCCAACGACGAGGTCACCGAACAGGTCGGTATCGGACTCCAGAAGGGTGCCGAGCTCTCCAACATGGAGATCGTCGGAGGGGAGATCGCGGTTCTTCCCGAACTCGTCAACGGACTCGACCTCTCCGGAACCTGTCTCGGATACGTCAAGAAGGACAACATCATCACCGGGGCAACCTGTGAGGAGGGGGACCTCATCGTATCCCTCAGATCGTCCGGAATCCACTCCAACGGACTCACCCTCGCAAGGAAGGTCGTCGAGGCCAACGGGATCGAACTGACCGACAAGGTCGCCGGACTCTCCAAGAGCATCGGAGAGGAACTTCTCACCCCCACCGAGATCTACGTCAAACAGGTCCTCGAGATCACCTCCAACCACGAGGTCCACGGACTGGTCGACATCACCGGAGGCGGACTCAGGAACCTCCTCAGGATGAGGGAGGGACTCCAGTACGTGATCAGCGACCCCGTGAAACCCGCACCCATCTTCAACGTCCTGCAGGAACTCGGAAACGTGGAGGACAAGGAGATCTACCAGACCCTCAACATGAGCATGGGATTCTCCATCATCGCCCCCGCCGACGAGGCCGAGGCCATCGCATCCGAGTACTCCAATGCGGAAGTCGTCGGTCGCGTGCAGAAGGGAGCCGGAGTCCTCCTGGAACCCGGAAACATCCTGTACGACCACTACTGAAACCCCAAATCCCGGGGAGATGGAATCCCCGGGACTCGTTTTCCACACATCTTCAAAAACGATATCCTCCGTCACGAGGGGATGGGAAAGGCCCTCTTCCGAGGGTGTGATGGTTTTACGGCATCCTGGCCTTGAGGGCACCGCATACGGCACCGAGTGCCGTACAGGTCTCCAAGGAAAAACCGCCGGGGGTCACGTCGAAGTTGTACTTCGGGATGGCCGAGGTCTTCTTCGGGACACCGTGGGGACCGATTCCGAACACCAGCAGAACACTCTGACCGCGTTCAACCATGTTCACGAGACCGTCGAGATCGATGGATTTGTTGGATTCAGGCTTGCTGGTGGTGAGGATCGGCTCACCGAGCTGCGGAGGGAACCCCTTGTCGGGATACGGGAACTTCATGAAACGGCCCTTCTCGGCCAGGTCCATGAAATAACCGCCGTGCGCACCGATGGAGGTGGTTCCGGCGATCCATTCCGCCACTTCGACGGGGGTACGGGTCTCCTCCGGGATGGGGAACCCGAAAAGGGCGAGGTTCATGTCGAATGCCCTCGCAAGGTCCCCTGCACGGGCGATGACACGCCTGTGGGGTTCCCTGAAATTCTGATCGTATGAGTTGTAGAGTCCTATGGTGATCCTGCCTCTGCCCATGAAAAACACCTCGTCAAGTTCTGATGCGGCCCACGATCGCGTAGGCGTCCCCATCCATGAAGATCTCGTACTCGGGATATTCCTGTTGAAGACGCTCGATCTCCCCCATCATCTCCGCGAGTGTGAGCTCACAGGTTCGGATGTCGATGAATATACGATCGGGTTCCAAAATCAAACGTTCCTGTAAATGAGGGAAATGGAAGAAGTCATGGTGCCGTGAGCCGGGCTCGAACCAGCGACTTCAAGATCTTCAGTCTTGCACTCTCCCAACTGAGTTACCACGGCGTGATTCCCCCCATCACCCAACTTGATTATAAACTTTTACATTGGAATCGACCTCGGGACGTCGTCCCGAGGCTTTTTTCCATCATTCTGTGGCCCCTTCCTCTGTGGAAAGGACCTCCTCCGGCTCCACCATGACAGGCTCCACGGCGATGATGCGGTCGTCGTTGCGGATGTCCATGACCTTCACACCCTTGGCGACACGACCGGTCTCACGGATGGTGTCGGTATCCATGCGGATGATCTTCCCGGACTTGGAGGTCAACATCAGTTGGTCGCCGGGGTTGACCTTCCTGACACCCACGACCTTTCCGTTGCGCTCGTCGGTCTTGAGGGTTATCACACCCTTTCCTCCGCGGCGGATGTGCCTGTAATCGTCCACGTCGGAGATCTTTCCGTATCCGAACTCGGAGACGGTCAACAGCCTGTCACCGGGCCTGACGACGGCCATGGAGACCACGGAATCCCCCTCGTTGAGGGTGATTCCCTTGACGCCCATCGTGTCCCTTCCGGTGGCACGGACCTCGGAGCAATCGAACCTGGCCGCAAGACCGTTGGCCGTGGCGATTATGACCTGGTCGTCATCCGCGGTGATGGACGTCTCTATGAGGACATCGCCCTCGTCCATCTTGATGGCCTTGATCCCCTTGACACGGATGTTGCTGTACAGGGCGAGGGAGGTCCTCTTCATCAGACCGTTCCTGGTGCAGAACGTGAGATACCTGTCCTCGGGGAATTCGGAGGTGCAGATGGTGTTGACCACCTTCTCGCCCTCCTCCAGACCGGGCAGGAGGTTCACTATGGGTTTGCCCTTGGACTGTCTGCTGCCCTCGGGGATCCTGTATCCCTTCAACCAGTGGAGACGCCCCTGATCCGTGATGAACATCACGTAGTCGTGGGAGGAGCACACGAACATGGATGCCACGTGGTCCTCCTCCTTCGTCTGCATGGCGGTGAGACCGACACCTCCGCGGGCCTGCTGCTTGTACGTGCTGAGCGGGATCCTCTTGATGTAGTTGTCCTTGGAGATTGTTATGACGACCTTCTCCCTGGGGATGAGGTCCTCCTCGTCGCAATCGATGGCGTTGGGATCGATGACGGTGCGACGGTCGTCCCCGTAGGTGTCCTTCATCTCGGTGAGCTCGTCCTTGATTATGGCGAGTACCCTGGAGTCGTTGGCGAGGATGTCCCTGAGGTCGTTCATCACCACGATGAGGTCCTCGTACTCCTGACGGATGGATCCGAGTTCGAGACCGGTCAGCTTCTGGAGCCTCATGTCGAGGATGGCCTTGGCCTGGACCTCGTCGATGTCCAGCAGGTTCTGCAGACCCTGGTTGGCATCCTCCGTGCTGTCGGATGCACGGATCAACGCGATGGTCTCGTCCAACATGTTGATGGCCTTCATCAGACCCTCCAGGATGTGGAACCTCTTCTCGGCCTGCTGGAGGTCGTACCCGGTCCTGCGGACGACGATGTCCCTCCTGTGACCGATGTAATGGGAGATGAGGGCCTTCAGCGGAAGGGTGCAGGGCCTGTTGTCGACCAGTGCGATGTTGATGATGCCGTATGTGATCTCCATGTTGGTCTTCTTGAACAGGTTCTCGAGAACGACATTGGACAGGGCGTCCTTGTGCAACTCGATGACTATGCGCATGCCCTGTCTGTCGGACTCGTCGCGAAGATCGGTGATGCCCTCGATCTCCTTGTTCTTGACCCTCTCCGCGATCTGTTCGATGAGGACGGCCTTGTTGACCTGATAGGGGATCTCGTCGACGATGATGCGCTCCTTGCCGTTGGGCATCTCCTCGATGTGGGTGTTGGACCTCACCTTGAGCCTTCCGCGTCCCGTCTCGTATGCGGAACGGATGCCCTCGAGACCGTAGATGGTTCCACCGGTGGGGAAATCGGGACCCTTGATGAACTGCATGATCTCGGGCAGGGTGGCATCGGGGTTGTCGATCACATGCGAGATGGCGTCGCAGACCTCCCTGAGGTTGTGCGGAGGCATCTTGGTGGCCATTCCGACGGCGATTCCATCGGAACCGTTCACCAGGAGGTTTGGGAACTTGGACGGCAGGACGGTGGGCTCCTTCAGGGAACCGTCGTAGTTGTCCATCATGTCCACGGTCTCCTTGTCGAGGTCGGCGAGCAGGTCGCTGGCCATCTTGGACATCCTGGCCTCGGTGTAACGCATGGCCGCGGCGGAGTCCCCGTCCACGGAACCGAAGTTACCCTGTCCGTCCACCAGAGGGTACCTGAGTGAGAAGGGCTGCGCCATCCTCACCATGGCCTCGTACGCGGCGTAATCGCCGTGGGGATGGTACTTTCCCAGGACCTCTCCGACCACGGTCGCGGACTTCTTGTGGGGGCGGTTGTATGTGAGGCTGAGGTTGTCCATGGCGAACAGAATCTTCCTATGGACCGGTTTGAGTCCGTCGCGGACGTCGGGAAGCGCACGCCCGACGATGACGCTCATGGAGTAGTCGATGTAGGAGCGTTTCATCTCCTTCTCGATGGGCTGTATGATGATTCTCTTGTCTGCATCCATGGTATCACACATCCAGGTTGATGACCTCGTGGGCGTGTTCGATGATGAACTCCCTCCTGGGCTCCACATCGTCGCCCATGAGGATCGAGAACAGCTGGTCCGCGATCATCGCATCGTCGATGGTCACCTTCTTCATGACCCTGGCCTCCGGATCCATGGTGGTCTCCCAGAGCTGCTGGGGGTTCATCTCTCCGAGACCCTTGTACCTGGAGACGTTGGCACCCTGACCCAGCTGTGCCATGGCGGCCGCCATCTCCTCGTCGTTGTACGCGTAGATCTGCTTCTTGCCCTTGTACACCCTGTAGAGCGGAGGCATGGCGATGTAGACGTGTCCGTGTTCTATGAGGGGCCTCATCTGCCTGTAGAACAGCGTGAGGAGAAGGGTCCCTATGTGTGCACCGTCCACATCCGCATCGGTCATGATGACGACGTTGTGATAGCGAATCTTGGTGACGTCGAACTCCTTCCCGATGCCGCCTCCGATGGCGATGGCGAGGTTCTTGATCTCCTCGTGGTCCAGGAGCTTGTCGGGACGGGCCTTCTCGACGTTGAGGATCTTTCCCCTGAGAGGGAGGATGGCCTGGAACGCACGGTCCCTTCCCTGTTTGGCGCTTCCCCCTGCGGAGTCCCCCTCCACGATGTAGAGTTCGCTCTTGGCGGGATCCTTCTCCGAACAGTCCGCGAGTTTTCCGGGAAGACTGGTGTTCTCTAGGACGCTCTTCCTGCGGGTGGCGTCCCTGGCCTTCCTGGCGGCCTCCCTGCCCTCATAGGCGGATATGGCCTTCCTGACGATCGTCTGGGCGACCTGGGGGTTCTCAACCAGGAACTCCGCCAACTTCTCGTTCATGAGACCGGAGACGGCCCCCTGTGCGACGCTGCTGCCGAGCTTGGCCTTGGTCTGACCCTCGAACTGGGGTTCGGCCATCTTGATGCTGACGATGGCGGTGAGTCCCTCGCGGACGTCCGCACCCTCCAGGGTGGTGTCCTTCAGGAGGTTGTTGGCCTTCCCGTACTCGTTGATGGTCTTGGTGAGGGCGGTCCTGAAACCGGTCAGATGGGTTCCTCCCTCGGGGGTGTAGATGGTGTTCACGAAGGAATCGATGGCCTCGTTGTAGCCGTCGGTGTACTGCAGGGCGATGTCTATGTTGACACCGTTCCTCTCTCCGGAGAAATGGATGGGTTTCGGATGGATGGGGGTCTTGCTGCGGTTGAGGTATTGGACGAACTCGGAAACACCTCCGTCGTAATGGAAGCGCTCCTTCTTGCCGGTCCTCTTGTCCTCGAAATTGATCGTGGCCTCCTTGTTCAGGAAGGCCTGGTTGCGGAACCTGTTCTGCAGCACCGTGTAATCGAACTCGGTCGTCTCGAACATCTCGGGGTCTGGCCAGAACGTGATGGTGGTACCGTGCCTGTCTGAATCACCGATTATCTCGACGGGGCCGTCCGGAACACCGATCTTGTAGGATTGTCTGAACCTCTTGCCCTCGCGATCGATGACGGCCTCCAGTCTCTCCGAAAGGGCGTTGACGACGGATACGCCCACACCATGGAGTCCTCCGGACACCTTGTAGCTGTTCTGATTGAACTTTCCTCCGGCGTGGAGGTCGGTGAGACACATCTCCAAGGCGGATTTGCCCTCCTCCTGGTTGATTCCGGTGGGGATCCCCCTTCCGTCATCTATGACGGTTATGGACCCGTCCTCGTTGATCACGACATCCACCTCGGTGGCGAATCCTGCCATGACCTCGTCGATTCCATTGTCCACGACCTCGTACACCATGTGGTGTAGACCGCGGGAATCGGTGGAACCGATGTACATGCCGGGCCTCTTCCTGACCGCTTCGAGACCCTTCAGGGCCACGATGCTGTCCGCATCGTAGTCCTCGCCTATGTTTGGTGCTTTCCCATCCATGCTAATCTTCATCGGTTATGCCGCTTTATTATATATAGATTATAACGCGCGTGCGCGTGCGCATTATAATAGAGAAAACGTGGGCGGACGAACACACAAACTATTAACAAGTGTGAAGATGCAGCGACCGATATCCTATGAGCACCATCATGGAGGAAGCGAGGAGGGGCGTCACCCCTCTCATCAAAAAGGTCGCTGAGAAAGAAGGAGTCGAACCCGAGGTCATCAGACGCGGTGTCGCGGCAGGACGCATATGCATACCCTGCAACCCGGTACACGATCCGGAACCTGCGGGAATCGGTGAGGGGCTTTCGATAAAGATCAACGTGAATCTCGGGACGTCCCGTGACATCGTGGACCTGGATGCCGAATTGGAGAAGCTCAAGGTCGCTTTGAAATACGAAGCCGATGCGGTCATGGATCTGAGCACAGGAGGGGACATCGATGCCATCAGGGCGAGACTCCTCAAGGAATGTCCGGTCATGATGGGGTCCGTCCCGATCTATCAGACCGGCCTCACCGCCGCCAGAAGAAACGCCGTGGTCGAGATGACCGAGGACGACATATTCGACGGAATCGAGAAACACGCCAAGGATGGGATGGATTTCATGACCGTCCACTGCGGAATCACCAGGGAGAGCGTCGGATGGCTGAACAGATGCGGAAGAACCACCGATGTGGTCTCCAGGGGAGGGTCGTTCCTCACCGCATGGATCCTTCACAACCAGGAGGAGAACCCCCTGTACAAGAACTTCGACTACCTCCTGGAAATGGCCCGCAAATACGAATTCACACTGTCGTTGGGGGACGGGTTCAGACCCGGATGCATAGACGACGCCTCCGATCAGGCGCAGATCACCGAGCTTATGACCCTGGGACACCTGGTCAGAAGGGCCAGGGAGGCGGGTGTACAGAGCATGGTGGAGGGACCGGGACACGTTCCCCTCAACCAGGTGCCCATGAACATGCAGATCCAGAAGAGGATGTGCGACAACGCACCGTTCTACGTCCTCGGACCCCTGGTCACGGACATCGCGCCCGGATACGATCATATCGTCGGTGCCATCGGAGGTGCCGTCGCGGCACAGAACGGGGCGGATTTCCTGTGCTATCTCACGCCCGCCGAACACCTGTCGCTTCCCGATGTGGATGACGTCAGGGAGGGTGTCATCGCATCCAAGATCGCCGCACATGTCGGGGACCTGTGCAGGGGGATCGGAGGCGAGAGGGACAGCAGGATGGCCAAGGCCAGGAAGGAACTGGATTGGAACACCATGTTCGACACCTGCATAGATCCCGACAAGGCACGCAGATACAGGGCACGTGGATGCACGGAGGAGAACGAGGGTTGCTCCATGTGTGGGGATGTGTGCGCGATCAAGATCGTCAACACATACATGAAAAAGGGTGCTTGAACGCCCATGGAAGGGGTGAATCCCCTTCCCAAACCTTCTGGTAATACCTGTTGTTATTCACGACATACTATAGTAACACGAATTTTTGGATAGTATTATTTACCACCGGCACGGTTCGACGACCATGGACATGAAGATCCCCCTCGTGCTCGGCATCGCAGTGGTCGCCGTGGCATGTGCAGGCTTTCTCATTATGAACGATTCCGGAGACGATTCCGGGGATTTCGCAGGTCGGGAAATCGTACCTGTGGAGAACTTCGATGACGGCATCGTAGCGGTTGGACAGGACTCCTTCAGATGGGTCACCTATTTCGGACTCGCCGACAAATGCGTGATGGTGGATCAGAACGACATGACGAACTACCTCGGGAAATCGTTCATGTACGTGGGTCGCGCCCAGGTGGACATCGAAGGAGGGGATTCCGCGAAACTCTCCTCCGGTGATGCGGCGAGGAAATACTTCACCCACACCAATTGCGGCATAACCACGGATGACGTACGCACCATCCTGGAACTGAAACCATCCATAATGGTCGTACCGGAAGCATTCTACAACGACTATCGCAACGAGATGGAACAGATCGAGGCAGGGGGGATCAACACCGTGGCCATCGGTTACATCTACACATTCCTCGAGAGGGACGGTCTGGGGATCACCGACGATTTGGAGAGGCAGATCGACGTCCTCGCCACCGCGTTCGGAATGGAGGAGAGGGGCGAACAGCTGAAATCCGCATTCTCGACCCTCGTCGAGGACTGCCTGTCCCTCACATCCGGGATAACCGACAAACGGAGCGCATACATCGGATCCCTCGCATACAACGGGGCACACGGCATCGACAGTTCCATCCCGTACTACATCCCCTTCGAACTGGCCGGACTCGAGAACATCCTCTCCGGAAAGGTCGATTACAGCGGATCCGGCGTGAAGACCTACAAGGCATCCGACATCGGATCCAACATCGAGGACGACACCATCCTGTTCGTGGACGCGTCCGGATACTCCCAGAACAACACCAACGACGCCAAGGGAATCCTCAGGATGTTCCAGGGAAAGGACGCCTATCTCGTGGCACCATACATCTGGACCGGAATCAACTACGACACCATCTTCGTGATCGCGTATCAGATGATGAACCAGGCCTACGGTGACGATGTCCTCTCCGATTCCGAACTGGAGGATAGGATCGACAACGTCTACAACCTGTTCTACGGAACCCCCTATTCCAACAGGAACATCTCGGCAATCAACAACTACATCGCACCACTCCCAGGGGAGAACACGTCCATCTTCGACGACATGAACTCGCTGTACCTCGTAGCCAAGGGGAACCCGATCAGCGGAACCGTTTCCATCGACTCCGATGGAAATCTCTCCTACACGTAAAGATTTTAAAAACCCCCTCCTACGGGAGGGGTGTACACCCGGTGACGATGATGAGTGACGAGGGAATAAAGGGGTTCATTGCCCATAACAGAAGAAAAACGCTGTTCATCGCGGCATTGATCGCCATGACGGTTCTGGCTTCTTTCCTGGCCCTGGGTTTCAACACCGAGGTGGCCATGGGGGATCTGCTGAGAATCGTCTTCGACCGCGACAACCCCTCGAACGATTACATCGACGAGACCCTCGTATGGGGCCTCGGAATCCCCCGTATCCTCTCCGCATTGCTGGCAGGCATAGCATTGGGTGTGGCGGGTGCCGTGATGCAGTGTGTGCTCAGGAACCCCCTGGGATCCCCGTACACCCTTGGAATCTCCAATGCCGCCGCGTTCGGCGCCTCCATCGGAATCGTCGTCCTGGGAGGGGGACTCATCGCGGGTCAGAGCACCGCATCGGTGGTCATAGACAATCCGATCATAGTCACCGTCAGCGCATTCGCATGGGCCATGATCGCCACCGGCATCATCATCGTCCTTGTGAAGATCACGAAGGTGAGTCCCGAGACCATGGTCCTGGCGGGAGTCGCCCTGTCGTCCATATTCTCCGCGGGGATCAGCCTCCTTCAGTACATGTACAACGAATACGCCCTGTCCACCATCGTGTTCTGGCAGTTCGGGGACATGGGCAAGGCCTCGATGGAACAGCTGTACCTCATCGCGGCGGTGACGCTCGTCGCATGCGTCTACTTCCTGTACCACAGGCTGGACTACAACGCCCTCGACGTGGGGGACGATGTAGCCTCCTCCCTCGGGATAAACGTCAACGGACTGCGCATAGCATCGCTGATACTCGCATCCATGCTCACGGCCATCGTCGTGTCGTTCATGGGGATCATAGCATTCATAGGGCTCCTGGGCCCACACATAGTCAGAAGATTCCTCGGGAACGACCACAGGCACGTCCTCGTGGGTTCCATGATAATGGGGGCGCTGATCCTGGTGGTTTCGGACTGCATAGGTCAGAACATCGCCGATTTCACCCTGCCCGTGGGAATCGTGACATCGTTCCTCGGAGGGCCCCTGTTCCTGTACCTGCTCGTAAGGGGTTACAGAAGAAGGAACGCATCAGTGGCATCGTTCCTCAGAAGGAAAACGGGGGGATCCGAATGAAGGTGCTCGAAATCGAAGACGTGTGCTTCTCCTACGACAGCAGGGAGATCCTGAAGAAGGTGTCCTTCGACACCGAGAACAACACCATAGTGTCCATCCTTGGACCGAACGGGGTCGGGAAGACGACCCTTCTCAAATGCATATGCAACCTCCACAAACCATCGTCCGGAAGCATCAGGATAGACGGGGAGGACGTGTCGTCCATGTCCCCCAAGGAATTGGCCCGCAAGGTGGCCTACGTCCCCCAAAAGACCAACGCCACCCACACCACCGTGTTCGATTCCGTACTCATAGGGAGAAGACCCCATGTGGACTGGTCCATGTCGGAGAACGACATGGAGATCGCATGGAGCGTGATGGAATCCCTGGGGCTGCAGGACATGTCCCTCTCCTATGTCGACGAGATCAGCGGAGGGGAGTTCCAGAAGGTGCAGATCGCAAGGGCCATAACGCAGGAACCCAGCCTCCTGATCCTCGACGAACCGTCGAACAACCTGGACATCGCCAACCAGCACATCACCATGAGGATGGTGCATCACGTGGTGAAGGAACACGGGATATGCACGGTGATGACCATGCACGACATCAACCTGGCCACATACTACTCGGACAGGTACCTTTTCATGAAGAACGGGGAAGTGGTCGCCTACGGAGGGAACGAGGTCATCACGCCGGAGACCATCAGACGGGTCTACGGCATAGAGGTGGACGTCATCGACCACGACGGACAACCCATCGTCATCCCCAAAAGGAATCAACCCCAGTACGACAACCTGGTGGGTGCAGGGGTAGGGGGACACAACCACCACCGCCCGCATCACCATCATCACGATCATGAGCACTAAACACCCGTTCGACGGAGAGGGACTCACATACGCCCAGACCCTTGAATTCTGGGACAACTACGCATCGCAGTATTCCGGATTCCAACAGGGGGACATACCCCGCAGGATCGTGGAGAGACTGGTTTCCGAAGGGATCATCGATTCCGACAGCGAGGTCCTGGAGATAGGTTCCGGTCCCGGAACCTATTCCCTGGAACTGGCGCCGAAGGTTTCCAGCCTGACCTGTCTCGACACCTCCCCGAGGATGCTGGACCGTCTCTTCACCCGTGCCTCGGAATTGGGACTGACCAATATCAGGCGCATGGACGGGGATTGGAACGCCCATGCCCCATCGAAGAACTACGACATGTGCATCGCCACCCTCTGCCCCGGTACGGGGTCCCCCGCATCCATGGAACGCATGGAGGCGGATTCCAAAGGGCATTGCGTCCTGGTATCGTGGTTGGAGAACCACGGGGACGACCTCCATGCGGAGATCTGGAGGGAATTGGGCAGGGACTACGGCTACGAGGGCCGCAGATCCACCGCCACACAGGATTGGTTGAGGGAGAACGGGAGGAATCCCACCGTGGAGTTCCTGAGCACCGTGGTGGAGAGGGACTTTACCATCGAGGAGCTCGTCGAGAAGGAAAGGGCCTCCTTCAGAGGGTTCGATGTCGATGTGGACATCGGGGAGGTGGCCCGTTCCATTCTGGAACCCGACTCCGACGACGGCATCATCCACTACAGGGCCGAGAACTCCATGAAGCTGATCTTCTGGGAATCCCCCTCACAGGGCTGAGAACGGATCGGACAACTCACGGAACCTCAGAACGGGGACTCCTCCCCCGAGTGCGATTCCGTAGACGAGGGTCCTTCCCTTCAGAGTGCGGGTATAACGCTTCCCCAGTATCTGTGCCAGAGCCTCCTCCGCGGATTCATACGGATCGTCCCCGTCCTGGAGCTTCTTCAACTCCATGACCATGTTGACGCCGGAACCCCGTATTCTGCGTATCCACACGTCGGCACGACCTTTTCCGGACGGGTATTCGGTCTTCACCTCGAAATCCGCACCGAGACTGAACGCACATGCGGCGATCATCGTCTGATATCCCTCCTCCGTACGGGGATGGTATCCCGTGAAGAAGTCCATGATCACCTCGTCTATGCATGAGGGGAGTACTTCCAGATCGGCACCCAGCAACGCATCGGCGAGCATCCTCATCCTGATCTGGGGTTCACTGATTCCGGACGTCTGATGCAGAAGATCCCTGAACATCATACGGACCTCCTTGTTCGGGATTCTGAATTCCGCATAATCCCACTCGCCCTGCACGGTCAGATAACCGCACATGGCGAGATATGTGAACACGTTGGATGGATTGTCGCGAAGGGAGGCGTAGGTCACCCCGGAACGCATCACGGACACCACGGGTTGGCATGATGCCAATTTGTTGAGTGCGTCATGCAACGTGTGCATGTGGGTGGACAGGAGATCCTGTACGATCTCCGTGGAGCCGGAATTCACCCAATACGGCCTGGCTCTCATGCTTCCGAGATAGTTCACGACACTCCATGGGTTGAACACACGGGTCTCCCCGAAGGTGTATCCGTCGTACCACTCCTTGATCTCCCTGAAGATGTCCTCCTCGTCCCTGTCGCATTCCAAGGACTTCTTCCTGCACCAGGTCCTGACCTCGGATTCCGTGAGACCGAACCTCTCGGGATAGTCGTCACAGGTCACATCGTTCACATACAGGTTGTTCAACCCGGACAGGATGGATGCCTTTCCCATCTCCGTCACACCGGTCATGAATCCGAAAAGGAGGTAATCGTTGGTCTTGAGTGCCGATGAGAGGAAATTCCTCATCAGGCCCAGGACATCCTCATGCCACGGTTTCATCGCCGTGGAATTCAGGATGGCGTCGTATTCGTCGATCAGGAGGACCACCCTGGTCCCGTAGTGTATCGACAACGCCATGGACAGGGTTAAGACGGAACGGTGGAGTGTTGCGATGCCACAGGTGCGGTTTCTTATCTCCTCGAGAATTCCCAGAATGCCACGGTCCACCCTGCCGGACTCGAAGAGTTCCGGAAACAGGGAGCATTGGTTGGCCATGATCTCCTTCAGGGACTCCACGGTCTCGGGAAATCCCGTGTCGGACATGCCCTTGAGATCCAGTTTGATCACAGGGTATGCGTTCATGTGCTCCTTCGCATCGGGACATCCCATGATCTCGGTGCCCTCGAACCAGTTGTTGCCCTCGTACCTCATGTTCAGGAAGGAATCCAACATGGAGACCGCAAGGGTCTTCCCATACCTGCGGGGACGCAGATACAACGATGACATGCCTGTGGACTCCAACAGATCCTCGATAAGCATGGTCTTGTCCGCAACCTCGTATCCTTTCGTTTTCATTTCGGGATATGATGATACCAATTTCACCATGAACACCACTTCATCACCACCGTGACTTAAAGGAAGCAGCGTGCGGTCACGTTGCAACCCTCGGACAACCATAACATGTCAACAGAATATAACATATTCTATGTACTTCATAATAGAATGGAACCAAAACGGGGAATGAAACGACGGATGAAATGAGAATATGGAGCCACAGGAGGGAATCGAACCCCCGACCGACGGTTTACGAAACCGTTGCCCTACCGCTAGGCCACAGTGGCGTTGGGCGGGATTATAAAATCGTATTATAAAAAAAGTACCACGGACGGATTGGTTTTCCGCACCGTCCGTGTCCGTTCACCTGCGGAATGCGGGGAACATGTCCCTGAAGACCACCGCATCCTTCTCGATGAGCGGGGATTCGCATATGAAGGTGCATTCCTGCTTGGAATCCTCCAGAACATCCGCCAACAGCTGGAGATCCGGCTCCTTTGTTTCCAACGGAAGATGGGATATCTCCCCCTTGGCACCGTACTTTATGCAACTGATGTGGAAATGCGCTATGTCCCCGCAAAGGGGGAAGAACTGATCGATGAGTTCCTGCATGTCCCTCTCCGTCCTGAGACGCCCCTGTCCCCTCGCATGGACATGTGCGACATCAAGGACCGGATGGACCCCGTCGACGCTATCCATGACCTTCTCGATCTCGTCCAGGGTTCCGAACTGCCCCAGCTTGCCCATGGTCTCCACCCCGAGGATGACGTCCTTGATACCTTCGTCGTCGAGAAGGTTCTTGCACTTCGTCAACCCCTCGATGACGGACGGGAGCGCGGTCTCGGGGGATTTGCCGTATGATGCGGCATGGATGACGATGATGTATGCCCCCAGGTTGTGTGCGGCACGGGCGGTGTCCATGACCCACCCTATGCTCTTGTCCCTGGTCTCCTGGGAATCCGAATTGAAACTGATGAAATAGGGTGCGTGGCAACTGAGCCTGATGTCCAGTTCCCTGGCCTTGGCCCCGACCACCTGGGCCCTCTCGGGTTTGATGCGGGCGCCCCTGACGAACTCCACCTCCAGGGCATCCAAACCGAGTTTCCTTGTGTATTCCAACGAACCCTCCGGGGTCTTTCCTGCGGAGGGGTATCCTGCCGGACCGAATCTCATGGGATACCGTATGGGTTGCGTGGATATAACGAATATCTACCTCCAAGGTCATCCGCACCCATGCTCATCCGCACCGACATAGATCTGGACTCCACATTGGGATGCGGACAGGCCCACAGGTGGAGGAGGAACGACGACGGTTCATGGCAGGGGGTCATCGGGGACTCCGTCATCACCATGAGACCGTCCCCCGAAGGGACCGAAGTCATCGGAACCAGTGATCGGAACAGGATCGAAACCTACCTCAGAACCTGTGACGACCTGACGGAAATCATATCGGAGATATCATCCAACGATTCCTACGTCGGAACGCTGGCACATGCATGCCCGGGGTTGAGGATACTGAAACAGGACAGATGGGAATGCACCGCGACATACATCCTCGCAACCAACGCCAACGTCGCCCGTATCGGAAAGATGGTGGAATCGGTATGCGACACGTTCGGAAAGGATCTGGGCGAAAGGCACGCGTTCCCGACCCCGGGGGAGATCCTGGACAGAAGCGACGAGATCAAGGGATGCAGACTGGGGTTCAGGGAACCCAGACTCCTGGAGTTCGCGAACCGCGTGGAGACGGGGGATTTCGATCCCGATGCACTGACTGAATGCGGTTACGAGGATTGCATCGGACAATTGATGGGTGTGAACGGGATAGGCCCCAAGGTGGCCGACTGCGTCGCACTGTTCGCCTACGGACACCTCTCGGCATTCCCAATAGATGCGAGGATATCCAACGTCATGGAGACGGTGTACGGGGTGACGGGTTCGTACAGGAAGGTCTCCGAATACGGAAGGAAACTGTTCGGGAGATATGCCGGATACGCCCAGGAGTACCTGTATCACAGCGAATTTATAACTCGTCGACGGGGGTGCACACGCAACGGGGTGCAGGGGCACCGGTCTGAATCTGATATATCCTGTCCAGGAGACCGATCCTCTTGACTACGCCGCAGAGTCTGCACATCTCCACGCTGAAATCCGCGGAATCCTCCGCGATTCTGAGGGCGGACTCCTTGATCTCGCTGCTGAAGACGTCGAAAAGGGGATCGTCCTCGATCTGGGGGTTCCCTCCCCTCTTCTTCTTGAGATATTGGGATATGGCTGCATCCGTGACTCCGAACCTGCGGGCGACCTCGGCCTGGGACATGCCGTGGACGTAGACGAGCTCTTTGGAGACCTCCCTGCGTATCATGGGAAGGACGTACCATACGATCAATTCACAGGGAATCTTCATGGACGGACTATCACGATATAGTATTTTAACTTGTGTTAACTGGTCCAAAATAGACCTTTGATGTAACCAAAGTTATCGAAACAGCCCGCCCTTCGCGGATCAGGCCCCGGGATTCACCTTCATGTAGAACTCCGAGACGTCCCAATCGTCGTCCTCCCTTTCCCTTTGGGAATCGAGTCTCTGGCCTAGCGCCTGGGCGGTCTCCTTGAGTATGCGGGCCGCACCATCGGTACCCTCGAACTCCTCCACCTTGACACCGGAGGAACAGAGCTTTCCCTTGAACGAACCCACGATGCGCGAACCGTTGAATATTACCGCCTTGGACGATCCGGTCTCCCGCTTGATGATGTCGCGAAGATATACGTGAAGGTTGTCCTGGGTGTTGAGAACGAAGGAATCGGTGATCCTCTCCACCCTTTTGCCCACATCCTCCGAGATCATCCACCTCAACACCGGATCGTCACGGACCAGGAATCCCTTCACGACCAGACCCTCGTCCTCCAGATCCGACAGGATCCTGCGGGTCACGGACATGCGTGCGGATAGGAACTGGGACATGGTCTCCGCGGAAAACATCCCGAACTCGTGGAACAACCTCCTCGCAACCTCCTTCTGTGCATCGTACTGTTCCATCTCCTTGAGCTGCACCAGGTTGTACAGGGAATCCGAATCCTGATACAACACGGAGTTGTGGGAAAGTTCCGATATTATGTCGGATGTCCTGTCCGCGGAATACGGGGAGTTGTCGATTATGTCCTTCTTGGACAGGGGTTGCCTGTCCTTTATCACGGCGATCACATCGCGGGCCTCCTTCTCGGGGACGTATCCCTTGGACGCACGATAGAGCCATGCGGTGTCCCGGGTGGCGTAACCCTGGAACGACGGTGTGAGGGTCATCTTCATCAGATACCCCTTCTCCATCTGCTTCTTCATCGTGGTCCTCTCCACCACACGGGTGAGGATCTCCTGGTCCCCGCGTATGTATCCCCTGTCGGCGACGGCCTCCATGACGGTCTGATAACGGTTGTTCCTGGGAACCCTCTGTCTACGGAACACGTACGACACCATCTCGGGTTCGGACATCGTCCACGGAACCATCCTCCCCTTGGCATAGAACCCACTGATCCTGTGGTATCCCTTCTCCGACAAAACGTCACGGATTCCGGACTCGAGCTGGGATGCATCGGTGTTGAACACCTCCCTTATGCGGACGATGTCCGTGCCCTTCATCCTGTAGAATCCCATCATGTGGTCGACGGCATCCAGGAACTCCCCGAGAAGACCGTGGTCGTCCAGGTCTATCCCGCGTATCTCGATGCATCCGGACATCTCCCACATCTCGATGGCACCCAGGACCTGGGTACCCCTCACCACGGGGTAGATCCATTTGTCCCCGTAACGGGATGCGATCTCCGCCCAACGGGACCCGAGGTCGGGATCGGAGAGGGACAGTATCCTCACGGGATGCCGGACATCGGACACGTCCTCCAACAACGGCAACTCGTCGGGCATGACGAACATGGGGACCTGCCCGTCGCCGACACTGATCACGACGGCACCGATGTCCGATGCGAGACCCTCGATGATGTCCAGGGGAAGGTCCACCATGAACCTCAGTGCATTGGAGGGTATGGGTCCGTATGCACGGATGGCCTGTTCCAACAGGATCCTGGCGGAATCCCCCTCCGGTTCGGATGGGCGGTACGGGGCGTACGTGTTCTCGGTGCCCCAGTCCTCCTTCTCGTCGAAGGCGCGTATGATGAGCAACGAACGGTCCAGACGGGATATGCGCTCCTTGAGCTCCTCCTTCTCCATATTCATCTCGGACAGGAGTTGACGCATGGTGGCGCATCCCATTCCGTCTATCATGTTGAGGACCCTCAGGTCATCCTGCTGTATGTCCTCGTGCCTGAGCGTGGCGAAACGGTCTCCGTCCTCCTTGAGGACGTATCTGACCTTGCCCCTGACGAACCTTCCGAGAAGCAGGTCGCCGTCGTCCCTCATGGCGTACCAGTTGGCCAGATCGAATTCCGGAACCCTGTTGTACACGTCCAATTCGTTGCCGGCACTCCCGTAGAATTCGAAATAATCCCTGATGGACTCGAAACTGCCGCCCTTGGACAACCTGTACCTCTCCACCGTATCGTAATCGAACGAGTTCCTGTTGCCGGAACGGAGCCTCATGTGGTCCAGTTTCAGCATGTACTGGTCGTTCTCGGATATCAGGAACCTTCCCTTGACGACCTCCTCGGAGGCCGTGAGTGATTCCAGGGATGCCCGTGCATCGTCGTCCGGTACGGACAGCGCGTATGCCGCCTCCGGAACGGTCGTGGGTGCGAAACACTCCAGGAAGCGCAGCATTATGCGGTCGATGGCCTCGAAACGGTCTATCTCCGGGTATTCCACCAGATCGAACGTCCACTTGCCCCTTCCATCCACATCCACGCGTGAGACGATGTACATGGACTCCAGTTTCCTGAGCGATCTGGACACGGCGTCCTCGCTGGCCTCCACCTCCGCGGCTATCTCGGCTATCGTGGAGGGTTGGGACATGTACTCGAGGACCTGCGAATCCAGATCGTTCAACTCCCTGTGCCTGCGGGTGGCGGCGGCATACCAGGGGATCTCGGAGGACTCCATGATGTGGACGTCGTCCATGTACACGGTGCCGATCCTGCCTTCGCGGAGGAGCTCCCTGACCCATCCGTCGACGGTCTTCTTGTCCTCGTCCGTGTACGTGTAGATGTTCCTGCCCCTCTCACGTATGGCCTGGAGGGGACCGGTCTGCAGGAGAAGGCGGGGGATGTCGTCCTTGCATGCGATCCTGGAGGGCTTCTGTGCATAATAGGGGATTATCTGGTCCTCCGTGAATTCGAATTCGTTGACCGAATCCCCCAGGGCACGGTACAGGACCTTCCTGTGCAACTCCCTCAGAAGGGCCGAACGGTCCTCCATCAGGACTATGTCGGAGAATCCCGACAGTATGGCGGAATGCGCGAACGGGGACGGGGTGCCCTTGTACGGGATGACCTCCACCCTCATCCCACCGGAACCGATCATGTCCAGGACGACCTTCGCGTTCTTGATGTCCATGTCGTCCTCCAGGACCTCCCTGTAGGTCTCCTCTATGACCGGGACGTTCTCCATGTCGCCGAGGGTCTCCAGGAGGTATGTGGAACGGACCTGCTGCCTGTTCACGGATATGGGACGGCCCATGTAATTGCGGAGGATCATGAAACTGCGTGCGGCGGTGTGCCTGAATCTCAGTTTGAATATCTCGGAATCCTTGAGGGACTTCCTCAGGACGGGATCCAGTTCGGAGGCGGTCACCAGGCCGACGATGCGTGAAAGGTCGAATTTGCGGGGACACCCGAGCATGAAACTGTCATCCGAGATGGTGACGGATACGTTGGCACCCATGAGACCTGACATCCTGTACGCGTATGCACGGGACAGGGCGTCGTTCACCCTGCGTCCGAAGGGGAAATGGAACACGAGCTTCTGATTCCCGGAGGGGTCGATGTACTCCTCCACGGCAAGGACGTCGCAATCCGGAATGAATCCCGACACCGCATGCTGCTCCCTGAAATAGGACAGCATGCTCCTGGCGGAACCCTCGTTGACATCGAACTCCTCCATAAGACCGGTGATGGCGTCCCGATCCTCCATCTGTATGCGGGACGACATCTCCCTTCTGAAACGGGCTATGTCCATGGAAAGGTCGAAACTGCGGGGCAGCATCTCCCCCGCCCAGGACGGGACGGTGGGTTTACGGCCGTTGGCCTCCTTCACATAGGCCGTCATGCCCTTGGAACGGACGAACTCGTAGGATCTTCCCCCCAGCACGAATACGTCTCTCGGGGAGAGCCTCTCCACGAACTTCTCCGAAAGCTCACCCGCGGTGGAACCGTGACTCGTCACGACCCTGTAGTTGGCCTCCTCGGGGATGGTCCCCAGATTCATGAAGTAAATCATGCGGGAACCCTTCTTCTTTCCGAACTGCCCCTGTTCGGCATCGTACCATATCTTGGAGTAGACACCTTCGAAATCGTCCTTGCTGCCCAGATAGCGCAGGACGTTGTCGAAATCCTTGCGCGGCAGATCACGGTAACAGTAGGCCCCCTTCACCACATCGTAGGCCTCCGAGACGTCCCATCTGCTGTCGAGACTCATGCCGACGACGGTCTGCGAAAGGACGTCCAGACAGTTCTCGGGGATTCCGACCCTGTCTATGTCCCCGCGATGGGCGGCACGACACATGACGGCACACTCCACGAGATCGTCCGGATCGAACACCAGGAGCCTTCCCTTGGCGACCTTTCCGAAACTGTGTCCGCTCCTTCCGATCCTCTGAAGACCCTTGGCCACGGATTTCGGGGAACCGATCTGGCAGACCAGGTCCACCGAACCGATGTCTATACCCAACTCCAGGGACGTGGATGAGACCACGCATTTGATCTCGCCGCGTTTCAGACGCTCCTCCACATCGAGTCTGATCTCCTTGCTCAGGGAACTGTGATGGACCTCTATGTTCTCAAGGCCCCTCTCCTTCAACTTGTAGACGACGCTCTCCGCACCGGAACGGGTGTTGGTGAACACGAGTGTGGTCTCATGTTGCAACACCAGCTCGTGAAGGGTGTCGTACATCATGGAATTGACGACATCGGACGACAGGGCGGTCATATCGTCGGTGGGACATATGACCCTCAGGTCCAACTGTTTGCGGGAACCCGATTCTATCAGGACCACATCCCTGGTGGTGCCGTCGGGATTGCATCCGACGAGATAGGAGGCTATGGCCTCGATGGGGGCCAACGTCGCGGAAAGACCTATCCTGGTGAAATCGGATTCGCAGTGATGTCTCAGACGCTCCAGGGTGAGCGAGAGGAATGCACCCCTCTTGGAATCGCAGATGTCGTGGATCTCGTCGAGGATGATCCATTCGACCTTCTTGAACGCCTCCTTGAACTTTGGTGCAGCGAGGATGAGTGCGAGACTCTCGGGTGTCGTGATGAGGATGTGCGGAGGATGACGCACCATCTTCTGCCTCTCGTTCTGGGGGGTGTCCCCGGAACGGACCGCCACGCGGATGTCGGGCACGTTCATCCCATGACGTTCGGCGACCTCCCTCATCTCGGCGAGGGGGGTGTTGAGATTGCGGTTGACATCGTTGGCAAGCGCCTTCAGAGGGGATACGTAGATGCAATACACCCTCTCTTCCAGAGTTCCCTCCCTGGCATAACGGGTCAATTCGTTGATGATGCTGGTGAACGCCGTGAGGGTCTTTCCGGAACCCGTGGGCGAGGACACCAGTACGCTGGACCTCCTGTGGATCACCGGAATGGCCATCGCCTGGGGGATCGTGAGGTCGTCGAACCTCTCATCGAACCATGTGGAGATGAGCGGCTCCATCATGCCCATCACCTCATCCTTGCTGTATACCCTGTCAATCCTCTCAATCATGGAAACAATCGTAAAGCCAACGAAGCCTGCGTTATTAATCCTTTGTATTATCGGATTGACATGCTCGACACGGACAACTGCAAAATATAATACGGACGACCATGGTTACGCAACCATGAGATACGGAATATTCCCCATGGTCATCGCCATGATTCTTCTGTCCGCGCCCCTGGCCCTTCCTGCCATGGCGTGGGACTCCGATGCCGCGGAGGAATACACCGTGTACGGGTACATCGCAGCCATCACCGACGACATGAACAACGCCCCCCTGGAGGGCGTCAAAGTATCGACGTTCCTGGGCACCCCTATGATGGAGGTCGTGTCGGACGAGGAGGGTCGCTTCGAATTCAAAACGAATTCCAAAAGCGGTTTCCTCACATTCCACAAGGAGGGTTACGCCATCAAGACCCTGCCTTCGACCATGAGCAGGCCCAATTACGACCACGACATCATAGCCTATGATCTGAACGGGATCGAACCTGACGAGAACGGTGCATATGCATTGAGTTCCCTCGCCACGGGGGACCATCCGATCGCCATGGGCGCCACGGTCGGAAGCATCTACGGACAGGTGACCGGCGATGCGGGGGGCACGATCATAAAATTGAACAACGCCCTCGTGACGATAACGAACTCCAACGGAAGGGTGTACACCACATACACCGACTCCAACGGATATTTCTCGATAGAATGTCCATACGGAAGTTACGAACTCAACGTCGCATGTTCCGGATTCGAACACTCCGAACCCATGATCGTGGACCCCTCGGAACAGGAGTCCTATACGGTCGTCATGACGATGAACGTCAACACCGCGTTCCTGGGGTTGAACCTCCCCCATACGTTCGAAGTCATCGGGATAGGGGTCATCACCCTGATCCTGTGCGTCGGATTCATCCTCTACAGGATGACCCAGAACAAGCACTCGGACATCGTGGCCATCGACTATCCCGATGAGATGGAGATCGAAGAGAATCGCGAGGACGACCTCAGATCCTGACGATGGACGAGGCGACCTGTTCGTACAGGCTGTTGCCCTCGGCATCCATGGCCACGATGAGCGGACCGAACCTCTCGGTCTCGAACCTCCACATGGCCTCCGCCATTCCGAGATCGAGCCATTCCACACCGGTACATCTGCTGAGACCCTCCGCAAGGGATATGGCCGCCCCACCGGTGGCCGCCAGGTAGACGCAACCGACCTCGCGCATGGCCTCGGCCACATCCTTCGACATCCCGCCCTTCCCTATTATCGCCCTGATGCCGAACCTGCGGATCATCTCGGGCTCCAGCTTGTTCATCCTGGCGGATGTCGTGGGTCCGGCGGCGACGACCGCCCAGGTGCCGTCCTCCCTCTGCACCATGATCGGTCCGCAATGGAACAGGACCGCACCTTCGATGTCCGAGGGGACATCCTCGCCTGCCACGGACCTCTCGATCGCACGGATGTGCATCTCGTCCCTTCCGGTGATGACGGGGCCGAAGACGTACACGGTCTCCCCCAGCTTCAATGAACGGACATCCTGCTCGGAAAGAGGGGTGTTGAGGGTCTTCAGAAGTCCACCCCCTGCGAGTACTCCACACCTTCGTCGGAGATCCTTGCGGAAGCCCTCCTGGTAGCCCAGCATCCGATGTTCACCGCCACGGGAAGACTGGCGGTGTGACAGAACGCCTTGCGGATCTTGACTCCGAGGACGGTGGTGGAGCCCCCGAGTCCCATGGGTCCGAGTCCGGACGAATTCAATGCAACGAACACGTCCTCCTCCATCTTGGCGAGAACGGGATCGGGATTCTCCGAATCGAGGGGCGAGAGGAGCGCCTCCTTGGCCATCTCCACGCATTTGTCGGAGGTTCCGCCTATTCCGACACCCACGATGGAGGGGGGACAGGGGCGTCCGCCGGCATCGAGGACGGAATCGATGATGAACCTCCTGACGCCCTCGACGCCATCCGCGGGATTCAACATGGCGAGACGGGTCATGTTCTCGGAACCGGCCCCCTTGGGAAGGACGGTGATCTCGGTGAAATCGTCGTCGGTGGGGATGTAGTGGATGATGGGCATACCCTCGCCGAGGTTGGAACCGTCGTTCTCCCTGGAAAGGGGGTCGACGGTGTTGGGCCTGAGGGGGATCTCCCTGGTCGCCCTCTCCACACCCTTGGAAATCTGGGCCACGATGGTGGAATCGAACCTTCCACGGACGTAGAACACCGGGATTCCGGTATCCTGACACATGGGACGTCCCATGTGTTCGGCCTTCTTGACGTTGTCCATGATGGCTCCGAGCTGCGTACGGGCTATGTCCCCCGTCTCCCACCCGGCGGCGGCCTCCAGGGCCCAACCCACATCGGCTGGAAGTTTGGTGTTCGCAAGACGGAGGAGATTCACGACTATGTCCTCCACGGGCTCGGGCAGTTTTATCATGACCGTTCGTTAGCACTGACGGTTTTAATAGTTTGGTAACGGGATGGGGAGACGTTCCGACCCACCCCGTGAAAAAGAGCGGTTCAAGGAACCATGTAAAGGACGTCGTCGATGGTGACGACCCTGACGGAATCGCCGGGTTCGTATCCCTCCGGAATGCGGAGGTCCACTGTGGAGTAGTTGTCGGGATGGAGGACCTGCACCTCGGATCCGGAACGGTTGATGACGGTGGCCTCCCTCAGTTCGGAGGACTTCTCATACAGTCTGATCTCCGACATGTCCGCCCTCCTGACGGCCTTCTCCCTGAAATCCATCAGATCGATGACGCGACCGCCGTTTCCGGAGACGCGGATGAGTTTGCAGAAGCGCTTGTTGTGGATCACGATGTCCCCCACATGGTATTCCGGAAGACGGACCAGATAGGTAAGACGGTACATGTCCTGCCCGTCGGTGGTCTGACCGACCAGTTTAGGGGATTCCTTGAACTCGGCGCAATACGCATCGGAGAGTTCGCGTGCCAGGGATTTGCCCAGGGACATGGACGACAGGTACACGTCCACACCGCCGGTGACCAGTTCCATCTTGGTGATGAAGAGGGACCTGTTGGTGGCCGCCTGCCTGGCGACGGAATTCTCCACCATGGCGAGGGTCTCCTCTCTGAGCTCCGGGGACAGGTCCTTCGAACCGGTCCTGATCTGAAGGATGGATTCGTAGTAGTTGCCGAGCTGCCTGGAGCATCTCCTGCAGACGTTGTTCTTGATGCGGACGATGGTCGAGGACTCGTCATGGGCCTCGTAACCGAGCACATCGCATGTGGAATCCATCGTCACCACGTAGACGTACTCGTCCTTGACCTCCACATCCATCGCGATGTTGACGACCCGGACGTCGCGGATGGCCGCGAGCGAATCGGCCGCGGCATCCTGGACCGCCACCAGGAGATCCTTCTTGATCCATCTGTCGCCGATGTTGAACTCGCCACAGTTGGTGCACACCCTCAGGTCCACGTGATGGGGTGCGGAGGTGAGTTTGCGACCGTCCAGCCAGCACGAGATACAGAGTCCGTTGAGGGACTCCTCGCAGTCCTCCCCGCATTTGACACAGAAACTCACATCATCACGACCTGGGCGTGTTTGACCCCGCCGATCTCGACGATGCTTCCGGGGGAGACGTAACCCTCTTCGGATGCTATGCGTACGACCTCGTTCCCCACGAGGTTCATGACGGAGACGGATTTCATCCTCTCCACGAAGGCCTCCCTCTCCAGGGATTCGCCCTTGTAGAACGATTCGGTGACGGTGATCTTCATCCCATCCCCGCGGAACGTCATGCCGAGGATGTCCTCGTCACATGCCGCAAGGATGACGTCGTCGCTGTGGACATGAATTCTAACGTACATTTCAAACCCTCTTGTATTTTCCACTGGGGGTCTTGATGACCTCCGCCTTGCTCTGAAGCTTGTTGAGGACGGATTCCAACTCGGATTCGGATATGCCCTCGTTCGAACCGTGTTGAATGAGTTCGTCCAGGGACAGACCGGTATCCCCGCCATGGGTGGACAGAATGGTCTTCACGGTCTTGATCGCACTGCGGTCCTTGTTGGTGGTTCCCGATGCGATCCTGTCTATGTCCAATCCGCCGTCGTCGCCGGCGATCTTCCTGAGGTAATACTCCACCAGATCCACGGCACGGTTGGCATCGATGTCGGTGACGGTGTCGCTGAGCCTCATCTTCGCGGATGCCTCGGACAGCCTGACGAACGCCTCCAGCTGCCTGGCGGTGATCGGGACCGAGTTGCCCCTGTTGCTGGAACTCCTGATCCTCATGTAGCTGTCCTCGATGATCCTGAACGCGGAATCGGTCATGATGGGGTTCAGACGCTTGGAGTACGCGACGTACTTCCTGAGGATCTCCACGTCGTACACGGGTGTGATCTTGTTGGTCCTGGTGAGGACGTCCTGGACATCCACACCGTCGATGGCCGTCTCCTCACCGATCATACGGGCCTGTCCGCGCTGATGTGCGGAAAGGATGTGTTCCGTGATCGCACGGTCCAGCTTCTCGTTGGGCTTGTCGGTGAGGACGAAGATCATGTCGAAACGGGACATCAGGGCCGGAGGCAGATCTATCTGATCCGCAATCGGTGCATCCTCCTCGAACCTTCCGTACTTGGGGTTGGCCGCGGCGAGCATGGAGCATCTGCACTGGAGCGTGGCGGTGATTCCGGCCTTTGCAACGGAGATCTTCTGGGACTCCATCGCCTCGTGCAGGGAGGACCTGTCCTGATCCGTCATCTTGTCCAACTCGTCGATGCATGCGAGACCCTTGTCCGCGAGGACCAGCGCACCGGCCTCGAGGGTCCATCTCCCGTCACCGAAGTCGTCCCTGACGGCGGCTGCGGTCAATCCCGCGGCCGATGCGGATTTTCCGGATGCATAGATTCCCCTGGGCGCGAGCATGCTCATGTATCTGAGGAGCTGCGACTTCGCGACTCCGGGGTCTCCCATCAGGAGGATGTGCATGTCACCCCTCATGACGGTACCGTCGTCCATCTCCTTGTGGCATCCGCCGAACAGCTGGAGGGCGATGGCCCTCTTGACGTTCTCCAGACCGTAGATGGTGGGTGAGATCGAGGCGACGATGTTGTCGTAGAGCTTCGGATCCCTGGACATCTCCCTGATGCGGATCTCGTCCTCCTCGGTGATTATTATCTCGTCGTACTCGTGCTGCTCGAATTCGACGGAAATGACGTCGAGATACGTCTCAAAGACGGTGGACTTGTCCCTGTCCCCTTTTTCGACGGAACGGAGGACGCCGTTGAGGGTGATCCTGTTTCCGGCGGTGACCTCTCCGGCGATGTCGTCCTCGACATAACCGGTGAGCCTTTCGGGCTGTGCACCGCCCCTGAGGCCCTCCGGACTCTCCTGGATCTCGATCTTCTGGGTATCGATGAACACGGAGGCCTTGTCATCCAATATGAAACGGGTTGCCTGCTTGTTGCACCCGCCATCGGGGTTGGAGCACATCATGGGTTCCTTGAGGAGCATCCCGGGCTGTGCCATCCACATCTCCGCACCGCATCTGGCGCACCTGAACAGCGCATGGGTCATACGGGGTTTGACCGTGGTGACCTTCCTTGCGAGACCCTCCACGGCGACCAGTCTCCTGAGATGGTCCGCCCTGAGGTTCCTGATCTCGACGGTGGCATCCCTGGGCAGATTGAATATCCGGACGTTGATGGCGTCCCCGGGACGGTTGATGTTCGGAACCAGGGACATCACGGTCTTCCTGGCGATCTCCAGACACTTGTCCGGATTGTCGAGGACGAACATGGCAAAATCGATGTTATAGGCGTTTATGTCCGCGTAATCCACCTTGACACTCTTCCTCTGAGGGAAGTTGTCGGCGATGTCGGAGATCATTATGCGGTATGCGTCCTTGCCGAAGATATCGAACCACGCGGATTCGATCTCACTTTCCTGGAAATTCATCGTCATTCGGAATCCTCCTGAATGCATTCGTCGTCGATCCACCAGATCCAACCGCCGCGTTCCATGGAGATCTCCCCCTTTATGCGACCAGTCCTACGGTATTTCGAAAGCGTCTTCGCCAGATCGTCGGGGCACCTGTATCCGAACAGATGGTCCAACCTCTCGGAGGCCTCGCGTGTGGTGACCCTGTCGTCACCCAAAGCGTCCCGTATCATAGGTAGAAGGTCGTCTCCCATGGTCCCGCCGTAGCCCTTGGATATTATTTTTATTTCCCTTCCCCGGACGACTCCTCCTCGGAATCCCCGACGATGGAACGTATGTACTCGTTCTGGATGCGGACGACCTCCGCACCGTCCCTGGCCTTGGAGTAGTCGTCGAGAAGGTTGCCGTTGAGCCTCATGAATTCAGGGGCCCAGTTGAACCTTCCCAGGAACGTGTCCGCCTGCTCATGCTCACCGAGGATGTGGAGTGCGGCCATGACGGCCTCCGCACTGTTGAGCTCCATGGGTTTCCCCCAGTTAACGGGGTTAGATGCGAGAAGATACGGCAGGGCCCTCTCCTCCACCTTCTTGAGACGTGGGAACTCATCTATGTTGGTCCATGTCAAGTCCATGACCACGAGGCCCTTGCGGGCGTGACGGATGTCCGCAGGGGACAGGGCACGATCGGAAAAGGGCGAGAGCACTATCGATCCCGACGGTATGGCGCCCAGGGTCTTGGCCTCCTTCCCCAGTCCGAACTTCATCATGCGCTTGGCGGTGCATTTCTTGGGGTCGCACTGACACTTGTCGTAAATTATGACGGGGATCATGCGGACACCATGGACTTCAGTCCTTCGGGTTCCCTCATGTTCTCCTTCACCCATGCCCTGACCTCCTCCATGGTCCTCGTATAGTCCTGGAAGAGTTCGAGGTCGTCGGTCGCGGTGTATTCGGACCTGAGTTTCATGGGAGCGAGGATCTGCCTTCCCTGCCAGGGGGATTTGGGGGCGTATTCGTCGAAGACGGGCTTCTCGAGGTAGATGACGTAATCGTACTCGCCATCCTTGGGCAGGAGCTCATCGTTGTCGAAACCCTTGGAGACCGCGGTCCTGATGTCCTCACCGTTCTGATAAAGGGAGGAGATCATCTCGCAGTCCACGAAATCGGGTTCGGGACCTGCACTGTACACCTCGTAGAGGTCGAAGAACATCTCCTTGGCATAATGCTCGGCGATCTGGGAGACATAGTCGTTCTTCTGATCGACGAACAGTATGCGGAGCTTCTTTGCTTCCTTCTTCTTGAACATTCGTTACACCTGCCCCTCTGTAAGACCCTTGATATAAAGGATGTTCGCAGGACACATCGGGGATGTCCACGGCAAGGATTATGTGTCATGGGTCCGATGGAGTGGGGCCACGGTGATGATCGTTACTTCGAGCTGATCTCTGATGATAGACGGGCGAGCTGAGTGGCATGGTCGTTTTCGTCGAATGTCGAAACGGTTCTTCAAAACGTGTAAATAAACGCAGCATCTCCGACGGAGACATGCCCACACTTCAATTAGCATTGGACCTCATGCAGCTCAACAGGAGCATCGTCATCGCCAGGGAGGCGATGGAAGGCGGGGTCGACTGGATAGAGGCCGGCACGCCGTTGATCAAGAGCGAGGGGGCGGAGGCCATACGCGCGCTCCGCAGGGAATTCCCGGGAAGGAAGATCATCGCCGACACCAAGACCATGGATGTGGGTGCATTCGAAGTGGAGATCATGGCCAAGGCCGGCGCGGACATAGTGACCGTCCTGGGTCTTGCGGAGGATTCCACCATCGACGAGGCCGTCAAGGCCGGAAGGAAATACGGCGCGGAGATCATGGTGGACATGATCAACGTCCCCGACAGGGTCGGAAGGGCGAAGGAGGTCGAGGCCCTGGGCGTCTCCCACATATGCCTCCACATGGGCATCGACACCCAGATGAAAGGGGCCGAACCCCCTCTGGACGTCCTCAGGAAGATCGTGGAGAGCGTCTCCATACCGGTTTCCGTCGCAGGCGGCATCACCGCCGAGAACGCAGGGGAGTATGTGAAGGCGGGCGCGTCCAACGTCATCGTCGGAGGTGCCATCATCAAAACGGGTGACATCAAGGCCGCGGCCGAAAACATCAGGAAATCCATGGATGGCGTGGAGATCGACACCAATCTTGCAAGGAAATACGGGGAGGAAGACCTGTTCGAAGCGTTCTCCAGGGTAACCACGTGCAACATCTCCGATGCGTTCCATAAACAGGGCGTCATGATCGGCATACTGCCCCAATCCCTGCAACACAGACAGAAGATGGTCGGTCGTGCACTGACCGTTCAGACCGCCAACGGGGACTGGGCCAAACCGGTGGAGGCCATCGACAGGGCGAAGGAAGGGGACATCATGGTCATCGACGTGGGTGGAGCACCCGTGGCCGTCTGGGGCGAACTCGCGACCTGTTCCGCAATCGGGATGGGTGTCAGAGGAATCGTCATCGACGGTGCCATAAGGGACATCGACGACATCCGCGATTTGAAATTCCCCGCATTCTCGCGCACCGTCGCACCCTGTGCAGGGGAACCCAAGGGATACGGTGGAATCGGAATCGAGGTCACCGTCGGGGGACAGAGGGTCCGCACCGGCGACTGGATCATCGGTGACGAATGCGGGATCATCGTCGTTCCCAAGGAGATGGCCGTGGAGGTCGCCAACCGTGCGTTGGACGTCCATGAGAGGGAGAACAGGACCCGCGAGGAGATCCTCAGGGGTTCCACCCTTTCGAAGGTCAACGAGCTCGCGAAATGGGAACCCGTGAAATGATCGCAAGGGTGGGTCAACCCACCCCATCCAACATGTTTGAAATGTCCCCCGTCGAATCGATGGGGGACTTTTTTCATATTCACTTGCAACCGTCTGGACCGCAGACGGAGCCTTCCGATACGCCCTCGTCCTCCTCCTCGCGGTATGCGTGCATGAGCACCCTTTTCATATCCTCGATGTCCACGGCCCCGGGGATTCCGTATTTGCCGTTGATGGCGAAGAACGGTACGGCATGGATGCCGAGCATATGGGCCTCCCTCTCCTCGTCCAGGACCTCCCTCGCATATGCATCGGTCTTGAGGACGGAATCCACCTCATCAGGGGTGAGACCCATCTCGGTGGACAGGGTCATCAGAACGTTCTCATCCGCCAGAACGAGATTGTCTGTGAAATATGCACGATAGAAGCGGTCGATGAACGCATCCCCGAAGGCGCGTCCCTTGGATTGTGCGAGCTTGGTCAGACGGAGCGCATCAAACGTGTTGGAATTCAACGCGGTGGCATAACGGAAATCCAGACCTTCGGATGCGGCCATGGCGCAGATGCGGTCTATGCGCGCCCTGGCCTCCTCGATGGAGATGCCATAGTTGGCCGCCCAGCTCTCCAGCACGGTGCGGCGCGGGACCTTCTTCGCATTGGGGTTGAGACGGAACGCCTTGAACGTGAGTCTGCATTCGTTCTCGATGCCCATCTCCCTCATCGCCCTCTTCATCCTGGCTGCGGCTATGTAGCAGAACGGACAGGCGTAGTCGGACCAGTATTCGATTATCATGTGTTAACCCTGCGGATGGAATCCCCCAGGACATCTATTTCAGTTGCGTAGAATCGATGCGGAGGGATTCGATCCCCCCGCGGATGAATGGTGTTTCCTCAATACCTGCCGTTGAGTTCGGCATCCAGCTTTCTGAGCCTCGCGATCCTGTCCTCGGTGGTGGGATGGGTCCTGAAGAGGTTCTGGAGACCGGAGAGTGCGGACTTTCCACGGGGGTTGGTGATCCACATGTTCGCGGTGGCATCGCTGTTGTAGGTGTTTCCACGTGCGGTGCATCCACCTTCAAGCCTGGTCAACGCACTGGCGAGGGCCATGGGCTTGCCGGTGAGCCTGGCACCGGATTCGTCGGCGAGGTATTCGCGACTCCTGGACACGCCGAGCTGGATGAGCATGGCGGCGATGGGCATGGTGATGTCCATGAGGAGCACCAGGGCGAGATTGGCCCCGTTGTCCTCGTCGTTGTTGAATATGGCGGAATACACCGCCATGCGGGTGACGAACGCGATGATGGATGCCAGGGTGGAGGCGACGGACATGACGAGGATGTCCCTGTTCTTCACGTGTGAGAGTTCGTGCGCCATGACACCCTCGAGCTCCTCCTCGGTGAGCATGTTGAGTAGGGGGCGTGTGGCGACCACCGCCGCATCCTTGGGACCGCGACCAGTGGCGAAGGCGTTGGGGATCTGCATCTCGGACACCCCGACCTCGGGCATGGGGAGCCCGGCCTTATTGGCCAGCCTCTCCACGACATCGTAGAGCACGGGCTCCTCCGCACGGGTGACGAGGTGCACCTTGTGGGCCGAGAGCGCCATCTTCTTGGATGCGAAGAGGGACACGATGTTGATGAGCACAGAGAATCCGAGCATGACCCACATACCCATCCACATGTTGCCGAGCAAGGCTCCGGCCACGAGTCCGATCACGACCAGGAGTCCGGTCATGAATGCGAACATCATGATTGTTCTGAGCTGCCATTGCATTTCTATCACTTCCCGTTCCAATCACGTGTATATAAACGATTAGATGGATGGTCCGGGTTCATACGTCATACCGACGTAGAAGTCCTTGACCGTGGAAAGTCCCAACTGCACCCTCAGGTTCATCATGCCGTCGATTCCGACCGCATGGTTGAGGTTTATGTCCGTGATCCCGTTGTCGGAGAAGGCCTTGGCGTAGGCGTCGGCCACGATCTTCTTCTTTTTCTCGAGATGGACGGAACCGACGAACGCCGCGACGTTCCTGTTGAAGTAGGAGGAGACCTCGGCCACGGGGATGGTCGGTCCGGCGTGACCCCTTCCGCTGACCACGGTGAGCTTTCTTCCGCGTACGGCCATGAACGACTCCCTGTAACCGTCCACATACTCTATCTGCGGGGAGATGTGCACCCCGGGTATGGGTTCGAACCATTCCGTGATGTCGTGCAGCATGGCATTGGAGGACGCGTTCTCACCGAGTTTCGGTCTCCTGGACAGGAATCCCCCCTCGCCGGAGTACATTCCCGGGGGGATGTACACGTCGACGGGTTTCGTACGCGCACACAGGAGATCGTCGAGACCGCCGCGGTTGTCCGGATGGTCCTGTGACACGACCACGGCATCGATGGAATCCGGTTCGATCCCCAGAACACCCATGTTGTGCATCAGATACCTGCCCCTCAGCCCGGTGTCGAAGAGCAACCTCTTCCCTTCGGACTCCACCATCACGGAGAAACCCTTGGCACCTATCAGATTGGTCTTGGGCAGGGAGCCCTCGTCGTAGACGCATGTGATCTTCGCATTCATTTCAATCAGCTCCTTGTCAACGCTTGTACATTGAATCTGGGATGTCCTTGCACATCCTGTATATGCTCTCCTCGGAGACGCTTCCGTTCGCCAACCATGCGGCCACCTTCTTCGGAACCGTGGTGACGGGCATCATGGAGGTGGGTTTGGCAGGGTCGTCGATGTAATCCGTCTCCATCATGAAACGGTCGGTCCCCTTGGCCAAAGCCGCCTTGAGGTTCGTCTTGGATGCGGGGATGGACGGCATCACACCATGCGTCTCCTCGTCCGTCACATACGGAGGGGACGAGTGTTTGATGACCAAACCCCTGTCGAGACCGGCCTGATCCGCCATCTCGGCCAGGGACCTGTCGGTGTCCTCCGAGTTCTCGCAGTGTATGATCACGGGACAATCGTTCTCGCGTGCGAGCTCCATGCCATGGAGGAGAACCCTGTTGGATGCATCCCAGATCTCCTGCGATACGGGGAAATGCGGCCTTCCGATCTCCCCTATAGCTACGGCCTTCCCATCGTCCACGTCCCTTGCGGCGATGTCCATCCCCCTCATCAGGATCACCTCCGCCTTCTCCAACCCGTACATCTCCGCAAGCGGGACGATGAGAACGGGATACGGACCCACCGCGATGTTGATCTCCAGATCGGTGGCCTCCCTGGCCTTGTATGCGAGGGCGTAGGTCATGTCGTACGAATAACGGAAATCATCCCCTTTGGTTATCGGGATCTCCTGATACGGGAGGGTCACGAGGGTCAGACCCGTGCCTCCGGCGGCCTGGAATTCGAGCAAAGCATCGACATTCCTTCCTGACGGTGACATGTGTATGTGGTTGTCGTACACGGGGACCTTCTCGCTCATGCATGCGACACGCACACACAGATATTTTAGATGCATAGTCGATTCATTCACGACCATGGACGACAACCAGAGATTCCTCTACTCGAATTTCCGCAGATACTACAAGACGAACAGACCCATCATGCCAGACAGGTTCACACGCAGGGAGTTCGGATTCATGTTCTTCGACAAGACGTTCGTCCAGAGGCACATCTCGTTCAAAACCCCGCCGAACCTGTATTCGTTCATGCAGAACCAGGTCCCGGCCCACAGCTACTACTCCACGTCCTACTACAGGAGGCCGGATGCGCCCACCATGGACGAGAAGGACTGGATGGGTGCGGAACTGATCTTCGACCTGGATGCGGACCACCTCGATGGTGCGAAGGAGATGACCTATGCGGAGATGCTCCTGGAAATCAGGAAGGAGATGGAGACACTTGTGGACAGGTTCCTGTTCGGGGAACTGGGGTTCTCGGAGGATCAGGTGCACATCACGTTCTCGGGGGGAAGGGGGTACCACGCGCATGTGAGGACCCCGGACGTCATGGGATTGGGGACCCACGAGAGGAGGGAGCTGGTGGACTACATCACATGCTCGGGACTGGATATGAACTGGGTCTTCCCTCAGAGCAAGGTCCCGTTGAGCCAGCAGAACGTGGGGGGAGCGGTCAGGACCAATGTGGCCACGGACAGACTGCTGCCTCCGAAAGATTCTGGCGGATGGAGGGGGATGATGAGGAGGTCCCTCGAGGAGGTCGTCGACAACATCATGGAGATGGATCCGAAGGAACTCAGAAAACTGTATCCGTCGATCAAAGGGAGCGACAAGAAGACGATCCTTGAAACTGCGGAAGTCCTGAAAAGGAACAAGAGCCACATGTTCGAAAGGGACACCATGGCGATGCTCCCTTCGAAGAAACAGGAGTTCCTGATGAAGATCATGGGCGAGGACGTGGCACCGTCCCTTGCGGGTGAAGTGGACGAACCGGTCACCGCGGACATCAAGAGGCTGATCCGTCTCCCGGGTTCGATCCATGGGAAGAGCGGATTGAGGGTCACGCCGATCACCCGCGACGAACTCTCGGATTTCGATCCGTTGCAGATGGCCGTACCGGACACGTACACCGACGACCCCGTGAAGATCACCATGCGCAGACCCGCGGAGTTGGACATGCTCGGACAACACTTCAAACTCGAAGGGGAGACGGAAGTGCCAGAGTTCGCGGCGGTGTTCTTGATAGGGAGGAAGATGGCGGACATCGGAAGCGCATCCGCACCAAAGGTCGTTGCCAGGGACTTCTGGTCCACCTGACAAGAGCCTCGCTCTTTCTTATATTATATATAAGGGATTCTACCAAAGCCTTTATTAATAAATTGGGGTTCACCGAACCCAAGGTAATCACATGAAAGCATTCCGTATCACCGGTTCCTACGCAGACCCCAGACAGATTCAGCAGCCCTTCTGCATCCAGATGGCCGCAGCAGACGTCGACGCAGTCAAAGAGAAGTGCCTCTCCACCATCGGAAGCAAGCACAAGCTCAAGAGATGGCAGATCAACATCGCCGATGTCACCGAGATCTCCGGAGACGAGGTCACCAACCCCGTCGTGAAATACCAGATCGGTGAGTGATCTTGAACGACAACGAGCTCCGTCAGGCACTTGCCGTGATGGAATCATACAAGCAGAGGGTCGAAGCCCTGAGCGAGCAGGTCCAGGTCCTCCGCGTATCCCTTGAAGAGGTCACCATGACCTCCAACGCCATCAAGGCGTTCAAGGATGCGAAGGAGGGTGACGAGATCATGGTTCCCGTCGGAGCATCGTCCTTCATCACCGTGCAGGTGACCTCCAACAAGAACGTGGTCGTCGGCATCGGAACAAACATCTCCGCAGAGAAGTCCGCGGAAGAGGCCGTGGAGTACATGGACGCCAACGGCGCCGAGATCTCCGAGGCACTCAAGAAGTCCGTCGAAGCCCTCAACGAGGCCCAGATGGCACTGACAAACGTTTCAAACGCGGTTCAGCAGGAATACGCGAACAGAAGACAGGGTATGCAGTGAAAAGGGGGAATGGGACGTGTTCGATTCATTGAAAAGCAAACTCAAAGGATTGTTCTCTAAAGCCGACAAACACATCGACAAGGAGGCGGTCTACAAGGATGAACCCGCACCCGTCCCGGAACCCCAGCCTGTCCCCGAACCTTCCGTTCCCGAGACCCCCGCACCTGTTGCGGAGGTCGTTCAGGAACCTGTGAAACCCGAACCAGCGGTCGAACCGACCCCGGTCACCGCACCCGAGCCCGAACCTGAACCCGTCGAAGAGAAACCCAAACTCTCCAGGAAGGCGCTTCTCAAGCTCGGAAAGAAGAAGAAAGAGGAGAAATCCCAGGAAACCCCCATCGATGCACCCGTGGGAGACCATGGGAAGAAGATCAAGGAGGATTCCCTGGACGAAATCCTCGATGAACTCGAGATCATCCTTCTCGAGGCGGATGTCGCATACGGCGTCTGCCAGGAGATCAAAGAGGGTGTCAGACAGAACCTTCTCGGAAAGAAATACGACCGCTCCTACAGCCTGGAGGAGGTCGTGGAGATGGCACTCAAGGACGCCGTCCGCAACGTCTTGAAGATCAACGAGTTCGATTTCGACCAGTGGCTCACCGAACAGGAGAAACCCACGGTCATCATGTTCGTCGGAATCAACGGTACCGGCAAGACGACAGCCATCGCCAAACTGGCCAATCGCGTCCAGAAAAGCGAGAAGACCGTCGTCCTCGCTGCATGCGACACGTTCAGAGCCGGAGCCATAGAACAACTCACGATCCACTCAGATAAACTCGGATGCAAGATCGTGAAACAGGCACACGATGCCGATCCCGCCGCGGTTGCCTTCGATGCGATAGAACACGCCAAATCCAAAAGGAAGGATGTGGTCTTCATCGACACCGCGGGACGCATGCAGACCAACAACAACCTGATCGAAGAGATGAAGAAGATCGTGAGGGTCTCCAAACCCGACCTTAAGGTCTTCGTCGGGGATTCCCTCGCAGGTAACGACGCCATCGAACAGGCCAAGGTGTTCGACGCGGCCATCGGAATCGATGCGGTCATACTCACCAAGATCGACACCGATGCGAAGGGGGGTGCGGCACTGTCCATCGCCCACACCATCGGAAAGCCCATCGCATTCGTCTGCAACGGTCAGGAATACGAGGACATTGTCAAATTCAACACCGAGTGGATGATCGACAGGATGTTCGAATGAACATCCGTCGAAAACATCCCCTCTTTTCTCTACTTTTATATCGATAGAACGGGCCGTGTCTTCACAGACACAGATCGTGGAACATCGTCGCAAAGACCTTCGCATCGGTGATGATGTTGGATACCTCGACATACTCGTTGGGTGCATGAAGAGTACCTCCGCCACATTGCCAGACATATGCATCCAGACCTTCGGCTCTGAAGAAGTTGGCACAGGTCGCACCACCCACACCGACTGCGACGGGGGCGCTCCCGGTGATGGACTCCACGGCCTTGCTGAGTGCCTTGAATCCCACCGTGTCCAAGGAGGATGCCTTTCCGGCGACATGACGTTGGACCTCCGTGACGGTTATCCTTGCACCCGATGATTCGGCATTGCGTGATGCGACCTCCTTCGCAACGGCGACGACATCGTCCAACGAATACGATGGAAGGACACGGATATCCATGGAGAAGGAATCGTTTCCAGGGATGGTGTTGATGTTCTCCACCGTGGCCGGACGTTTCGTCGGTTCGAAGGTGGATACGGGTGAACGGAACACGGGATCCTCCATGGAGAAACGCCTCGGGAACTCATCCATCAGATCACACAACAGACGGGTGGAAACGGCATAGGCGTTCAATCCGAGGTGGGGTGTGGAACCATGGGTCGTCTTCCCTTCGACATCGAATTGCAACCATACCAGATTCTTCTCTGCAATCTCAACCATGGAACCGTTCGGTGAACCCCAGTCGGGAACAAGGATGATGTCGTCCTTGGAGAAACATCCGAGTTTCAGAAGATGGCATATTCCCATCTTGCTGGTCGTCTCCTCATCCGCCACGTAGGCGAGACCGATGGACATTCCGGTGAGCTCCTCGGACAGGAACGGACGGGATGCGAACATCGAAGAGATGACGGATTGTCCGTTGTCCTCCGTTCCACGCCCGTATATGCGTCCATCCCTGAAGACGGGATCGAACGGAGGATCGTCCCAGAGTTCTGGATTCCCTGCGGGGACCACATCCATATGGGCCACGATCCACACGGTGCCCGGTTTCCTCCCGTGTTTGATGGCCATGATGTTGGACCTCATCACGGACGGATCCGTTTCATCGGGAACGTCGATGCGACGGATCTCGTCGAATCCGGAAAGGAACTGTTGGAGATAATCGGCCTTCCTGGATTCGCCATCCCCACCGTTGACCGGAGCCAATGCGGGGATGCGGATCATACCGATCATGGTCTCAACAATATCGTCGTATGAATCATCGATTTCGGCAAGGATCCTGTCCAAAGGCTTCATAGGCCGGAAATCGGAAGCGGGATAGATAAGGATTGTCAAAAATGACGCAGGGGTGTCGAAACCCCTGCTGTATAATGTGTTTAGTAACGGCGGATGATGGTGGTGACGGCGTTTCCTCCACCGAGACAGAGGGTTCCGAGACCGACATCCTTCTTACGGTCCATCATGGCGTAGAGCAGGGTGGTGAGGACACGTGCTCCGGAACATCCGATGGGGTGACCGAGCGCGACTGCCCCTCCGTTGACATTGAAGATCTCGTCGGGGACGTTGAGCTCCTTCTTGACGGCGCAGTATGCGGAGGCGAAGGCCTCGTTGTGCTCGAAAAGGTCGATGTCGTCGATGGTCATTCCCGCCTTCTTGAGGACGTGCTGGGTTGCAGGGATGGGTGCCTCCATGATGTACTCGGGTTGCACTCCACGCTCGCCATATGCCTCGATGACTGCGAGGGGTTTGTATCCGTTCTCCTCTGCCCACTTGCGGGATGCGACAACAAGGGAGGATGCCCCATCGCTGAGCTGGGAGGAGTTTCCTGCGGTGACGAGTCCATCCTTCTTGAAGACGGGTTTGAGTTTTCCGAGGGACTCCATGGTGGTGTCCTCCCTGATGCCCTCGTCCTGGTCGAAGACGATGTCGCCCTTCTTGGAGGGGATGGTGACGGGGAGGATCTCGTCCTTGAACTTTCCGGCCTTCTGAGCCGCGGCTGCCTTCTGATGGGATTCCATGGAAAGCTGATCGGCATCCTCACGGGTGACGTTGAACCTCTCGGCGACGATCTCACCAGTGAATCCCATGTGCTGGTTGTTGAAGATGTCCCAAAGTCCGTCGTGGACCATTGCGTCGACCATCTTCTGGTCGTTCATCTTGTATCCCCACCTGGCACCATTGAGGATGTAGGGTGCGGCGGACATGTTCTCCATACCTCCGACGGCGAGGACGTTGTACTCACCGGCCTTGATGGCATCGGCTGCGAGCATGACGGATTTCATAGCAGATCCGCAGACGGCGTTGACGGTGAAGGAACCGATCTCCACAGGGAGTCCGGCACCGATGGCGGCCTGCCTTGCAGGGTTCTGTCCGAGTCCGGCACCGATGACGTTACCCATGATGCACTCCTCGATGTCGGTGGGCTGAAGTCCGGCCCTGTTGACGGCCTCTTTGACGACCATCGCACCGAGGTCGGTGGCTTTGATTCCGGCAAGGGTCTTGCCGTATTTTCCAATAGGGGTCCTGACTGCGCTGAGAATTACTGCTTCATCCATTGGTTATCCCTTCTGATGGATGGAAGCATTCTGAGTTGTATATAAAAGAGTGTCGATTATCAACTACGACCATTGACGAACTCAACCCTTTGGACCTCGCCCATGCGTTTCAATGGCTTGGACAAGTGTCTTCTGGAGGACGTTGGAGGCTCATACCAACCCGGGACGGCTTGACGGACGACCTCTTCGAAGACGGGTTTGCTGGATTTGAGATGACACTTCTTGCAACGGAAACCCTGACCCGAACCGATCGATTTCATCGTACGGGAGCACGTGGGGCAGATGGGATTGGAGGTTTTGCGGAATTCGGGAACCGTAGACACCAGATGGAGTTTCTCCACATTGAGGGTCCTAGGATTCTCCCTCAACTCACCCATGACCTCGACGGAATCCCCGGGGACCAACCAATCGAAAAGATGACGGAACTCCTTGGAAGGCTCGTATGCCGCACACGGAATCGTTCCGAAACGGGTGTCGAGATCAAGGAACGTGTGACCACCAGGCACATGCACGGCGTATGATGAGACCGTACCGGTTATGAGGTACGACTGATTGGGAATCAGAACGGACGGGTTGCGTACGATGTGATCGTCCGTACCCTGATTCGTCAGGAAGACCATCCATCTATCCAGCGGTTCGGTCTCGATCATGCCGTATCCTTTGATGAGATCATCCTGCGAATCGCCCCTGAGGCCGTACATCACGGGACAGGGCGTGGACGGCACCATGGCGACCTTCCCGGAACGGTCCTCCCAGCTGTTGAATGTCGTGGGGATCCCGTGTTCCACATCGCAGATGGTCGACGGTACATACCTGCGCTCGGTACCCCAACGATCGCGCGGGCGATACGAGAGGAGCTCATAGGTGTAGTCGCGAGGCCGCCATGCCATGCCGCATGTGCAACCAATCAGACCGCGACCGAGTCCGATCTCATACGTGTGCGCACCCATCCCGGCGATGACGGGGTCCACATCGGACCGCGACAGGATCGTACGGACCCCTCTCCAATACATGCGGTTGGGGGGTTTCACCCTTGAAACCAGAACGCCCGGATCGGATTCATCCTCATGATTGGAATCCACGAGAGGGATGATCCTTTCGAGAAGGGATTCGGGATCGGGCTCCCAGGATGAACAGCGATCGTGACATAACACGTCCTCCCCCCCGATGCTCCCGATCAACCTGCCTTCACCGACACCGTGGCCGAACCTCATCACGAGGGAACCGTTTCCACGGGTCTTCCATGGAACGGCCGGATTCAAACGCACCAGACGCGGATTCCCGATCAAATCCAAATCATCCAACTCGCGGATGATCTCGGTTGCGAGGTAGGTCGTGCAATTCCCGTTCACGGAGTCAGTATCATCCACAGCCACATACATTCCGAAACACCGTTTCCAATGGAAACGACAATACATCACCCGATTAGAAACATATCGGAAACGAACAGGATGCTCCCGTCGTCGGAGAACTCCCCATCCACACGATAATATCCGAGTTCCACAGGACATGCGGGATGGAAACATCTGAATGTTCCACTGGAAGTGTCCAATTGAAACGTGTATCCCGAAGACGACTCACGGATGTCGTGCACAATCCCGGAATAATCCATCTCATACTGCGAAGACGGATCGTGGAAATACGAGAACAGCAAAACCACGCACACGACGGATGAAATGAGCAGATAGTTGCGGTCGACCATGACGATCGATGAGAAAAAACACGGAAAATAGTTAAAGGGCGGAGCGTGCGGTTCACATGCAACCCCCCCGCCCCTCCATTTCCACTGGAACTCGGAACAAGGGATATCCCCCTTTCTCACGACACTCAGACGGGAGTGCCTACGAGGTAGAGGATACCGACAAAAGCTGCAATTCCGAGGATGCAAGCTCCGATAACAAGCCAACCTTTCATTTTTCAAACCTCCTGATGGTTGGATTTCGATATTACAGACCCATTATTTAATATCCGCATAATGGCAATCCATAGGTAAAGGAAAAAATGTCGAAATTTCCACTGGACTACAAACGCTTATATCGAAAACCAATTTAGGGAGACATCGCAACGGTGATGAGATGACTGAACCCAACGTTTTCACACAATACATCCAGAAAAGAAACGTCATTGTGAAAAACAAAAAGATACTTCAATCATCATACATACCCGACAAACTCCCGCACAGGACAGACAAGATCAACGAGATCGTGGAGATCATCGCACCATCGCTTTCCAAGGACAAACCATCAAACATCCTCATCATAGGCAAGACGGGAACAGGTAAAACGGCCGTCATGAACTACATCGGAAAGGAATTGAAGAAAGCAGATCCGAACAGGGAGAACTGTGCATTCATATACGTCAACTGCGAGGTCGTCGATACACCGTACGGTATCCTGTACAACATCGCGAACCAGATTATCACCGACCCCAGCAAGAGGATACCCTTCACGGGATGGAGTCTCGACAAGATCTTCGCTGAACTGACTGCGTACATAGACACGGAGGACAAGATTTTCATCGTTGTCCTCGACGAGATCGATCGTTCGTTCCAGAAAAACGGGGACGACATATTCTATTATCTTACAACCATCAACGAGGTTCTGAATTCCTCACGCGTCTCGATCATCGGAATCACGAACAATGCGAAGTTCACGGAATTCCTCAGCCCCAAAATCAAGAGCAGATTGGGTGAGGAGAAGATCATCTTCCCGCCATACAACGTCAACCAACTCCAGGACATCCTGTATGAAAGAGCCATCGAGGCATTCGATACGGAACTCCTCGACGATGATGTCATCCCTTATTGTGCCGCACTGTCCGCACAGGAGATGGGTGATGCGAGAAGAGCGTTGGATCTCCTCAGAATTTCGGCCGATATTGCCGAACGCAACGGTGACAACCGTGTGACCGCCGCACATGTGAAATCCGCAAAGAACAAGATCGAATTGGATGCCGTGTCCGAAGTGATCAAGACCCTGACCGTCCAATCCAAAACCGTTCTGATGAGCGTCATCAAAAACACTGAGGAAGGGATGGATGTCATGACGACGGGGGACGTATTCACGACATACAAATGGATCTGCGAGGTCATCGGTCAATCCACACTCACACAGAGGAGGGTGGCCGGATTGATCTCAGAATTGGATATGTTGGGTATCGTCCATGCCAGGGTGAAATCGTTCGGTAGAGCGGGTCGTACCAAGGAGATTGAACTTAACACGCCCAAGGAAATCGTCGGCATGGTGAAATCGGATGAGATTTTCAAAGATCTGGAATCATACAGGCCTCCAAAACAGACGACCTTGGATTTCTGATTCGCATCAAATACAAATACGGAATACCCTTACGGGCATTCGGTTGGGAATTAGAGAGGAGCTGATTCTCGACCGTCCCCCGTATTCTTTTCGTTTTTGTTCTATCCGTTGTGTATTTATTCGAATCATCGGGTGAATTTCCTGTGTATGGGGTGCTGTTTTGTCCATTGTATCCCTCTGTGGAATCTTTTCCATTGCAGATTGTTCTCCTGTCCCGTGTTTCCATTCCGGTTCCAGTGGAAAAAACTCGAAAAAATTCTTCCGATCATTCTTCTTTTGAAAAACCGTGTTGTTTTTCGGATGTTTCATTTCGAAATTGATGATTCATGATTGAAAATAATCGATTCGGATGTGTGTTTCATCATCGATCGTGCTTGAAAACGTCTCTGATTCCCGTGTCTCTGATGGGGGATACACCTTGTTGGAAGTTCCAGTGGAAATGGAGGGGCGGGGGGGTACGGTTCCTCAGAACCTGTACTTCCCCTTCTCCTCTTTTGCCTTCGCGAGTGTGTTTTTGTGGTTCAACACGTCGATCAGGATGATTATGGAGAATATCGTCACGATGGTCATGAGCAAAGAGGGGATGCTGTTGGGTGCGTGTTCCATGTTGTCCCCTTTCATCGAGACTTTCACCGCACCTATCCACGGTATCTCCGCGATAGGTATGGATTTCACCTTTTCCATTGGAACCGGTCCATCAGCGATTCCCGTGGTCTGGTCGAAGTTGGTGTTCCCTATCGGGTTGTCGCCCATGGTGAGGTATCCGCTGTTCTTCGTCATTCTGTCGAGATTCACGGTGACGTTTTTCCCGGATGCCGTCACGTCCTTGAGGTGGAGCATCCCTTCGAGATTGTACGGGTTGGTGGATCTGGAGTTGCCTTCCGCACAGTACCATTCTCCCGTGTAATCCACGAGGTCGGGGGAACTCCACTTGGAACCGTCCCAGTCCAACCATATTATCGCGCGGTGGATAACGGGGTTCTGGTCGAATCCTCTTTCGTAGATTATGACGGAACCGTAGTCCCCGAAGCTCCTGTGGCCGGTGACCGTGCCTTCGATGTAACTCTGGATTTCATCCGCATCCGCCTCCTTCACGATGACGACGTCCCCCGTGTCTATGCAACCTATCCTTGATTCGTACGGATCGTGTTGCATGCTTTCGGACATGACCACGCTGAACGGTGTGGACAGGCCCGTGTAGTTGATGAGTGCGGCATATCCTCCGATGATCACGATCATCACAACCGCGATGCCTATGGCGAGATTCCTGTTCTCCGGGTTCACACGGATGCGAATGTCACAATCATATTTACCCTTGGCACTCCGTCCCGATTGGTCTTTTGCAACAATCCATATAGTATGATGGGAATTACATGCGGTATGCAGAGACCCTCCAACGACGAGTACTTCATGAACATGGCTCTTCTCGTTTCATCCCGTTCCACATGCATGAGGCGCAGGGTCGGTGCCGTCATCGTCAAGGACAAGAGGGTTCTCTCCACCGGATACAACGGTTCCCCCAAAGGCACACGTCATTGCGAAGAACTCGGTTGCATCCGCGAACAGATGAACATCCCTTCCGGTACGCGTCACGAGTTGTGCAGAGGCGTCCATGCCGAACAGAACGCAGTCGTGCAGGCGGCGTATTTCGGCGTCAGTGTGAAGGGTGCGACCATCTACACCACCACGTATCCCTGTTCCATGTGCGCCAAGATTCTCATCAATGCCGGAATTTCCGAAATCGTGTATGATGAGGGGTATGTTGACGATCTCTCCAAGCAGATTCTTTCCGAGACGGATGTGGTTATCAGGGAGTTCAAATCGGTTGAAAAGATGGAGGATAAGTAAGAATCACGCATCTTTCTTTAAAAATCAACTCGTCCAATTGGGTTTCGTTGCTTGTTTTTTCCCTGAACTATTTAAAAAAGCACTAACAGTTAAGTACACCTCCCTTAATACCCGACGTAGGGTCGGGGAGTGTAAATTTGAGCCGAACTGACATACTTACGGAAATAAAGAAAGCGGAGGCGGACGCCGACGCCAAGGTCGCACAGGCCGAGGTCGATAGGAAGACCGCAATCGCTGAAGCTCGCAGAGATTCTGTGAAGAAGATTCAGGACGCTGAGGCTCAGATGCGCAGCTCTTACGAATCCGCCATTGCCGATGAGAAGGCGAAACTCGGCACCGAGCGTGACGCCCTGCTCGCCAAGAGCAAGGCCGTTGCCGACGGTATCGAAGCCAAATCTGACGCAAAGGTGAAGGAAGTAAAAGATTTTCTCAACAAAGAATTCGAGAGGACCTTAAATGTTACTTCCTGAGTCGATGAGTAGGATTGTGATCGTGGGTACCAAGACTCACATGGACGAGGCCATCGAGGCCATCTATGCAGTCAAGGCTATCCACCTGATCGATCATACCGTCGACGCGGATGAAGGTTTCTCCCTCGGGACACCCCGCCCATACTCACCTAAGGCATCCGAGAGGCTGCTGAAGGTGCGTGCTATGGAGAAGGACCTCGGTGTGACCGCAACCACGGCCACCGGAGTCATTCCCGAGGAAGAGATCAAGAGCCAGATATCATCTGACAGCGTCGAACTTGTTGAAGACGAGGTCATGCTCGTTCTCGACAAGAGGAATGATCTCAATCAGAGAATCACCGAGTTAAACGCTACCAAGAAGAATCTTGAGCTTCTTTCTAAAATCGATGTCGATCTTGAACTCTACTCCGGTTACAGGAGTATCGTTGCAATGGTCGGAACCGTTGACGAGGACCCCACTTCCGCCCTTCAGGGCTGTGAGGTCTTCTTCTCCCCCGAGAAGAAGGGAGACAACGTCGTCGCCGTGTTCGCCAAGGTCGAGGACAAGGACAGCGTCCTTTCCACCCTTTCCGAATGCGGATTCTCCGAGATCGCGGTACCCCCCATCGAGGGATCCGCACTCAACGCTCTGGCCAAGGTCGAGCGCGACCTCGCCGCATGCGAGGCCGATCTGGAGAACGTTTCGAAAGATATCGAGGCACTTCTTGAAAAACACAAAGATTTCCTCAAAGCTTCCGAGGAGGAGCTTTCCATCGAGGTCCAGAAGGGAGAGATCCCGCTCAGGATCGCGAACAGCGACTACACCTTCGTGATCGATGCGTGGGTCCCCACCGCCAAGGTCGAACTCGTCAAGAACGAGCTCGAGACCAAGGTCGAGGGCACCTATGTCGAGGTCGTCGAGGAGAAGCGCGGAAGGACCATCCACGAGGCGGAGGAGCAGGAGGAGAGGTTCCAGACCGTTCCCTCTAAGCTCAGCAACGGACAGTGTGTGAAGGAGTTCGAGTACTGCACCAAACTGGTGTCCGTACCCAAATATCAGGAGATTGACCCTACCATCCTGATCGCGATCTTCCTTCCCATGTTCTTCGGGCTTATGGTCGGAGACGTCGGATACGCCATCCCCTTCATCATCTTGGGAGCATACGGTCTCAAGGTGACACATCACAAAGACTGGCGTGCAATCGCCACCGTTCTGTTCTTTGGCGGAATTTGGGCATTCATCTTCGGATTCTTCTTCTTCGGAGAATGTCTGGGAATGCACTTCTGTTCATCCTCGCATATGGTCGAGGGTATCGAACAGTCTTGGGAAATGGTCCTTGGAGTGGAGCTTTCGCCCATCTTCGAGGGTATCGTCCCCTATGGAACCGGTATCGGAAAACTCTTCCATGTCGGATTCCTCCTCAAACTGTCCGTCTACATCGGTATCGCCCACTTGGCCATCGGACGCGTATGCTCCATGTACAACGCGACGATCCAGCACGGATTCAAAGAGGCGTTCAAAGAGAAGGGAGGCTGGGTTTTCGGCTTCGCTGGAATGGTTCTTATCTGTTACGCAATCGCAATGATTCTTGTTATGGGACAGAGCTTTGAGCCCAACCTTATTCCCCTGGCGCTCGGAGCGGTCTTCGTGATCATCGAGATTGCAATGAACTTCAAACACGAGGGTATCCAGGCCATCCTGGAGCTGCCCGGAATCATCGGTAACGTTCTGTCCTACACTCGTCTTGCCGCAATTGGAATGTCCAAGGCCGGTATGGCTCTTGCATTCAACTACATCGCGCTCGACATGGTGTTGAACATGCTCGGAGGTACCGAGAGCATCGTCGCGATCATCGTCGCAGTTCTTCTGTTCTCCTTCCTCCACCTTGTCATCTGGACTCTCGCCATCCTGTCCGCCGGACTGCACAGTCTCAGGTTGCAGATGGTCGAGCTCATGAACATCTTCTTCGATGGAGGAGGAACCGAGTATAATCCCCTTAAAATCAAACGTAACAAAACGATTTCAAACGCAAAAGCAACTAAAGAGGTATAAAAATGGTACTTGAAGGAGACGTTGGAGCAGGACTTATCGCAATCGGAGCAGGACTCGCAGTCGGTCTGACTGGACTTGGAACCGGTATGGCGGAGAAAGACATCGGAGCAGCAGCAGTCGGAGCAATCACTGAGGATCTCTCCCTTTTCGGAAAGGCAATGATCTTCATGGTTCTGCCTGAGACCATCGTCATTTTCGGACTGGTTATCGCTATCCTCGGAATCTTCGTGATGTAAGCTCGCCAAGAGGTAATCTCATGGCACTGCAGAACGTTACTCAGGAGATCCTCAAGGCCGCAGAGGACCAGGCTTCCGCCATCAAGGCGGAGGCCGATGCCGAGGTCGCCAAGATCAAGGCCGATGCGGACGTGAAGATCGCTGAGATGAAAGACAAAGAGGACAAGAAGCTCAAAGAGGCAATTGAGCGTCTCAACCGTCAGGAGCTTTCCAGCGCAGAGCTGGAGAGCAAGAAGATCGTCCTGGCGAAGAAGAAGGAGCTCCTCACCGAGGCCTTCGAGAGCACCCTTGCCGACCTTGAGGCTGGATCCGCCGATGTGAAGCTGGTCCACTACAAGGCAATGGTCGAGGCTGCCAAGAAGATCATCGATTCCCCCAAGGCCATCATGTCCGTGAACGACTCGTTCACCGCATCTGACCTCGGAGTCGTCTCGGTGGAGAACGACAGCAGGATCGTCGCAGGTCTCATCCTCCAGAGCGAGGATGGAACCGTCGAGGTCGACATGCAGTACTCCACTCTTCTCCAGTCGATCTGGGACCGCGAGATGAAATCTGTGTCTGATATTCTCTTCGGGTGAAGTGTATGTTCAGGCGCAGCGGAAAAGAAGGCAATTACGCGTACACCGTAGCCAGGGTGAAGGCGAAGAAGTCGCTTTTGCTCGGTGAGGAGGACTACAACAAGATGCTCCTTATGAGCGTCCCCGAGATCTCCCGTTACATCAGCGAATCCAGCTATCAGAAAGAGATGGCCGAGTACGCTGGAAAGGTTTCCGGAATCGATCTCGTGGAGCGCGCCACCTATGCCAGCATGGCAAAGGTGTTCAGCAGCATCCTCATGGCCTCCCAGGGTGAGTTGAGGAACCTGGTCTCCGCATATCTCAACAAATGGGATATCTGGAATCTCAAGGTCATTCTCCGCGGAAAGTCTTTCGGACTCGATGCCGAGAGTATCAGGGAGGACCTGGTTCCCGCCGGCAGCCTCAGCGCCGATGATTTGGAAAAACTGATCGTATTGGATTCCCACGAGGACATCATCGCTGCATTCGGAAAGATGGAGGGTGTCAATGTCGACGAGGCGATCGACCTTTACAAGAACGAGGGCAACCTCGGAGCGGTCGAGGACTTCCTTGACAAGTACCACTACGCATCCCTTCTCGGAAGCGTCAAGCCGTCTTCCAGGCCCGCGAAGATGTTCCAGGACTTCGTCAGAATGGAGATCGACGTCAAGAACGTCAAGGTCATCCTCAAGCTGAAGGCCGAGGGAATCTTCGGCGAACCCGTGATGAAGTACTACATCCCCGGTGGAAAGCAGGTCGACGTCAAGTACGCCACCATGCTCGCCAACTCGGAGACCATCGCGGACGCAGCCAACGACCTGTCCCACCTCGAGTTCTACGATGTTATCAAGGATGCCGTCGAGGCCGACAACGTCAGCCTCAGGGATGTGGTTACCCTCATGAAGAGGTACGAGCTGGCCCAGGCCAACAAGCTCTCCCACATGTATCCCCTGTCCATGATCCCCGTCGTGGATTACATGATCCACAAGGAGATCGAGGTCAAGAACATCAGGACCATCGCAAGAGGTATCGAGAGCGGACTCGACAGAGAAATCATCAAAGGATTGCTGGTGATCTGATGGAAATCGCAGTGATTGGAAGTGAAGAATTCACGCTCGGTTTCAGGCTCGCCGGAATCAGGCGCGTGTTTGTCGCCAATGCAGACAACTACCAAGACCTTATGCTGGAAGCAATGGCCCAGCCTACAATAGGTATCCTTGCAGTGGATGCAGGAGACCTCGTCAATCTCTCCCATGTCGTCAGACAGAGGGTTATGGATTCGATTCAGCCCGTCGTCGTTCCCGTCGGAGGGGACGAGAGCGACCTTCGTGAGAAGGTCAAGAGGGCGATTGGCGTTGATTTATACAAAACAGAGGATGAATAAATGAGCACTGAAGGTGTAATTTACAGGGTCGCCGGACCTGTCGTCACTGCTCTTGGAATTTCCCCCAAGATGTACGATGTCGTGTACGTCGGAAACGAGCAGCTGATGGGAGAGGTCATCAAAATCGTCGGCGATTACTCCATCATCCAGGTTTACGAGGATACCTCCGGTATCAAACCCGGAGAGCCGGTCACCAACTCCGGCAGGCCTCTTGCCGTTGAGCTCGGACCCGGACTTCTGACCTCCGTTTATGACGGAATTCAGAGGCCTCTGCCCGTTCTCAGGGACAAAATGGGAGACTTCATCTACCGTGGAGTCGCCGCACCTGGTTTGGATCACGAGAAGAAATGGGATTTCAACCCCACAGCGAAAGTCGGAGACGAGGTTTCCGCAGGACAGGTCATCGGTACCGTCCAGGAAGGACCTATGGTTCACAAGATCATGGTTCCCCTTGACATCAAGAAGGGAAAGATCGAGTCCATCAAGTCTGGTTCCTTCACCGTCGAGGAGACCGTCGCGGTCATCGATGGAAAGGACGTCTGCATGATGCAGTACTGGCCCGTCCGTAACCCCAGGCCCGTTGCCGAGAAGTACCAGCCCGATGTCCCCCTGGTCACCGGACTCCGTGTTCTCGACACCATGTTCCCCCTCGCAAAGGGAGGAGCAGCTGCCATCCCCGGTGCATTCGGTACCGGAAAGACCGTTACCCAGCAGTCCCTCGCAAAGTACTCCGATGCGGAGATCGTGGTTTACATCGGATGTGGAGAGCGTGGAAACGAGATGACCGAGGTTCTTACCGAGTTCCCCGAACTCGAGGACCCCAGGACCGGAGAGTCCCTCATGAAGAGGACCGTCCTCATCGCCAACACCTCCAACATGCCTGTCGCCGCAAGGGAGGCATCCGTTTACACCGGAATGACCATCGCCGAGTACTTCAGGGACATGGGATACAACGTCTCCCTCATGGCAGACTCCACCTCCAGGTGGGCAGAGGCCATGCGTGAGATCTCCTCCAGGCTTGAGGAGATGCCCGGAGAGGAGGGTTACCCCGCATACCTCGCTGGACGTCTGTCCGAGTTCTACGAGCGTGCCTGCCGTGCCAGGACCCTCTGTGGAGAGGACGGATCTATCTCCGTCATCGGAGCAGTCTCTCCTCCCGGTGGAGACCTTTCCGAGCCTGTCACTCAGAACACCCTCCGTATCGTCCGTGTCTTCTGGGCACTCGACACCAAGCTGAGGGAGAGGAGGCACTTCCCCACCATCAACTGGCTGACCTCATACACCATGTATGACAAGCAGCTCCTCCAGTGGTACAAGGATAACGTCGCAGACGACTTCCCCGACCTCAGGGCCTGGGCAATGCAGACCCTCCAGAAGGAGTCCGAGCTGCAGGAGGTCGTTCAGATGGTCGGATCCGATTCTCTGCCCGATGAGCAGAAGATCACCCTCGAGGTTGCCAAGATGATCCGTGAGATCTACCTCCAGCAGAACGCATACCACCCCGTCGATTGTTACTGTCCCCTCCAGAGGCAGTACGTCATGATGTCCCTCATCAAGAAGTACTCCGACCTCGCGGACAAGGCCATCGCCGCCGGTATCCAGGTCGACAAGATCGCGTACCTCCCCGTCAGGACCAGGTTCAACCAGGCCAAGTACGAGGAGAACACCGATGCAGAGCTCGCAGCCGTGTCCGAGGACATGGACAAGCAGTTCGCAGAACTGGGAGCGTGATTTCAAATGGCAGACATTACCAAAGAGTACAAGACCATCTCCCAGATCGCCGGACCTCTCATCTTCGTCAAGAAGACCGAGCCCGTCGGATACAAGGAGATCGTTAACATCAGGTTGTCCGACGGTTCCATGAGGAGGGGAGAGGTTCTCGACTCCTCCGATGACATCGTCGTCGTCCAGGTGTTCGAGGGTACCACCGGAATTGACAGGGACGCATCCGTTCGTTTCCTCGGCGAGACCATGAAGATGCCCGTGTCCAAGGACATGCTCGGCAGGGTCCTCTCCGGAGCCGGAGACCCCCTCGACGGTGGAGCGAAGATCGTTCCCGAGCAGGAGCTCGACATCGTCGGAGCAGCAATCAACCCCTGGGCAAGGGACAGCCCCTCTGATTTCATCCAGACCGGTATCTCCACCATCGATGGAATGAACACCCTGGTCAGGGGTCAGAAGCTGCCCATCTTCTCCGCATCCGGTCTTCCCCACAACGAGATCGCACTGCAGATCGCAAGGCAGGCAAAGGTCCGTGGAGAGAACGAGGAGTTCGCCGTCGTGTTCATCGCGATGGGAATCACCAACGAGGAGAAGCAGATGTTCATGAAGGAGTTCGAGAGAACCGGAGCACTCAAGAATGCTGTGGTTTTCCTGAACCTCGCAGACGACCCTGCAGTCGAGCGTATCGTCACACCCCGTC
>JAFVZY010000123.1 GCA_017507885.1 Candidatus Methanomethylophilaceae archaeon | reverse complement strand
CTTGATCTGCTTATCCATGAAGGTGACCGTGCGCTTGATGAGCAGCATCATTTCCTGCTCTTTTTCTTCCTTGGTTTTGCTTGACCGTCACGCCCTCTCCGCGCGTCGGGTCGTCCTGGATGACGAGCGTCCTTTTTTCCTGATTCATGGGTCGGAATCGCGTACCGTGTATTTCAAAGGCGACGAATCAGTCGAAGAACGACAGGATGCTGTTGATCTCGACGTTCATGCGGTTATCCGTTCTGCGACCGCGCTCCCCTCCCCTGTGCCTGCGGGTCACGGGCACGTTCTGCCTGGGGAGGGGTATGAGCACGGTTTGTGTGTGGTTCGTCATTTCTTCCTTCTCCTGCACCCCGGGGGTTGCGTTGGATACATGGCGACCCGTCTATAATTACCCTTGTTTGTTATCTTTGTAATTAAAGTAATTTCCAGGAACCGTTCACTCCTCCGTGGAGGGGAGGGTGTAGAACGTGTTCACGATGTCCTTCCCCTTGGGGGTGAGCACATACTTGCCTCTGAGTTCGTCCTTCTCTATCCACCCGTATTTCACCCATTTGCCGATGAAATCCCTCTGATAGTACACTGCTTCCGTCTGTCTCTTGTTGGACTTGTTGTCGGGGTTCTCGACGATGTCCCTGTACCAGATGTTCCTCTTCTTCAGTTCGGCGATCATCGGTCCGCTGGTGACGGGGAGTCTGGATTCTATGCGTTCGTACATGACCCTCAGTCCACGCACCAGGTGCTCCTCGGGTTTCACGATGTCGTAGTACGGGAGGATCAGGGGTTCCTTGGCCTTCTTGGTGAGTCCCACGGGCTTTCCGTCGATGAAGTACACATCCTTGATCCTGTCCTCGGCCACGGTGTATTCCTGGCTGTTGACGGAGAACGGTATGGTGCCCACCATCATCATGGATGCGATGGCGGATGCGGCGGCGTATTCGGGGGAACCGGAGGAGATGTTGACGTAAATGTCGCAGTCCGGGTTCTCGTTCCTTTCGGATTGGATGATCTCCAGAACCGTTCTGAGCATGTCCGAGAACCTGTAGACCTTCTCGTTGTGTTCCACGATTTCGATCTTCGGGGATATCTCGTCGATGAGTTCCACGACCCTGTTGTAGAAGGAGGCGTAGATGCTCTCCCCGTCCTGCGGGTTCTTGGCATAATGGATGATGTGTGCCTTGTTGATCTCGTAGTATTCGATCGGTTCGGACACCTTGGCGGTTTCGAATGTGACGCAGGCGATCATGATCCTCTTCTTTCTTCCGGATGACATTGCATCAAAATGTTATTTTGTTTATTTAGTAATATTCGTAACATCATTCATTCTTTGGTTTCGATGATGGATTTCAAAAAATGATGAAAAATAAAATCACATGAAAAAAGAACCATTTGGAGTACAAGTCAGCTTTAAAAGGAATCCTGAAGAGTGTTTGGGACACCTACTCGTCTTTTGCAAACACGGATGGAGGGAAGATAGTTCTGGGTGTAGGTGAGATGGATGAAGGATATGTTTTGGAAGGTGTGCCCAACATCGAATTGCGTCTCAAAGACATTCATAATATTCTCAACAACAAGATTCGCGTATCGGCGAGTTGAGGGGCCAGGGGTTGTTGGAGCGTGAGGGCGGAACCCGTGGAAGATGGAGAGTTCTGAGATGAATTGGCCGTCCGGACGGGTGTGGACGAATCCTGTACACAAATGAATCCAGAACCACATGGAGCATCGGGTCTTCTCGATATATTAATCCATATTGTCAAACATCGTACCCGATGGCATTGGTTGAATTCGTAAAACACATCCAACAACGCCCCTCGTGGATTCCATATATGAATTCGTGGACGAATGTATCAAAAGCTTTTTAAATAAGTTCGTGAATGAGGGGTTCAACGGACGGGTGGCCTAGCCTGGATATGGCGGCAGCCTCCTAAGCTGCAAGCCGGGGGTTCGAATCCCTCCCCGTTCGCCATTTTTTCTTCATCGATTATTCCGTGACGACATGTCCCGTTCGTTTCCCATCCCCTGATTGGTAGGTTTTAACAGTTATGCGGTTTTACGGGCGTCCATGACGGATTGCAATGTTCTGATAGTCGGCGGGGGTCTTTCCGGTTCCTCCGCAGCCAACCACCTCGAACGCCTCGGTGTGAAGGGTGTCGTGGTCCTCGAACGGCTGTCCGAGGGTCCGCATCGCAGATACCATTCGATCTGCGGCGAGGCCGTCAGCGACAGGATGCTCCGTCTTTCCGGGTTCCAACCGTCCCGCATCGTACGCAGGGTGGAATCCATCGAGATTGTGGCGCCTTCCGGTTCCTCCACATCCATCTCCGTCAGGGGTGCCATCATCGATCGCAACGCCCTCATCGCGGAGATGCGTGCGGGTTCCGGTGCCGAATACGTCAAGGCGGTCGCAACCTCCGTCGAAACCGTGGACGGCGGATACCTGGTCCGCACGGATGCCGGCGACTACAGGTGCAGGTATCTGGTGGGTGCCGACGGGGCGCATTCCGTCGTGAGGCGGGACATCTTCGGTTCCCGTCCCATGAAACTGGTGCCCACGGTGAACCACATCGTCGAGGGACAATCCGACGGGGTTCTGAGATTCCGTCTCTCCGAAAGGTACAGGGGCGGATATCGTTGGGAGTTCCCGTCGGAGGACGGTCTCATGTCCGTGGGTCACGTCAAGGACACCGACACGGTCGAGGGGTACATATCGCGCGGT
>JAFVZY010000122.1 GCA_017507885.1 Candidatus Methanomethylophilaceae archaeon | reverse complement strand
TCCTTCTGCGCGGCCTGTATCCTCCGACGGTCGGCGCCTCTATGACGTCATCGGTCACCTTGATCGATTCGATGGAACAATCCCTGACCTGATGGGTCTCCCCGTCGCTCAGACCCTCCATGAACATCGAGGGCTTGGGGCCGCTTATGATGCACTCGTATTGTTTGGCCCTGGACAACGCGACGAACATGAGTCTGCGCTCCTCGTCGTAATCGGTGTCGATCGCCGCCTTCGCAACAATAGTCCTCCAGTCGTTGACCATCTTCGTGTACCCGTCGAAGTCCGCTATGGTGCGGGTGCATCTGACCCCCAGCATGTCGTTGTACACGAAGGTTCCCGTATCACGGGATATGTTGGGCATCTTCCCACGGTCGATGAACGGTATTATCACCGCCGGAAACTCCAGACCCTTGGACTTGTGCATGGTCATTATGGTGACCGCATCCCTGTCTATGGAACCCTCGACCGAATACGTGGTTCTGTTCTCGATATCCTCCTCCATCATGCCGATGATGTCGGACAGGGTCATCAGGGATCCACGGTGGGTGGATGAGACGACGGAGATGATGGTCTGCGTGATGTCGTTGTCCAATCCGTAGTACGAGAACAGGGACGTCATCAGGGAGGTCACCCTCCTGCGTCTGTGATACAGGAACTCCCTCTGTCTGAGGAGTTCGCGTGGCATTTTTCCGAAATCCTGGTTCACGGCGTTTATGGCCGCCATGTTGTATCCCATGTCGGCCATGATCGGCACATAACCCCAGCGGTCGTGGTCGTTGTTGACGAAACGCAGCCAGGCCAATGCCAGTTTTCCTTCGCGTGTGGACATGATCTCCACGTCCCCCTGCAGGAACGAGGGTATCCCCTCGGCGGTCAGGACCTCCATGACGTTGCGGCTGTCGGCGGTGGTACGGCACATCACGGCGATGTCCCCGAAGTTCATGGGTCTGGATACAGCCTCACCGTCGACCAGTTCCTTCACGGGGTATTCCCCGGATCCGACATAGCGCCTTACGCATGCCGCCACCGCATGGGCCTCATCGGCGGGATCTTCGGTCTGGATGAATTCGATTTCCGTGTCATCCCTGATGACGGTGTTCCTGGAGGTGATTCTCGTGATGATCGAATCCAGCTTCTCCCTGTCCAGGGGTTCGTCCCTGCTTCCCTTGACGTACAGGCTTTCGAACGCCTTGTCGATGATCCTCTGGGACGAACGGTAGTTGGCATCCAGCGGCAGACGCAGGGGTTCGGGTATGGAGAAGGGGATCCTCGTGACGTCGTCGTTCAGGAACTTCCTGAGACCGGTGACCCTGCTCTCGAAGTCCACTATGTTCTCGATGGACACGTATCTGAACCCGTATATCCCCTGTTTCCAATCGCCCACCACGCACAGATTCGGTTCGGCAAGGATCATCAACGCGATCATCAACTGGTTGGAGTTCGTGTCCTGGAACTCGTCGATCATGAGGTATCTGAAGGAGTTCCTTTTCCTGACCGCCTCCTTGCTGTACAGCAACGTGAATGCGAATACCGATGTGAGGCCGTATGTGAGGTTGTTGTCCGCTATGCTGCGGGAGATGTATCCATGGTAGACGTCGTGTATGAAATCCATCAATCCGGTCCTGTCATGGTACGCGGCCTCCCTCAGATCCTCATCCGCCATGCGGTCGCCGACGGCCACGGGCATCCTCTGGAGGTCGTTCACATCCCTGTCCTTCAACTTCCCGATCCCCTTCTTGCCCCCGTCGTGGGAGATCTTGACGAACACCAGGTCGGGGTCGCCGAGCAGTTCCCTGTCGACGTCGTATCCGAACCATCCCCTCTTCAACGGGACTATCCCCTTGGACATCAGTTTGTTTATCAGCGAGAACAGGTCCATCGGGAACTGGGACGCTATCACCGCGTATTCGCCGTAATCCCCCGAATGGTCGTTCAGGAATCCCTCGAGGTATCTCCTGAAATACATCTCGTTCATGGTCTGATTGGTCTGGATGGATGCGGCACGGGTGAGTTTGTGTCTTATCCCGAAGAACTCCCCGACCTCCTCGGCGGATTCCTTCACTATGGACAGGCAGAACGAATCGAAGGTCTTGGCCATCAGGAGTTTGGATTTGGAGATCCATTCCTTCTTCACGTGGTCGTTCTCCTCGGCATCCGCCCTCCTCATGATCTCCCCTGTGATGCGTTGGGTCATCTCCTGGGCCGCGTTGCGGGTGAAGGTCAGCATGAGCACGTCCCTCGGGGACACGTCGGGCTTCGACAGCATCGCCACGTACCTCTCGGTGATGGTCTTGGTCTTCCCGGTCCCCGGTCCCGCGTCCACCACGATCATGCCCTCGGTGGTCTCCGCTATCCTCCTCTGGGATTCGTTGAGGTCACTCACCGGTCTCACCCCCTTCGGATGCTGTTTTGGCGTTCTCCATGGTGCATGCCATCCTCATGTTGCAGTTCCTGCACGAATCCAGAGGTTCCGGAGGGAAGAAAGTGAGGGATTCGCGCATCGCCTTGGCGTGCATCTCGTCCAGTCTCGCCAGGAACCGGTCCATGTTCGCCCTGGGGATCTCCACCATCCCGTCGGTGACAATCATGTCCGCCTTGATGCAGGATGTGACCTTCCTCACGAATGCGCCCGCGCTCTTCCTGTTGGTCTTGTTGTCCTTCAATCCCGCCGTTTCAAGGAGCATGGTCTGTAACCCGTAGTCATCGGACCATTGGTCCACGGGACCGACGGCGTTGGCCAGTATCAGGTCCACGGCCTCGCATGCGACGGGCCTCCAATCCTTGGACGCGTTCGATTCCACCATGCGCTTCAATGCGATGCTGCCTGCCGCGGTGTCCATCACGTCCCCCTCGCACATCCTCACCACACGCACGTTGCGCATGATGTCGTAGTTCTCCTGTTGGGATTCCACGTCGTTGTCCATCACGTAGAAAAGTCTGAATTCGTTCGCGGAACCGCCCTTCTCGTCGGCGAGTGCGAGATACATCAATGGTTGGAATGCGGAATAGGCCTTCCTCTCCTCGAAATCCATTCCTTTCGCGATCTCCTTGGGGTCCAGGGCCTTTCCCGTCTTGTAATCGGATATGATGCCGTCGAGATACAGGTCAAGGGTCCCGTGCATGGGATGGCGGGTGGACGTCACCTCGTTCTCGCACACATGGCTGCCCATCCGCAATCCGAGTTGGGTGAAGAACCTGTTCGGATGATCCTTGGATGATTCATCGACATCCAGTTTCAGGTCGCCGGGGGAACATCTGTCGATGTAACGCATCACGTTCCTCAT
>JAFVZY010000121.1 GCA_017507885.1 Candidatus Methanomethylophilaceae archaeon | reverse complement strand
GTGTCTCCGAACACGTACCCGTCGTACCACTCCTTGGCGACCCTCATCCTCCCCTCGTCGGTGATGCCGTCCTTGTCCACCAGGATGCCGGCGACCTCCTCCTCGGTGAATCCGAACCATTCGTCCAGGTCGGTTGAGAGTACGTTGTTCACGTACAGGTTGTCGAGGTCGGAGAACATGCTCTCCTTCGCCACTTGGGACACGCCGGTGATCACGCACTTGGTGAGGTGCTCGTTGTCTTTGAGTGCGGCTTTCAGGAATTTGCCTACCAGTCTTAGAATGGTTTCATGATCCCGTGTGTCGTATGAGTCCGTGACGGGTTTGTCATATTCGTCGATGAGCAGAACCGGGGGCACACCATGGTGTTCATGCAGCAATCTGCACAGGATCTTCAGGGACGGGATGAGCAGGGACCCGTCCGCATCCATAAACCTGATTCTGTTCACGATCGTCCTGTCGCGGTCGGATGTATCGTTGAAACACCCTTGTTTATCGAAGGATTCGAATATGTCACCGATTTCGAGTTTCAAATCCCCTAGGAATTCCTCTTCGTAATGTGCCCCCACATCGAGAAAGCTCATTTTGATGACGGGGAACGCGTTCCTGAGGCGTCCCATATCCTCATGGTTCTCGATTTCCATCCCTCTGAACCATTCCTTCCCCTCCCCCTTGTATCTGAGGTTCAGGTATGCGTCGAGCATCCCGAGGTTCATTGTATTTCCGAATCTCCTGGGTCTGGTGATCAGGCACACCTTCTCGTCGAGTTCCCACAGTGCCTTGATGAATCCACTCTTGTCGACCAGGGGGAGTCTGTTTTTCACCGCATCGATGAAGCTCGAGTTGCTGCAGTTGTACATGACCATGGGGTTCATCCCAGGGATTTTAAAGGAGGGGGTGTGCGTTCACGTTACCCGTATCCGGGCTTCCAGTGGAGATCGGATGTCCTCCGACGGATTCATACAATCCCCTTCGGGATCCGGCGGCATGTCGAACCGTCGCGTCACAGGATGATGCCCGTCATCGCGGTTATCGCCCCGATCGCGACCGTGGCCATCGTCAGGAGTTTGATCGTCGAATTCAGTTGGCGGTTGTCCATGTTCACGTGCGCTTCGTACAGGGTTTTGACCGACCCCTCGTACTGTACCAACGCGTTCCCATACCGTGTCCAATCGCATCCGGGTATCGAATCCTCGAATTTGTGGAGGAACGACCATCCGTGTGTGATGTGTCCCATGGTGTAGCAATAGTGTTTGTGGAACACTCCGTCTTCGGTCATCGGTTGAGGGATGCGATTGGTTTTTTGTTTCCTTTCCAGCTTATCATATGAATATTGTAGAAACATTAGTTCATTTTGAATTGTTTTCACAATCATGTCCGATAATCTGTTGATGGATGTTTCACGTCCGATGGAAGGTTCCAATGTGAAGTACGTGTCGTCTGGGCCGTTCATCGGGATGTCCTTCTGTTCAATCCCCGAATCGTCGGGGGAACAGAGGCCGATGATGCCCCTTATAACGGAGAACAGTTTTTTGCATACGTGGTGGATGTACATGTATTCCGCATACGTGTCCTCCGATTCGATTCTCATCCTTTGGAGATCGAGACGGCCTCCGTCGTTATATGCTTCCATACCGATGACGTCCGGCGTCTCCATGTGCACTATGCCTGTCTTCTCTATCCACATCCTCACCTCCAATGGTCTCCTGATGTTGTGGATGTAGGCCAGCATGGGTTCCGCATTCAATTCCGGACCGGAGTATTCGAAGTTTTGCGGTATGCGGAACATCATCCTCATGCTCTGGGTGGAATCGTCGGTTCCAATATCAAAATCCAACAGTTTGTGATTATTTTTGATATATTCCCTGTCGGCTTTGGACGTCATGTTTTGTTCCAGATCCTGAATCGACAGTATCGTGTCCAGGGTTGATGCCAGATGGGGAAGCCATCCATGAAAGAACATTTTGTCACCTTTTATAGAAATGATGATACAAATTTTCTAATTTTTGAATTATATTTTGTACTATATACGTTGATTCCATGGATTTTAAGATATTCCATTCCCAATTCGGTGGTTTTCAGGGTGGCCTTCTCCGTTTCGACATCCAATCCGCCCGTCAGGTATCCGATGCTTTTCAAATCGTTTATCACTTCATAATCGTGCTTCGGGTTGAGGTGTGCACCTCCGACGTATGCCAACAGAATCTCGTCCCACATTTTTTTCGTTCCGTGCATTATATTCCCCTCTTTTTATTGCGTTCGATGACATAAATCGGTGCACATATTAATAATCAAGTGCGGTTTTTTTGCAAATATGTTTCTTCATGCGGATCCGATAGGGAATCAATATTGAGTAAACTCCATATAATAAATCATATGAATATGAACAATTATGTAAATTTATAAATATGTCTGAAATTTAATATTTATTGTATTCATCATACATATTTTCTTTTAAATGGGATGTATCTGGCGTTCCGGGTGCTTCCCGTCTTGATGATCCGGCCGTCCTTGAGCATCTTCCTCAGAACTGTTTCCACGAGCGTCTGTGACACATCCGGCATCATGGACATGACGTCCTTCTTCGACATCGGAATTTCCATGTTCAACAGGATGTCCTCCACACGTCCTGTCTTGTTTCCGGGGGAATCGGCGACATTCAGACGACGGTCGAAATCACGATACGACAGGAACAATGCCCCCAGAAAGTGTTCTATGAACGGCATGTAATCGTTTTCGTTTTCGAACCACCCTTGTTCGGATTGATCCAATGCCTTATAATATCCATTCTTGTCCTTGTTGATCTTGGATTCCAAGGATGTGTACCTGCATATGTCATATCCTTCCTGATACAGCAGCAATACCGTCAGCAGTCTCGACATGCGTCCGTTACCGTCGATGAACGGATGAATTCTCAGAAAATCCAGGATGAAACAGGGTATCAGCAGCAGTTTGTTCACGGCGAAGTCGTTGCGGGCTTCCCAATACGACGATATCATATCGTCCATGGAGGCTTCAACATCCCTCCAAGGTACCGTGGGGTGTTTTCTCACAATTTTCCCATTCGCATCCCTTTCCACTATCACGTTGTCCCTGGTTTTGAACCCTCTGTCTGGATAATCGGTGTTTTTTATCAATATTTCATAGATGTTCAATATGGATTCCTTTGAAAGTTCTATGTTTTCATGATTATCATGTATGAATTGTAGGGCATCGCGATACCCCACAATCTCATCCTCCGTGTGGTTGACAGGGCGGGTGGAACCACTGAGCAGAGGGATTATTCTTTCATCCGTGGTGCATATCCCCTCGATCTCGTTTGACGAGCGGACGGAATCCACGATGGCGATGCGTTCCATGTTTTCGGATATCCATGGTTTTTCTTTCCTGATGAGCATGGAGCGTTGATTCAACCCCTCCAATCTCGTCAGGCGGTTTACAAGTTCGGGGTGTATGGATAGCGATTTGAGGAAATTGTAGTTGAAAATATGCATGTTACGCCTGTATTGTTTTCAATTCCGGGTTTCGTTTCAATATTTAATTATTGCTGTATTTCATTTTCTAATATATTTAATTTGTTGTTAATTTGCATATTTTTAACCATATTATTATGCAAATCGATTCTTTCTGATGGGTGGAAGCGCATCGCCTATCCTCCCCACCACGGCATCCCTGTCGATCATCCAATCGATGGTGTGGACCCTCAGGACCCTCCAACCCATCTTCCTCAGGATGTTCATCTTGGTGTAGTCCCTGTCCACGGGGTTGCGGGAGTTGTCGTACAGGTTCCTGTCCAACAGGATCGCGAGGCAGTACCTGTCCGGATCCGCGGGGTCCACCACGGCCACGTCGATGCGCAGCTCCGATTTGCCTATGTTCAGGGACGTCTCGTATCCCATGCCCTCCACCACCCCGGCCACGTCGGGCAGGATCGGGTCGATGATGTCCGCCGATGTGACCCTTCTGTCGAACACCCCGCTCTCCGCGTACTCCAGGAAGCCCTTCAGCTCCCTCACGCCCCTGCCGGTGTTGTCGTTGACCCTCAACTCGGACGGGCGCATGGACGAGAACACGATCATCCTGTCCCTCGCACGGGATATGGCGACGTTCAGACGCCTCCATCCGCGACCCTGGTTCAACGGTCCGAAGTTCATGGACAGCCTCCCGTTGGAATCCCTCCCGTACCCCACGGATATCAGGATGATGTCCCTCTCCTCGCCCTGGATGGACTCCAGGTTGCCCACGAACAGGGGTTCCCTGCGGTTGTGCCTCAACGGCCGTACGGCCTGCCTCCTCGCCAGTATCCCCTCGATCTCCTCCTTCTGGGAGGTGCCGAACGTCACAATCCCGATGCTTCCGTTGACCCCCAGGTCGTGCAGCCTGTAGACCTCGTCCACCACGGCCTCCGCCTCGCGGGTGTTGTATCCCTCGCCCCTGGCGTAGTTCCCGTCCTCCACGTATCTGAACTCCACCCTGGACACCCTGTCCGTCACCGACGGGAAGGTTATCAGGCGGTTGTCGTAGAACCTGCCGTTGCTGTAGGCGATGAGGCTCTCGTGGTTGGAACGGTAGTGCCAGTCCAGGAACAGGGTGGGCATGTCCCTGTATATGCACTCCTCCAGGATGCTCTCGGTCTCGTCCCCTCCCTGCCCCTCCCCGGCCGTGTTCCTGAAGAAGGTGGTCGGGGGCAGCTGGTTCACGTCCCCCACGATGATGCAGGAGTCCCCCTTGGACATGGACGATATGGAGTCCGCCACGGGTATCTGCGAGGATTCGTCGAATATCACGTAGTCGAACGTCACCGAGCTTCCCCCCAGGAACCTGGACACCGACTGCACGTTCATCACGAAGCATGGTGCGATGTCCGGGAGCAGGTGGGATATGGAATCCATGATCGCGGACAATGGGGCGTCCTTCGACGACAGCACGTCCAGCGACGGGTCGCCGGAGGCCCTGAACGCCCTGTTCCTCAGGACGTCCCCGAGGTTGGATGCGTTGTCGTCGTACATCCTGTCGTAGGATTCGCGCACCTTCGCCTCGTAGTCCGAGAGGATCCCCCTGCCGTAGTCCTCTATGCCGAAGAGCTCCCCCAGCTCCCTGTCCAGGGCCTCGCCCATGAACCATCTGTCGAAGGATGCCGCCAGTTCGGAACCCGGAACGGTCCCCAGCACCCTCAGGACGGATTCCTCGAAACCCTCGCCGCCGTTCCTCAGCATTCCCACGAACTGCTGAAGCCCCTTCAGCCCCTTCACGTTGGCCATCATCAGCGACAACCTGTCGGTCACCTCGGAGAGCGGGATCCTTCCGGAACGCAACCGCTTCGACACGAGGGCGTCGTAGGGTTCCAGTGCGGAGATGCACCCCCATGCGGCGTCGCGGATCTCCTCCGCATGCTCCTGCAGCATCGACGTGCATCCCATGGGTATCCCGGTGGTGTCGGGATGGGTGCGGTCCATCCTCGCCGACACCTCGTCCAGTTCCCTTTCGACGTGCGTCAACGACGCCGATACCTCGTTGGACAGTATCATGCACCTTTCGACGATCCCCTCCAGTTGCACCGACGTCTCCGAATCCGACACCAGGGAACCCACCAGTCCGGTCAACCGTCCGAAATCCACCGCGGTCATCCCCCGGGCGGGGACGTCCATCCTCTTGAATGCGGCCCTTATCGAACGGCAATGCCCCTCCAGGTCCTTCCTGACCTTTTGATCGGAGTAGGTGCCGTCGATGAGCAGCCTCCTCCATTCCGGAATCGTACCCTGTATCTTCTCCACCCTGTCGGCGGTC
>JAFVZY010000120.1 GCA_017507885.1 Candidatus Methanomethylophilaceae archaeon | reverse complement strand
GGGTCCTATCGGATCGCAGACTCCCGACATCCCATGGGTGACGTACCAATCCAGATTGGGATGCCTCATGTGCTGGAGTGGTGTATCCCCTTTCAGTTCGGAACATGCACGGTCCCCGAGACCGTCCATGACCACGAAAAGTATCTTTTTCCTCGTTGTTACCATTCCCTTCCCTTCCTTTCGTTGTCATCGGGTCATCCGTATTTGAAATACGCGGGGTCGGATTGCAGTTATTGTTTTTACATCATATACTGTATTTTCAATAGTTACAATTATTACAAAGATAACAATGTATGTATTATATTCACCCGTATCATCTTGTACGTTGCCGTTTAGGGACGGCATTGGATGGATTGAGATGAAACCCAGGGATTTGACCGGACAGAGGTTCGGTAGACTCACCGCTCTCAGCAGATTGGAGGGCAATGGGATGAGCAGATGGTTGTGTTCCTGCGATTGCGGCAGGATGAGGGAGGTTTTCACGACCAATCTGGTGAACGGCAGGACGAGGTCCTGCGGATGCATCAGGAGAACTTCGGAGAGGGAGAACACGATGCAGGAGGTTCTCAATGCGAACGGGATGCGGACCGTTTCCGACGGCGTCTAGTTGTCGTACAGCGTCCATGGTAGCGGGAATGCCGTGATCATGCTTCCGGGATTCTTCACAGACAGGTCGTTCTGGAACCCGTATCTCGCGGTACTCGACGGATTCACGGTGGTGGCGATGGATATGAGGGGGTGCGGGGACACCCGTTCGGAAGGGCCGTTCACCATCGGGGACATGATGGACGATGTGGTCCGGGTCATGGATTCCCTCGGCATCTGGAGTGCCCATGTGGTGGGTTGGGACACGGGTTCCGCCGTGGGATTCGCCTTGGCACGTTCCCACCCCCTCAGGGTCAGGTCGTTGACCATGATTTCCCCCGTGTTGTGCGACGACATGCGTACCGGAACCCTTTACAGGAGGATTCTGGACAGGGTGATGATCGGAACGTCGGACATCCAGTCCCTTTCGGATGCGGTAAACACGTTCTGGGCGTCCCCACGCCAATTGGAGAACGGCATGCCCGTCCATAGGGTTTCCGGGGACATCAGACCCTTGGATCTCCTGTTGCATCTGAAGGCGACGATTCCAGGGGATTACGAGGGGGAATCGTTGCACGGGGTTCCCGCATTGACCATCTACGGTTCGGACGACATCCTCTCGGATGGGTCCTGCATGAGAAGATTCGCAGAGGGTGCGGGTTCGGAGCTGTTGATCCTCGAATCGGAGGGTCACATCCCCTCGCCCGCATCCTGCATGAGGAAGATAGTTTCATTCATCCGTTCGAACGACGGATGATTCAGTCCATGGGGACGACGTCCCCGCGGCGTTCCTCCACCTTGCGTCCGATGCTCTCCCTGATGACGCGGGTGCAGGGCCACTCCTCGTCCATGTATCCTATGAGATCCAGGATGTCGACGTCGGGATTGGTCAGGGCCAGGTAGACACGGCTCATGAACATCGATACCGCATATGGGAAATCGTCGCAGATGGAGGGGCGGTTCTTCCATATCTTGCAACGGTTGTCCTTCCCCAGGAACGCACACGGCTCCGTCTTCGCCAGGAGCATCCTGCCGTCGGGGGTGCGGTACACGTATTCGGTCATGAACTGGTACAGGGGTATGCCCGCGGCGGACGACACCCTGTCGACCTCCTCGGGTCTTATGACGATGTTGGGCTGGTGGCAGCACCTTCCGCACATCTCGCAGGGGAATTCGGGTCTGTACGACATGCATATCTCGTATGCTATGTCCAGGTTGTGCTCCATCTCGGGTGTTATGGTTCCGAGCCCCTGTAGATCGTACCTGCCACGGTAGGTTGCCAATTCAGCTCACCGCCAGGACGAGTCCGTACATGAATCCGACCACGTTGAGTGCGATTCCGAGTCCGGCGAGGGCGGTGTAGAGCTGTTTGTTGTCGCATTCCACATGACGGGGGACGCCTATCGCGTAACCGCTGAGCACCATTCCGACGGCACCTATGCCTGCGGCGGCGAAGCCCTCCCCGACGACGAATGCACACAGTACGGTGACGATACCGAGGAGTACGGCGAGACCGCTGAAAACCGCGGGATTGCGCTTCTTTTCGGGTGTGTAGGGATAATCGACCCTCCAGTCGCACTCTTGACAGAAGAGTGTGCCTTCGGGATTCTCGAATCCGCATTTTGGACATTTCATGTTCGAGCATAGTACGGTGTAGTTCTTATTGGTTGCTGAACGCCTTCAGACCTTTCTCATCAGGCATTCGACACGGGATCTGAGTGTCCCGAAGCGCGTCGGTTCGTCGATCCTCGCGGATGAGACCACTTCCATTCCGGAGAAGACGCGTTCCAGATCCCCGTCGGAGAAGTATCTGTACCGGATCTCCCCGTTGGAACGTCCCTCGGAGCGCATGTCCTCCGGGGTGAACGCCCTGCAGAACACGTATCCGCCGCTCCTTAGAACCCTTTCGACCTCCGACGCGGTCCGTCCGAGTTCGTCGTCGTCCAGATTCTCCAGGACGTGGACCGCCGTCACGTAATCGAAGGAATCGTCCCCGAACGGAAGGGAGTCCACGGAACCGACCACCAATTCCACGGAGTCCCCGAACCGGTGTCTGCAGGATTCTATGGCGTTGACGGAGAAGTCCATGCCGACGGTCTCGAACCCCGCGTCGATCAGCGACGAAAGCGTCTTCCCGCTTCCGCAACCGAGGTCCAACGCCCTCCCGCGGCATGGCAGCGGTATCCTGGAATTGCCCCTCCATGCCCTGGAATCCTTTTCATAGAACGCGTTCCAAAGTTCTCTCTGGCCCATCTTCAGACCTCCGCATGTCTGGAGTCCATGGCCTCCAGCCACAGATAGAACAGTTCCGTTATCTTGCGTGTCAGTACCACGAACGAACACATGCCACCCTTCATCATCCTGTTGGGTCTCATGGAGAATCCCACCCCGTCCACCTTGAACATCTTCGAACGGTCGCCCATGGAGTTGTTGTGTGTCACCAGGTTCCTCATCAGGAGGATGTTGTCCCAGTCGCAGGATTCGTCCTCGTCCATGAGACCCTCCTCCGCGGATACCGTCATTATGTTCCTGAGATACAGGTGGCTGCCGCCATTCAGGGCCTTCTCCTTGAGGGACGATTCCCTGTAGGCCCAGAGACAGTCCTTCGATGCCTTCTCGATGGATGATACGGTGTCGACGAACATGTCCCTGGTGACGGTCACCACCCTCTCGAGTATCTCGGCCCTCAGCACGGGGTCGTCGTCCACCTTCTCGAGCAGCCCCATGTAGAATCCCACGATCTCCCTGGTCATGACCGCACGGTTATGGATGTTCCAGAAACACATGGATCTGAAGTCGTTCTCCCTGTCCGCTATGTTGGAGTCCACTCTCTCGGCATACCCTCTGGCGGTTTCCACGAAAGAATCGATGGCGGCCGTCATGACGTTCATGACGCACCCTATCCGGGAGTACGTTATTACTCTTTCCGAATCCATGTTTTTTATAACATGTCACACTTAAGTGCCGTCATAAGCAAAAAAGAGCCGGTAAAGATGTTCTGGAATGCGAAGATGGAATGCATGCCCAAAGCGGAGCTGCAGAGCCTGCAGTACCGCGAGCTCAAAAGCCTTGTGAACAACCTCTACTCCTTCAACCACTTCTACCACGACAGGATGAGGGACGCCGGTGTACATCCCGACGACATCAATTCGCTTGCCGACATCAGCAAGCTGCCGTTCATGTACAAGCAGGATCTGAGGGACAACTACCCCACCAACATGTTCACCGTCGGCAACAAGGAGATCGTCAGGTACCACGTGTCCTCCGGAACCACCGGTAAACCCACCCTCGTGGGATACACCCGCAACGACCTCGACTATTGGACCGAGGCGCTCGCCAGGTCCCTGACCTCCATCGGAATCGGTTCCGACGACGTCCTCCAGGTCTCCTACGGTTACGGATTGTTCACCGG
>JAFVZY010000119.1 GCA_017507885.1 Candidatus Methanomethylophilaceae archaeon | reverse complement strand
CCTTTACGGTGACATCATCACCGATGAGGCAGCACAGATCCAGGGAGGTGTCGGAACCGCGGGATCCGCTAACATCGGAACCAGGTACGCGATGTTCGAGGCCATCCACGGATCCGCTCCCAGGATGGTCACCGAGGGAAGGGCCCAGTACGCCGACCCCTGCAGCATGATCAAGGCCGTCGCACTCATGATGAACCACATCGGAGAGGGCGAGAAGGGAAGGCTCCTCGACATGGCCCTGGACGTCTGCTGCCAGTTCGAGAAGAAACTGGTCATGACCGGAAGGGACACCGGTGCCACCGGCGACGAGTTCGCGGAGTATGTGATGGAGACCATCCAGAGACCCGACCTCGAGCAGGTGTGGAACGGTTACGTCAACGCATCCAAGCAGTGATCATCAAACCCCGACACGGGGTCACGGGGACTTCGCACCCCGGGACCCCATTCCATATGGAATTCCTGGAAACGGTACGAGGGGACGGATGTCCCGGTTTTTTCAAAGGATCGTGATGCGGACGGATCCCTACGGTGTCAGAAATCGGATTGCGACCTGGCCTTCATGAGGGCCAACGCCACCTCGAACGCTATCAGTTTCGAAGTCAACGGATCGTCGGAACCGGCGACCACCAGTGCATCGCCCTCCCTCAGACCCACACCGCCGACCTTCTCGGCCAATCCCGGGAAACACTCGTCCATGTCCGGGACTCCGGGCAGAATGATGCGCCCGTCCACCATCGCGAACGTGCTCAGTCCCGTCGCACCCAGGGACATGCCGAGATCCCTCTGCTCCGTCCCGTCCGTCACGTTGGCCGCCCCGCCGCGAACGATGACCGCCTTCTGGACATGACCCTTGAGGATGTCCGTGTCCGGAGGTTCCACCATCGTCAACGGCATGGAATCCAATAGCATGACGCCCCATTGGGTGAGGAGCGTGCGGTCGCGTGAGAACCTCATCAACTCCCAATCCTCCAGTGTGATGCATATGGATCTGACCTCGTTCAAGGGGATGCCCGTGGTCTTGGAGAGCGCATCCATGGTGCACGCCACGTTCCGACTGGCGGCCTCGAGGACGTGCAGTATCATGGCAGAATGGGGATCCGGCTGTCTGGATCCGCGGACGTCGTCGTTCGGCATCGGTGACCCCCTCTCAACGACTCCAATCTGACCTGTATCCTGTGGATCCTCTCGTACGGGATTCCCGTGGAGATGGCCATGGACAGTTTGTTGCGGCCCTTGTCGCAACCCACTATCACCATGGAATCGACCTGCGACACCCCGAGCTCCGCCATCATGCGACCGACCATGACGTCCTCGGGCATCCCGGAATCCAGTATCCCCAGGACCCTCGGATCCAGGGGGTTCCTGTCCTCCGCCACCCTGTGCACGGTGAACGAGGGTTCGGAGACCTCCTTCGGGGACTGAACGTCCTTCAAGGGGCCCCTGCAGACCGGACAACGCATGGAGATGGACCTCACCATGGAATAGACGTGGTCGCAGCACGCGCAGTAACGGGACACGTGAGAGGAATCCAACTCCGTCCGGCATCTCGGACACGACGTGTTTCCGGAATCCGCCCTCCTGTCCTCCCATCTGCATCCGCACCTGTCGCACTCGTATTCCACATACGGCACGTTCCACAGCTTCGATTTGCAACGGGGACACCTCAACGGATCCAGAACCCTGCCCACCCAATGATGGTTGCAACGATAGCATTCGTGATGCGACACGTTCACGCAATTCCAAAGGGTGCTTCCGCAACCGGGACACGTCTTAGGATTGGACCTCCCGCCCGACGAATTCCTCCACGAGTGTCCACAGACCCTGCACACGTTGAGGAACGGTGATTTCCTGTCGCCTATGGCATCGGTGCAGGCCTCGAGAAAACCGGGATTGGCCTTGAACGCTATGTCCACGAGATCCGAAACGGCGAGGGAATAGTGGTCTATGGTACTCTTCAATGAATCCATCTCCAGTTGGTGGTAACCTCCAACATAGAGGATGATAAAAGTAGTTATCCGAACAGAAACGGTACTTTAGGTAAAAATTTCAAACATCCGGCCGAGGATTGATTAACGGGGCGGTGTAAAAAGTAATCAACCAGTATCATAGTAGGATATGGGGTCGGGCGTGTACAGAGAGTCGTTGACCTTGATGCCCGTGTCCTTGTAGGCCTGCATGATGCGGTCGAAGGACGACCTTATCTCCGACGGCCTCAAGGACATCCTTATGGAGATTGCCTCCGGACACATACCCGTGAAATGCAAAGCCAGAACCGTCGCATCGAACTCGCACAGGTCGAGTTTGGCCATGAAGTACGGGATGTTCTCCTTGTAGGAGTCCCTGCGGTCGTACATGCTCCTTGCCACCCTCTTCCAGGTCTCGACGTGTTCCGGCGACCTTATGGATGCCGCGAACGTCTTGGCTGTCATCCCGACCTCGGACAGGAAATCATGGGAGTACATGCTGGCCACCGGTATGTCCCCCTCCCAGAGATAGATGACGTTGTACCCCTCGTCGCACACGTATTTCAATTTGAAACGTCCCAGCGTCCACAGGTCCATGGCGTCGTCCATGGGGTTGGGTTTCCCGCAACGGGGGCATGTGGAGGATTGCTGCGACGTGGAGGACCATTCCGTGTTGCAGAAGTTGCACACCATGCGGTACGAGGATTTCGTGCTCCCGCATGCCTGGCAGACCTCCTGTTCGGGGTTGCGTACTATGAAGTAGCGCGAGCACACGCGGCAGCACTTCATCCTGGGGGTCTCGTTCCAATGGGTACTCTTGCAGCTGGGACACATCCTGACGTCCTCGGAGGTCTTTCCCGCGTTGGCCTTCCATCTGTATCCGCAACGGCGGCATTGAAGCTTGCAGGACAACTGGTCCCACCCCGTGGATTTGCATGAGGGGCATTTGCGGGGATTGGAGGACTTGTTCACCCAGGTGTGACCGCATCTGTTGCAGGTGAAACGGTTGACCCTGGGTGCGTTCCAGGATGTGGATTTGCAGTACGGGCAGCGTTTGGGGTTGTCGGTCCTGCCCACCCATTCGTATTCGCACTGGTTGCAACGGAGACGTTGTATCTGCGAATCCTGGGAGGTCGAGGACGAACCGTCCCAGCGAGACGAACCGCAGGAGGGGCAAACCTTCGGTCTCCTGGTACCCCTGGGGGACCATACATGCCCGCAACGGGAACAACAGAGTCTGCATTGGTCCATCGATCTCATCATCCGATATGATTCCGGTCGGCTTGATTCCGGAAGACGATACCGGTTATATAAGATGGTTGATATAACCAACTACAGAAAAATATCCTTGGACTCATCCAAGGAAACTGGTGTGCGGAAATCGGGACTCCATGTACCAGAAGACCCCGTGACAACGGCAGGGCGCACCGCATTCGGGGCAGTGGTGTCCCTCCGGCGAATCCACCATCCCGTTCCAATAACCCTCGATGGCCACGGATTCCCGCATGCCGAGACGTTTCAGGATCCCCGCGATGTTGGTCCTTCCGGAGACGCTCCTCCACGCCATGGCGCATGTCAGGGTGCATCCCCGGGATGCCAGTTCGCGACGGCACTCCTCCACAATGGCCGAACCCGCACCGGTTCCCTTCACCGAATCGTCGACGGAGACGGAATCTATGATCCCGCACAGGTCGTGGGAAAGGACGATCTCCCTTTCCGGACAATCGGGGAGGCCCAGGACCTCCGGCTCCTCCGACGGTCCGAACACCCTGCATATGCCGAAACCCGTGATGCGACCGTCATCCTCGGATACGATGCAGAACTGGGAATCGGAATCGATGGCGTCCAGGAAATCCCTTTCGGACAGATAGTCGGAACCCAACTCCACCAGAGATATGGCCAATGCCCCGGGTACATCCTCCCTGCGGATGTGACGGACGGCCCTCATAGACCCAACTCCAGAAACAGTTCGTTGCGTTCATCCTTGGAGAGGTCCCTGTAGCGACCCTCCTTAAGTTTTCCCAGGCGGATGTTCATGACCCTGATCCTCACCAGACGGGTGACGTCGTAACCGAAATGCTCGCACATCCTGCGGATCTGCCTGTTGAGACCCTGCTTGAGGATTATCCTGAACTCCCTGTCGGTCAACTGCTCCACGAAGCACCTCTTCGTGATCTTCCCATCGAGGATCGGGACACCGTTGGACATGCCCTTGATGAACTCGGGTGTGATGGAACGGTTCACCGTCACTATGTACTCCTTCTCGTGCTCCCCTCTGGAACGCATGATCGAGTTGGCCAACTCCCCGTTGTTGGTCATGAGTATCAGACCCTCGGAATCCTTGTCCAACCTTCCGATGGAGTATATCCTCTTGGGATAGCCGATGAAATCGATGATGTTGTCCGGATCGTCGAGATTCGAGGTGCATGTGATTCCGCGCGGCTTGTGGAATGCGAGGATGATGTCCTCCTCCACCTTGGATATGAGCTTTCCATCCACGGCGACCTTGTCGCCATCCATGATTCTGTCCCCGAGGACCGCCCTTCTACCGTTGATGGTGACCCTGCCATCCTCGACCATGCGGTCCGCGGCCCTGCGGGAGGCCACTCCGGCCTCGCTGATGAACTTGTTGAGACGTACCCCTTCGGACATGTCGGAGATGACTGCGGACCCCCGTATAAAGGATGCGGTGGTTCACAGATACGAACGGCGATTGCGGTCGAGTTCAGGGGACGTGGCGTTGATCAGAAGCTCCTCCGAGGCGGCGACGGCCGACAGGGTGCACGTCAGGAGTATGACCGGCCCCGTGCCAAAGACGGGGATCATGAACGGCGCCAGGTGTATGACCAGGCCGGATGCCTTGTTCATGAAGGTGTGGATGAGTGCGGGTCTCTTGAAACGCAGGGTGCCCACGACAACCGACAGGGACCTCAGGGCGATCACGACGGCGATGAGGGATATCATCCACCACTCCCAATCGATGTATGCCACCAGGACGATCAACATGCAGACGACCAGTATGAAATCGGCCACGCTGTCGAGGAGCTCCCCCTTCGGGGTGCAGAGGCCGTACCTCCTTGCGATGTGGCCGTCGAGAAGGTCGGTGATGCAGAGGATCGAGAAGATGATGTAGAAGGGGGTCGTGAGACCCCCTGCGAATGGAAGTGCGACCGAACCTACCAATCTTCCGATGGAGAGGACGTTCGGAACGGCCGGATGCATCGGCATCAGTCCTGGATGACGCGGACGGAGATCCTGCGTCCCTTGAACTTCGCCTTGGTGAGGTCCATGGTCATCCTGTTTCCGAAGTCCTTGTGGACCTCGACGATGGAAGAGGTGGGACCGATCTCCATCTTTCCGATGGAGACATCCCTGACCCTGGCGTTGCGGATGATAAAATCAGCCAGTGCGACCTTTCCGAATCCGTCCTTCTTCCCGAGGTTGATCTCGAACCTGCACATCCCGAAGACGTCGGAGATCTGATCGTAGTCGACCACCCTGCGGATGGTGTCCTTCCTGCCGTCCTCGGCCTCGGGGACGGTCCTCTTCTCGATCTCCATGCCGGTACGCATCTCGAACTCCCTCACCAGATGCTCCTCCTCGGAGGTGACGAAGGACACGGCGGTACCCTCGCGACCGGCCCTTCCGGTCCTACCGATGCGGTGGATGTAGGTGTCGATGTCATCGGGCATGTCGTAGTTGATGACGTAGTTGATGTCGTCGATGTCAAGACCCCTGGCGGCGACGTCGGTGGCGATGAGGACGTCGGTGGCGTCCTCCTTGAAGTCCCTGATGACCTTCTCCCTCTTGCTCTGGGGCATGTCGCCGTGGATGGCCTCGACCTTGTAGTTCAAACCGGTGAGCCTCTCCTCCAGGACGTCGACCATCTTCTTGGTCTGACAGAAGATGATGGCCTTGGGCATGTCAATGTCGAGGATCCTGCAGAGGGCCCAGGACTTGTTCCTCCTTCCGACGGAGATGTAGTACTGCTTGGTCAGGTCCAGGACGACCTCGTCCTTGGAGACGGATACCTCGCGGGGGTTCCTCATGTAATCGAAGGCGAGCTGCTTGACGTTCTCCTGCATGGTGGCGGAGAAGAGCATGGTGTGCCTGTCCTCGGGCATGGCCTTGAGGATGTACTCGATGTCGTCCACGAATCCCATGTCCAGCATCCTGTCGGCCTCGTCGAGGACCATGGTGCGGATCTGGGTGAGGTTGAGCGCGCCCCTGTTGATCATGTCCCTGACACGACCGGGGGTTCCGGCGACGATGTCGCAACCGGCTTTGAGCTTCTTTATCTGGGCCTCGATGCTGGCACCGCCGTAGATGGGGAGGCAGACGTGACCGGAGAACTTGGAGAGCTTGGTCATCTCCTCGGCGACCTGGTTCGCGAGCTCCCTGGTGGGGACGAGGACGATGGCGTGGGGGACGGTGCCCTCGGCAGGTATGGTTCCGAGGATGATGGATCCGTATGCACCGGTCTTTCCGGTTCCGGTCTGGGCCTGTGCGAACATGTCCGCACCGGTGAGTCCCAGGGGCACGGAGTGCACCTGGATGGGGGTGGGTTCGGACCAGCCCATGCTGTCCATTGCCTTTGCTACATCCTCGGGTATACCGATATCTGTGAAATTGGAGATCATATCAACCACTGATCTGAAACACTGCCTGCGACTGACACAGACGTCTTTCCTTTTCAGCGGTGGGTACTGCCTGATTATTTAAATACGCATTGATGGGGGTCAATCGAGCTCCAGGAGCTGACGCCTCTTGGCCTCGTACTCCTCCTCGGTTATCAGACCGTCGTCGCATAGTTTGCGATACTTGCGGACCTCGTCGAACTTGTCGTCCTTGTTGCCGAGTATGCCCTTCTTCTCGGGATACATGACCTTGTAACCCTCGATGAGTTCCCTTATCTCCGCTCCCGTGTACTGCATCCTGTCGGTGTAGACCTGGATGGAGATGCTGGTCCTGCACTGGGCGCAGATCTCCCCGTCCTTGACCTTGGTCCCTATGAACCTCACGGGACCTCCGCATGAAACGCATTCCTTGGCCATTTGAAATCACTGGGGACTTGGATGGGTCTGGACATTCTTAATGGTCCCGTTCGGCGGATCGTCCTGCGATACTTCTGGGTGGGACTCCGGGGACTCTCCGGTTCGGTCATGGAGACCAATCCGTATTCAAGGGCGGGCCTCATGTACTTCGACAGGAAATGCTGTTCGTCCTTCAGCCTCATCCTCTTCATGATGGCGGAGGAGGTCATGGCACCGTCGCCCATGCATTTCAGGAGACGGCTCACATCCGGATCCCGAATATGCGACAGGTTTACAAGGGATTCCAGAGTGAGTCTCAACGAGAATTCGATGAAATCGGTGCAATCCTTCTTGTTTTGACAGGTTTCCAATACACTGTAATATTCGTCCTGGCAGTCATGGATCCTGCTCTCCAACGGGATCATCCTGAAGATCCTGTTGTACCTGTTGAGGATCTCGGTATGCCAGAGGCGACCCATCCTTCCGTTCCCGTCCTCGAACGGATGAATGGATTCTATCTGATAGTGGATTATGCAGGCGGATATGAACGGCGGGAGGTCCGTGTCCCGACTCCATTCGAACAACTCCTCCATCAGACCCGGGACATCGTCCGCATCCGGTGCCTTGTAGATGATTTCGGATCCCTCGTACACATTGACGGCCATCGTCCTGAATCCGGGTTCTTCGATCAATCCGAACGTCATGTCGTCGTGGATGCGGATGAAATCCTCGATCGAACAGAGGTCCGCGGTTTCGACATTCCTGTAGGCGTTGATGGCGTTCTTGGTTTCCAGGATGTCCACAAAACAGCCTTCAACCGTTTTCCCATTGATCACATCCCGGGTTTTCTCCAGATCCAGGACATTCCCCTCTATCGCAAGGGACGAGTTGATGGATCTTATACGAGACCTCTTTCTCAGAAACGTATCCCCCTCTATAGGTCCGGCATCATCGATCTCTGACAGAACGCGAACCATTTCCTTTGAAATGATATCGATTTCAGATGTGATCGCATATCTTGGAAACACCAGCTTTTGCACCAACCTGCACCCCTTATGATCTGATTATCCCATTCTTTCTCGATTGCTTGGAGTTTGTTTGGAAGTGGCCTTCCTGAAATCATAAAACCATGATTTTATGGCAGGAGTCCCCCGACATCGGACGTTCGTATCCTGAATTCGGGTTTTCGATGTCCTAAAGGACGTATGACACATAGTAACGTTTGTGCATATGACTATATATTTGCTGTACGATACATATTATAGAGCGAATCCCTCGGAAGAGGTGGGACCGGAGCCTCTTACATCCCCTGCGGGACAGGTTCCTGGTTTTGCCAATCCAAGGCATATTCAGGGACTTCCCCGCCTTCCAGCATGAAATGTATGTCACTTATGATATATAATACATTACATAGAATGTAATATAGTTTTTTAACTTACCATCAGGGTTCTGATGGATACGACAGATGTAGACGATTACTCGGCATCGGAGTTATGCATCCTGTCCCTGATGGAACGCGGAAGGGGCAGATACGCACCGATGACCGCACCGACGGCAAGGATCAGCACACTGTGGAACGGGAAGCAGAGGAACAGTATCAGCACCGCCGCCAGGGGTTTCCTCATGGATGCCCCGACCGTGGCGGCCGTCACCGCACACACGCAGAACACCGGATCCACACCCAGAATCATGGACATTCCGTATCCGATGGAGATCCCCGAGAAGATCACAGGGAAGAAGTGTCCGCCGCGCCAACCCATGTTCACACACAACGCCGTGACGGTGATCTTGACGAAACCGGTCAGGAACAGGATGGTGACGGACATCGTCATCCACATCTCGTTCAACTCCTCCGCCTGGACCTCCCCCGCGAACATCGTGAAGGGGAGGAACATCCCGCACGATCCGAGGAGAAGACCTGCAAGGGTGGCCTTGAGGACCGGCCTGTCCGTCATCCTGTCGGAAACAACTGCGAACAGTACATCGAGTACGCAGAACAGCCATCCCGCCAGGGCACCGACCAGGGCCATGGGGATCAACCAGATGAACTCGTCCGCACCGTATCCGATGTCCGTGTATCTGGGAAGGGACAGACCCCCTCCGATATGATGGGACAGTGTGAGGAACGTGAGCATGGCACCCGCGATGGCCGCCACATAGACGACGATCCTCATGATCTTGGACAATTGCGGGACATCCCCGCCCTCGACCCTCCTTCCGCCCACACCCTCGGCGAATCCGTAGAGCGGTGCGGTGAATATGGCGGACAACGCGGCATATACACCGATTTCGCTGAGCTCCCTGAAATCGTTGCCGAACCTCTTCAGACGGTCGCCGACCCAGGTGCATATGGCGGCGATGACGCCCACGAGACCAGCCTCGGGACCTATGGAACCTCCGAAAACCAGGGGCAGAATCGCACCCACGGACATGCGACCGAGCTTATCGTATCCGTAACGTCCGTCACGCTTGACCGTAGCCATGACGGTCCGCATGTCCTCGGGATAGGGGCCGTAGCGTTTCAGGAACAGGCCTATGACCACCCCTCCGACGACACATGCGATCACGGGATAGAGACTTCCGAGATATGTCGGAACCCGGTCCCATATGAACGATATGCCGGTATTTATGAGGAACAGCAGCAACCACACAAACGCACCCGCCACCGCTCCGGTGGCGAGTACCGAAAACAGGAAGATTAAGCGGTTGACGGTCCTGACCCTGTCCATGCGAACACCTTGTTCGGCGAAGGAATCGCGAATGGATTTTATAACTATGCTCAAGGGACGGCCTTCATCGAACCCCATCGGGTAAGGGGGAGGGGACGGACCCCTCGCGTTTCTTAGGATGGTCAGGAACGTCTGCGTAGGAGTACGACGGCCGCCACGGCCGCGGCCACGATGGCGATCGCGGCGACGACGATCGGGACGGTGCCCGTGTCCGAGCCCGCGGATTCGGACTCGACGGTCACCGTACAGGATGCGGTAAATCCGCCGTCCACGGTGGTGACGGTGACCACCGCGGTGCCGTCCCCGAGGGCCGTGATCCTTCCGTAGGGGTCCACCTTGACCACGGAGGGGTCGGAGGACGCCCATGAAACGCCGTTCAGGGTGGCGTCGGAGGGGGAGACGGTCGCGACGAGAGAGCCGGTGTCTCCGGGGGCCATGGTCAGGGAGTCCCTGTCCAGGGCGACGCCGGTGACGGGCACGTCGGTCCCCTGGGATGCGACGAACACCGTACAGGATGCGGTGAATCCGCCGTCCACGGTGGTGACGGTGACCACTGCAGTACCCGCCTTCAGCGCGACGACCCTGCCCTTGAAGTCCACGGAGGCCACGGAAGGGTCGGAGGACGTCCAGGTGACGGTCCTGACGGCCGCCTTGGCCGGCAGGACCTCCTCGACGAGGGTCTCCGAACCTCCGGCGACCAGGGTCATGGAGGATTTGTTGAGGGTCACGCCGGTGACGGCGACGTCCTCGCCGTACACGATCGAGTACACGGACAGGTGCCTGAGGGTGGCGGTTATGCCACCCTCCACGAAATCGAAGTCCACGGGCTCGTGGGCGCCGGAGTCGGCGACGTGGTAGAATCCCACGTACCTCTCGTCGCGTCCGTCCATGTCGTAGGGCAGGAAGACGTCCAGCATCCCGTTGCCGAAGGTGGACCTCTCGGTCCCGCCGACGGACACGATGATCTCGAAGGATTTGTGGTCCTGTCCCACGAAGTCGGCCTGGACGTCGGTGAGCACGGGTTCGTGGTCGACGACGATGCTCAACTCGCCCGCATCCGCGAGGGATGCGAGGGTTTGGGGATCGAGGGTCACGGCACCGTTGGCGGTTCCGAAGGTGACCGACGCCCCGGCGTCGGCCATCGACCTCACGGAGTCCGCATCGATGACGACAGACTTGACGGCGAGGTCGGATGCGTTGACGACGATGTTGACGGGTCCGTCGACGGAACCGCCGAGGGCCTCCGAGACGTCGGAGGGGTCCACGGTGGCCACGCCGCCGGAGACGCCGGGTTCGACCTCGACGTCGGTGGACGGCGCCAGGACGGACACGGTGCATTCGGCCACGGGCTCCCACCCCTCCGCACGGACGGACACCGTGGCGACGCCGTGACCGACGGCCTTCACGACACCGTCCTCGACGGTGGCGACGGATTCGTCGGAGGATGTCCAGACGAGGTTCTGGTAGTGTG
>JAFVZY010000118.1 GCA_017507885.1 Candidatus Methanomethylophilaceae archaeon | reverse complement strand
GCCATGAGGATCCAGATCGATCCGGACGAGTTCGACCCCGTGTACTACTCCTACGGACTGCAGGTCTACGGGGACATGCCGCTCATAGATTCCGTGGAGTATTCGGACTCCCCGTCGGTCAGGAGGTTCGTCATAGCCGTGGACACCTCCGGTTCCACCATGAGGGGTCCGGTGGAGAGGTTCATGACGGAGGCGTTCCAGGTCGCGATGCAATCCGGCATGGGCAGGGACACGGAGATCCACATAATCCAATGCGACGACATGGTCAGGTCCGACGAGGTCGTCAGGAACGAGCGGGACATGCGTCGCATGATGTCCGACTTCCAACTGGTCGGCGGCGGGGGCACCGACTTCCGTCCGGTGTTCAGGTACGTGGATGAACTTGTGGAGAACGGCACACTGAAGAACCTGAAGGGCATGATGTACTTCACCGACGGTTTCGGCACATATCCGGAACGCCCGCCCGCATACGACACCGCGTTCGTGTTCTGCGACAGGGATTCCGGGGACAGGACCGTGCCGCCATGGGCCATGAGGATCCAGATCGATCCGGACGACCTGTCCGGGGAGGATGTCAGAGGATGAACATACAGGAAGCGAAGGACTCCATCAAGGACGCGGTATCCGCCTATCTCGCCAAGGACGGTGCCGGCAACTACACCATACCCAGGAACAGACAGAGACCCATCATGCTGGTGGGGGCCCCGGGACTGGGGAAGACCGCCATCATGTCCCAGATCGCGGCGGAGATGGGCATCGGATACGTGGGGTACACCATCACCCACCACACACGCCAGTCCGCCATCGGACTGCCCGTGATAGACACCGCCGTCTACGACGGGGTGGAGCACAGGATCACCAGATACACCATGAGCGAGATCGTCGCGTCGGTGTACGACGCCATCGAGACCCAGGGCAGGAGGGAGGGCATCCTGTTCATAGACGAGGTCAACTGCGTGTCCGAGACGCTGGCGCCGGCCATGCTGGACCTGTTGCAGAACAAGAAGTTCGGCCCCCACAGGATACCCGAGGGATGGGTGCTGGTCGCGGCCGGGAACCCGGTGGAGTTCAACTCCTCCGCAAGGGAGTTCGACATCGCCACCATGGACAGGATCAGGACCGTGTACGTGGAACCGGACACCGACATCTGGTTGAGATACGCGATGAGCGCGGGGGTCCACGAGGCGGTCACGTACTATCTTTCGGTGAAACCGCAGAACCTGTTGAGGGTGGAGAGGGGCGTGGACGGTTCGCTGTTCGTCACACCCCGCGGATGGGAGGACCTGTCCACAGTCCTCAGGGAATACGACGGACTGGGGTTCGATGCGGATCTGAATCTGATATCGCAGTACATCCACGAACCGACGGTGGCATCGGAATTCAAGAGGTACCTGGACTTCCACAGGAGGTACAGGTCGGAGAACGACGTGGACGCGATCCTGGAGGGTAGGTCGGAGACGTCGTACGGCGGGGATGCGGAGGAGAGGCTAGCACTGTCCTCCGTGATCATCGGAAGGTTGAACTCCGAGGCCGAAGAGGGGATGGACCTGAGGGACCTCCTGGAGGCGTTGGATTCCGGGGAGTCCCTGTTCGACCTCCGCGGAAGAATGAGGAGGGAGATGGACGGAAACGTCACCGCCGACCGCCGCAGGTCGCTGTCAAGGGCCCTTTCCGCCATGGCCGACCGTTCGGATGCGGATGCGTTGAGGGAGGAGACCCGCTCAAGACTGGAGGACTCCATGAGGAGGTTCGATTCCCACGTGGCCAACGCCGTGGAGCACATGAGGAGGTGCTACGGCGAGGGGCAGGAACTGACGACCCTGATGTCCGGACTCATCGGATGCAGGAACGTGGTGATGTTCGCGGAACCCACGGGTTCGCTGTACACGTACACCGAAAGGATCCTGGTGCATGGACGCGGTTCGGACATAAGGAGAAGGATGGGGGTTTCGGAATGACCGTGATTTTCAACTGGGAGATGAGGAGGGAGGGACTGTTCGTCACATCCCTGAAGACCAACGAGGACCGCCTGGAGATCCCGTCCGAACTGTCAGGGGAACCGGTGGTCGGCCTGGGGGGAAGGTTCCTTCTGGGATGCACCTCGTCGCTCCCCGTGACCCTGAGGATACCGTCCACGGTCAGATTCGCGGATCCCGATGCGTTGACTGGCGTCCCCATGCTCAAACACGTGGTCTACGACGGCGAACTGGAGGATTTCACCTCCATGAGGTTGGAATGCGAAGGGGGGTTGACCCTGTCATGCACCGATGACGGGAGACCGGTGGAGTTCAGGTTCATCGGGGGCTCCGTCATGAGCTTTCCGGAATACGACGACTTCATCCTGGAACACGGCTACAGGATGGAACCGGAGACGGCGATCGCCCGTCTGATCGACCCTGTGGGGTTGTCCGAGGGCAACAGGGAACGCTACGCATACGCGGTCAGGAACAGGATCGTGCCCATGGCGGAGCATGCCGTGGTCTCCAACGATCCGGTTAACCTCGGAACCGTTCTGAAGACCGGATTGTTGACGGATTCGGACCTGAGGAATCTTCTGGAGAGGTCCGTGGGGTCCGGAAAGACCACAATGACGGCCCTGCTGATGTCCGAGATAAGGAGAAGGGCGTTGGAAGGGGTTTGAAGGAGACTCACTGGGAGGGTTCCCACTTGCACCTGACGGGGGAGACGATCGGCCCATCCTCTGGGTGAGACCACCGGCG
>JAFVZY010000013.1 GCA_017507885.1 Candidatus Methanomethylophilaceae archaeon | reverse complement strand
ATATACTCCTGCCAACGTCGCGGAGAACGGTTTATCTACGATTAATCAATCGGAGACTCCGGTCTCCGTTTGGGATTTAGTTGGCGCTTGTCCATACTCGGAGACCGCCCTTCTAGTTTTCCCTTCGGAGTTCGATTTTTTTCGGCACCTGGATTACGCGCGCGTGTTCCTTAAGAGATGCCCCTATTTGACAAACTCGGGATCCAATGCATGGTCGGCATCCATGATCCTTTTCCTGACGCTGTCGACCAAACGGCACTCGTTGTCCACATCCATGATCGATGAGATGACGACGCACTCCGCATCGGAAAAGGCCCTGATCAGCCTGTCCCTGGAATCTGGAGGAATCTGATCATCGATTAGAACCAATCCGGCCCCGTTACTTCCCATCCAGAACCTGCCGAGGTCGATCGCCCCGTCCAATGCGATACGGGTGCCACCGGTGTTGATCCACATCTCCCTATGTCCTCCATACTCCACTTCGGAGAACACGGAGGGGAGGGTGCTGATGGGACGGATGTCGATGCGACCTTCGGGGGATCCGCAACGGAAAACCACCGCATCCCTTTCGTTTACGGGGGCCAGTTCCTTGTAGAACCCTCTGGCGAAGGTCTCGAAACCGATCTTCAACTCCAAATAGGGGGAACCCACACAGGTTGCGACATCGATGTCGGAGACGAGGATCTGCAGACCGATGGCTCTGCGCAGCACCTCCCTGAGACCGCCTGTCCCACTCCCGAAGGGGATGTTGCCCCTCGAGGCCTGGATGTCCGCAACATCGTTGAATTCGATGGCGGGGATCCCCCATTCGAAGAGGAAACCGATGCGATCGTAGAATCCCAGAAGGTCATCCGTGTCGATATCCCCGAACACGTCCCTCAGACCGTCGTCGATGGAGACCTCCACCACCCTGTCACCGCGGACGAGGGCCTCGATCAACCCCGCCTGGGAACCTTTGCGGTCCCTGATGTCGCCCTTCAGGATTCCAAGGTTCCCTCTGATGGAACTCTGGATGGTTTTAAAACTCCTTCCCGCCGAGACATCGAGACAGGTGATCGCGTTGAGCGAGAGCACCTTCACTATGCATTCGATCTCCTTTTCGGAGAAATCAGACCTACCGCATGCCCTACATACGTATGAAGTGCAGATGGAGGATGTCAATACGGCCCTGTCCACCCTGGTATTGGATACCTTGGTGATTCCGAGGTCCTTCAGATAAACCCTGCCCACCACCATCGACATCACTCCTCCATCGGGTTGTCACGGACCGTGACACGGCATTCGACCATTCTTCCGGATATGCATGTGTTTTCATTCATCGAAGACGGGTCATACGCGCTCAGGATTTGAATATGAAAGGTTTTTCACGATGAAAAAACATATATGTACATTATTTTTGAAATCAGACATCATTCATCCGTAACAACCCTGTGACGAACGACATCGAATCCGATTTATAGTAATACGAATGATACCTATTCGTAACACCATGATAGGTCTCCGTTCCAATGTCAAGAAAATCGCAACGACATATGCGATTCTGGCGGCCGCCCTTTACGCCATCAACATACCTCTATCCAAATCCCTGATGGAGCATGTGTCTCCGACGATGATGGCCGCGTTCCTGTATCTGGGTGCGGGAATCGGCCTGTTCCTATACGGTATGTGGACGAAAACCACGGGAAAGGGTGCCGAAAGGGAACCGCTGACGAGAAAAGAGCTCCCATACACGATTGCGATAGTCGTCCTCGACATCATTGCACCGATACTACTCATGTCGGGACTGCTCATGACGACCTCCGCCAACGCATCCCTCCTAAACAACTTCGAGATAGTGGCCACATCCCTGATCGCTTTGATCCTGTTCAAAGAGGCCGTGTCCGGAAGATTGTGGGTCGCAGTGATGATGGTGACGGTCGCCAGCATCATGTTGACCTTCGAAGGAGAGGGGTCGTTCGTATTCAACACGGGTTCCCTCATGATACTGGGGGCATGCATCTGCTGGGGTCTGGAGAACAATTGCACCAGGATGATCAGCAACAAGAGCTCCGTGGAAATCGTCGTCATAAAAGGGACGTTCTCGGGATTGGGATGCCTGGCAATCGCCTTGTTCATGGGAGAGGGATTCCCGCAATGGAATTGGATACTGTGCACGTTGATCCTCGGTTTCGTCGCATACGGGTTGAGCATACACCTGTATGTCAAGGCCCAGAGGGACCTGGGTGCGGCGAAGACCAGTGCATACTATTCCGTGGCACCGTTCCTCGGGGTGTTGTTCGGGATAGTCCTGTTGGGAGAGAGCCCAGACATGTGGTTCTATGTGGCATTGACGATCATGATTGCGGCGACCTTCATCATGGTCAGGGACACGGTGGGCCTCCAACACACCCATAAACACTCGCATACGCACTGTCATGAACATAGTCACGGGGACCTGGTGCACAGCCACGAGCACACGCACATCCATTCCCATACCCATGTGCATGGTGACGATGAGGCGATCCACGACCATGACCACGACGGTCATCACGGGGATCACGACCACCACCATGCATGATGTCGCGGACGTCTCCCCAATCCTTATAAACGATTGATGATAATCGGAAGACGATTCGGAGGCCACGGCCATCCGATGATCAAGTGTTTCCGCCGGGAGGAATCCCGGTGATGGAAAAAACCCCCTTAACTCCCGCCTACCCCTTGCAACATACGGCGGGAGGACCCCGTTTCTTCTGAAATCGATATGTAGAACAGACCTCCCCCGAAGGGGAGTAAATGGTTTGTCGAAAGGTTACGCTCACTGGGTTCCGTCACCGAGGGTGTGGACCCTGTCGAGGACCTTCATGTCCTCGAGGTCGTTGTATCTGAACCTCTTGAGGTTGTATGCGAAGGCCCTGTCCTTGGGCATGAGCTTCTTGATGGTCTGCATCATGGTGCTTCCGAGTCCCATGATTCCCTTGGTCAGGTCGATTCCGAACCTGGTGGTTCCGCAGACGACGTGTCCGGGGTTGACGACATCGTGGGAGTCGAGGACGGTCTTGAGCTCCCTCATCTTACCGACGGTTGCGGCATTGTGGATGTTGTCGAGGTTCCATGCGAAGAAGACTCCGAATCCGGTGGTCCTTCCTCCATATTCAGCGGCGACATCGCCGAGGTAGAAGTTGAATCCGAAGGACAGCATACCGGTGATCATCTCGTCGTCCTTGAAGTAGTAGGGCATGAACAGGGCGGTGGACCTGTCGACCATGACTCCGATGACCCCTCCGGGCTCCATCCTCATGACATCGAATCCCTTGTAGCAGTCGTCGGTGAAGGTTCCCCAATCGTGGGTGGGGACGATGACCTCTGCGGGAATCTCTCCGACTCCGAGCTTCCTCGCCCTGAACTCGTAGCACCTCTCGTCCCACTCGTGCTCGGCGATCTCCTTGGCGACCTTCCTTCCACCGGACTTCTCGGCGATGGCGTCGATGACGGCCTCCTCCTTGTCGTTGTGGGCCTCGTCTCCCTGGACGGTGACCAGCCAGAGGTTGGTGACATCGGGTGCGTGGCAAGCGGCCCTCCTCTGGTTCTCGAAGTGCATGTAGTCGGACCAGGCGATGTGCAGGGGCCTGACGGAGGCCTCGTTGACGACGTCCTGGATGGGCTCGTTCATTGCCTTGAGGGTGTCGAACTCGTAGGCGAGGCACCTGACCTCTCCCATGGGGTAGATCCTGAAGGTGACGGTTCCGAGCATTGCGAGGGTTCCCTCGGCTCCGGAGAAGAACTGATTCAGGTTGTAGGGCATCCCGTATGCACCGACATCGTCGAATCCGGTGACGATGATGTCTCCGTTGTCGACGACGACCTCGGAGTTCAGGATGTTGTCCTTTGCGGATCCGTACTTGTAGGAACCGATTCCCATTCCGTTGGTGGAGATCCATGCTCCGATGGTTCCGGAGGGGAAACTGGAGGGGTAGGATCCGATGATGTATCCCTCGGCCATACAGGCGTCGAGGAGCTTCTTCCAGGTACATCCGGCCTGGACCTTGACATACAGGTTCTCCTTGTTGATCTCGACGACCTCGTTCATCTTGGAGGACATGTCGAGGACGATACCGGCTGCGGTGGGCATGCAACCTCCGAGTCCCCAGGATGCGTTTCCACGGGGGGTGACGGCGATTCCGTGCTTGTATGCGATGGCCATGACGCCGGAGATCTGTGCGACGGTCTCGGGTCTGACGATGACGTCGGGCAGGTTCTTGAATGCGACTCCGGCCTCCTTGGGGAGGGGTGCGAGGTCGTGGCTGTAGAGGATCTTGTCCATGTCGTTGCAGGAGACGTTCTTGGCTCCGACGACGGCTTTGAGCTCCTCGATGATGGCGGGGGTGACGGTACGGGACAGTATACCGGGTGGTGGAGCCGAGATTTTCGATGAGGAGTTGCGTGCAAAGATATGTCCCGACAAGTGCTCTTCGGAGGAGTGGTTGGCGGTGCATCGTGCAGCCCACAATATGGATATACCTACCAACTGCACAATGCTTTACGGCCATATTGAGACCATAGAGCAGCGTGTAGACCACCT
>JAFVZY010000117.1 GCA_017507885.1 Candidatus Methanomethylophilaceae archaeon | reverse complement strand
GCAGTCCATGGGCCCCGTCACGGGTCTCGAGATCCTCATGAACTCCGACAGGCACGTGCACGTGGTGTTCTCCGAGGTGCCCCCGACCCATCACACCCTCACGGTCACATTCGAGGGTGAGGGAACGACGGACCCGTCCGGTGTGACATCGCATCCCGCCGGTTCCCTGATCCCCGTGACCGTCATGCCCGATGCGGGCTGGATGGTCTCCGACGTCGTCGTGGACGGCGTTTTGATAGGTCCCGTCACATCGTTCTCCGTCCTCATGGACTCAGACCACACCGTATCCGTGGTGTTCACGGAGATCCCCGTGGTGCTCCGCACCCTGACTGTGGAGGTCCATGGGAACGGTACCGTCACCCCCGAGGGTGTGAACGTGTACGCGGACGGCACCGTGGTGGACATACACGCGGTGGCATGGAACGGATGGGAGATCTCGGACGTCCTGGTGGACGGCGTCTCCCATGGTGCGACATCACGCATAGCGGTGACCATGGACTCCGACCACATCGTGACCGTGGTGTTCGATGAGATCCCCCGGTACCTCCTGGACGTGTCCGTCACCGGTTCCGGTTCCGCCGACCCGTACGGTGTGACCTCGTACCCGCGTGGAACCGGTGTCACCATACACGCCACCCCCGTCATCGGATGGGAGGTCTCCGACATACTCGTGGACGGCGTCTCCAAGGGCGCATCGTCCTGGTTGACGGTGACCATGGATTCCGATCACACCGTGACCGTGGTCTTCACCCCTGTACCCGTGTCGTTGACCGTCTCCCACAGCGGGAACGGAACGGTGTCCCCCGGCAACGGGACATACGGTTATGGCGAGACCGTCACCGTCACGGCGACCCCCGATGACGGTTGGGAGGTCTCAGATTTCAAGGTGAACGGCTCCTCCAAGGGTGCCGTCACGCAATACCTGGTCGTCATGAACGGCGACCGCACCGTCGAGGTGGTGTTCTCGCAGATCAGGCACACCCTGACGGTCAACACGCAGGGTTCCGGTTCGGTCACCCCCAGCGGAACCAACGAGTACGTTCACGGAAGCACCGTGACCCTCAACGCCACCCCCTCCGACGGTTGGATTGTTTCCGACTTCAAGGTCGACGGCGTCTCCAAGGGCGCGGTCTTGCAGTTCACGATAACCATGGATGCCGACCACGTCGTGGTCGTCACCTTCGCGGGCGTAGCACCCCCCGTCTCCCAGAAGACCCTGACGGTGTCCTCCTCGGGAATGGGCTCCGTCACGCCCGGTTCCAGCACGGCATATCCCGTGGGAACCGTCGTCACCGTGACCGCCACCCCCTCCGACGGCTGGAGGGTCTCGGACTTCAAGGTAGACGGCGTCTCCAAGGGTGCGATCACCCAGTTCGAGGTCGTCATGGATGCCGACCACACCGTGGACGTCACCTTCTCCAGGGTGACCCACACCCTCACCGTCCTGAAGCAGGGGGAGGGTTCCGTATCGCCCTCCACGAGGCAGTTCGACGAGGGTTCCACCGTGAACATCTCCGCAACCCCGGCAACCGGCTGGGAGGTCTCCGATCTCAAGGTCGACGGCGTCTCCAAGGGTGCGATCACCCAGTATACAATCACGATGGATGCGGACCACACGGTCCTGGTGGTGTTCGTGCAAACGCAGCAGCCCGAACCGTCCAAGACGCTGACGGTTTCGAAGACGGGATCCGGAACGGTCTCGCCCTCTGGAATCAACTCCTATGCCCACGGAACCGTCGTGACCGTCACAGCCACGCCGGATTCCGGTTGGGAACTCTCCGATGTGAAGGTCGACGGCGTCTCCAAGGGTGCGGACGACGAGGTGTCCGTAACCATGGACCGCGACCACACCGTGGAGGTGGTGTTCTCGCAGATCAGGCACACCCTGACGGTGAACACGCAGGGTTCCGGTTCGGCGTCCCCCGACGGAACCAACGGCTACGTGCACGGGACCACCGTGACCGTCCGTGCGACCCCCGCCACCGGCTGGGAGGTCTCCGATTTCAAGGTCGACGGCGTCTCCAAGGGTGCGGTCACCCAGTATGCCATCACCATGGACCGCGACCACACGGTCCAGATCACATTCACACAACCCGTCTACACCCTCTCCGTGACGAAGACGGGGGACGGAACCGTGTCCCTCGACCCTTCGGGCGGGGAGTACGGGTACAACCAGAGGGTCACCGTCACGGCGACCCCCTCCGACGGTTGGAGGGTGTCTGACATCCTCGTGGACGGCGAGTCCAAGGGTGCGAGGATGCAGTACACGGTGACGATGGACCGCGACCATGCGGTCGATGTGACCTTCACGGAGGTCGTGCACACCCTGACCGTCGTCAAATCCGGTAACGGAACCGTGACGAACCTGGGTTCCTCCCAGCATACGGACGGTGCGCAGGTCACCGTGACCGCCACACCCGACACCGGCTGGGAGGTCTCCGCGATAAAGGTCGACGGGGTCTCCAAGGGTGCGGTCCCACAGTTCACCGTGACCATGGACGACGATCACACCGTCGAGGTGGAGTTCGTCAGGGAGAAGCACACCCTGACCGTAACCTCCGAGGGGATCGGAACCGTGACCAACGGCGGTTCCACGCTGTTCGACCACGGAACCGTGGTGACCGTCGAGGCATCCGGCAACACCGTCGAGGATTTCAGGGTCGACGGGGTCTCCAAGGGTGCGATCGCACAGTTCGAGATCGTCATGGATGGGGATCACACCGTCCACGTGGTGTTCACCGAACAGACCCCTCCGGCGACTGAGAACGTCCTGAAGACGTCGTCCGTCGGAACGGGAACCGTCGCCCCCGCGGGCGAGACCCGTCACGACACGGGTTCCAGGGTCACCGTCGTTGCGACCCCCGCCACCGGCTGGGAGGTCTCCGACTTCAAGGTGGACGGGGTCTCGAAGGGTGCCATCACCCAGTTAGAAATAGTCATGGATCGCGACCACACCGTCCATGTGACTTTCGTCGAGTCCGTGTACACCCTGACCGTGGAGAAGACCGGGAAGGGGACCGTCACGCTGACCCCTGCCGGTGGAAGCTACACCCACGGCACGTCCGTGGGTGTCACCGTCGTCCCCGACGAGGGCTGGGAGCTCACGGAATTCAGGATCGACGGCGTCGATTTCGACGCCCGCACGGTCGTCATGAAGGGCGACCACAGAGTCACCGTGACATTCTCGCAGATGTCGCACACCGTCACCGTCACCCGGGAGGGCAGCGGAACCGTCACGCCCTCCACCGACGACCACCTGCACGGGACCGAACTGTCGTTCGTCGTCGTCCCGAAGGAGGGATGGTACGTCCATTCGTTCTCCGTCGACGACGTGGAGGACGACGACAGGAAATTCACCGTCGTCGACGACCACAGGGTGCACGTGGTCTTCAGGCAGTACGAGTACACCCTGTCGGTGTCGCACTCCGGTTCCGGTTCGGTGGATCCCGCCGGCGGAAGGTATGTGCATGATACCAGGGTGACCATCCGTGCGATCCCCGCCATCGGCTGGGAGGTCTCCGACGTCCTCCTGGACGGCGGGTCCATCGGGGCATCCGAGATCTTCACCGTGACGATGACGGGGGACCTCGATGTCGAGGTCGTGTTCTCGCAGATCGAGTTCCGCCTGACCGTCGACGTCACCGGAAACGGAACGGCGTCCCATCCGGCCGGCGGGTACGCGTACGGCACGGAGATCCACTTCGTGGCCACCCCCGACGAGGGTTGGAGGGTCGCCGAGCTCAAGCTGGATGGGAATGCCGTTCAGAACGCCACGTCCGTGGACTTCACGATGCTCGCGGACCACACTGTCTCCGTGGCGTTCGAGGAGATCGAACCGGTCAAGAGTCGGACGTTGAACGTCATCGTCGAGGGTCCCGGTTCCGCGAATCCGTACGGGTCGAACAGGTACATCGACGGCACCTCCGTGAAGGTGGTTTTCACACCCTCCTCCGGATGCATCGTCGACAACGTCCTTCTGGACGGCGTCTCGAAGGGTCCGGTGTCGGAACTGGACGTCCTGATGGATTCGGACCATGTCGTGAAGGTGGTCTTCGTCGAGGCGGAGCACACCCTCACCATCGTCAAGAGCGGGGAGGGTTCGTACTCCCCCGTGACCGGAAAATACCCCCATGGGACCCATGTGAACATCTCCGCATCCCCCGGGGAGGGATGGTACCTGTCGGAGGTCGTCGTAGATGGCAAGTCGCAGACCCCGTCCAACCAGTTCACCGTCCTCATGGATGCGGACCACACGGTGGAGATCGTGTTCTCGCAGACCATGCACACCCTGACCGTGGGGAAGACCGGGAACGGAACCGTCACCCACGGCGTCGGCGACGTCGTTTCGGATGCGGCATCCAAGCAGTACGCGTACGGGACCACCGTGTCGTTCACGGTCGTCCCCGCCGACGGGTACAGGCTCGCGGACGTTCTCGTCGACGGTTCGTCCATCGGTGCGCAGACCTCGTTCCAGGTCACGATCAAGAGGGATGCGACCGTGAAGGCCGTGTTCTCGGAGATTCCGTTGACCCTGACCGTGACTCACAACGAGGGTGGAAGGGTCTCACCATCCGGTGTCAACGAATACTCTCGTGGTTCCACCGTGGACCTCAACGTTCAAGCTAACGATAGATATGCAATCGAACACGTCAAAATAGATGGGAAGGTCGTGGAAGGGTTCCAATCCCCATACACCATATCCATGGATGCCAATCATACGGTGGTCGTATCGTTCATCAGACTGTATGTCATCGAGGTATCAGTCCAAGGTGAGGGACTCGTGAAGCCCTCGGGGATGGTGTCGGTCAAATCTGGCGGTTCCCAGGTTTTCAACCTGTTCCCAGCCGACGGATGGCATGTGTTGCATTCCCTGCTGGATGGAAGGAAGATCTCCGAATCCGATTCGTTCACCCTTCTCAATGTATCATCGGACCATGAACTGACCGTGGTGTTCGAGAGAGATCCTGCGAATCTGACAGGAATAACCGTGGACACGACCGATGCGAACCTGGTCTACACGGTCGGGGATTCGTTCGACAGGACGGGGCTCGTCGTCACCGCCCATTACTCATATGGGGAATCCATAGTCGTCACCAACTATGATTTGACTCCATCCAGGTTCACATCTGTCGGTGTCCAGTCTGTCACAGTTTCGTACGGCCCCGAGGGCAATGTGAAGACCGCTGTATTCAACGTTTCTGTCCAACCTGTCGGAGGAGTAGACATATTTGTCACGGCGCACAACGGTTCTACGGTCCCTGATGGCACCCATCTCACCGACTTCCCATTCGACACATCTAACATGGCCCCTGGCGACGTCCGTACCCTTTCTCTGAGGATACAGGCCGATGGTGCGTCCGGTCTGGATGCGTTCGTGAGACTTGCGGGACTCAAGGGGGACACCGGGTTGGCCGAGTATGTGAATATCGAGGTCGTTTCGGGAGGTTCCGTTGTCGATTCTGCGACATTATCCGAACTGTGGTCCGGTCGTGTCATCGGTCTCGGCACCCTTCCAGGCAGTGGTATGGATGTAGTTGTCTCGGTTTCCATCCTGGACAACGATAATTCCGGACTGATGGGTTCCTCTGTGACTTTCAACCTGGAGGCCGGTGCGGGGAGGGCGATTTCATGAAGGGTAGTGTTCGCATCGTTGCTGTATTGGTGGTGATTGCAACGGCATCGTTGTCGATGACCCATTTCGAGGTCACAGATTCCTGGTATTCGGATTCCGAACGTCTCGACGTTGTCATCGTCACAGGTTCCAATCAGAATGCATCCCCCTTCAGTAGTGTTGATGGCGGTATGATATTCATCGAGGGTTCCGTCGTGTCGTTGACATCCGTCGGTGAGGATGGTTCCACGTTCATTTTCAATGGTGAATCAATTGAATTCCAAGTGGATTCATCAGATTGCACATTCTCCGTGAAGGAGAACGCATCTGTTTCGGACAACATTCTGCAGATGACCGATGGGTCCGCCCTTCTTGTTGAAGGGACGCTGGTCCTTACTCCCATACCCTGATTCATTCTCCAAAGGACTGCGACATCCACGATGTCGGAGACCCCGCCCGATCTTCCAAACCACGGCGGGGCGCGGTCTGTTCATCAAACGTCCCGCGAGGGACGCAAACCCATTCAAGATATAAAGAAGGAATGAAAAATGAAAGCGCAAACGAAAGCGATCCTCGCGTCCCTCGTGGTCATAGCGGTCGCCCTCTCCGCGGTCAGCGGGGTCACCTACTCATGGTGGTCCGACTCGGAGAACACGGACATCACCGTGGGCACCGGAAACCTCGACGTCGATGTTGGAGGAATCAAATATTGGGCAGGAACCGGTGCATCCGGTTCCTTCACCGTGAACGAGAAACAGCTCCAGACCGACAGCGCGAATGGTGTGGATGCGACTTCCCTCTCGCTCATAACGAACATTGACAATGTCGCACCCCGCGACCAGTATTTCCTGCAGTATGATGTAACATTCTCCACCACCATCTACTCCAAGTACATGGTTCAGGTCGAGACCGACGTCGATTGGATCAAGGTCGACGTCAAGACCGTGGACGATGTCACACTCACCTACAACGGATCCGTCGCTGAGGATAACCTCTCCGGAGTCGAATTGTCCGAATGGACCTCGATGCCCGGTTCGGACGTGTCCCCCCTCGACGGTGTCTACGCCTCCCAGGCCCGCGTCCTTGTTACTCTCACTATTCTCGACAACGCACCTCAGAAACCCGTGTCCGGCGACAGATACCTCGGCGACGCCGAGGGTTACGTCGACGCCCACGTCTCCATCGTCAACATCATCACCCAGGAGCTTAACGATTCCGACATCTGGAACGGACTCGTGGGTCAGGTTCCCGCCGTTTCTGACGGAATCATGTATATCGAAACCGCTGCAGAGCTCGCCGCCTTCGCCAAGGATGTCAACTCCGGTAACGATTATTCCGGTATCACTGTGAGGCTCTCCAATGATATCGATCTTAACAACATTGCCTGGACTCCCATCGGACTTGGAATCAATTCAGATAAGGATAGGTTCAAAGGGACTTTCGATGGTCAGGGCAATACCATCTATAATCTCAATGTAACAAAGGATTCGACCGACAAGGCTGCTGGTCTGTTCGGTGTTCTCAATGGTACAGTAGAGAACCTCAATGTCGTCGGCGCCAAGGTTTATGCACTCACTTCTGGTGGAGCTGCAGTTATTGCTGGTTCCATATTCAACACTGGTCTTGTTACTGGCTCTTCAGTTTCTGACGTTGTAGTTGAAGGAAATCACTATGTTGGAGGTATTGCTGGATATGCATATGGTTCTGTGACCGGTTGTTCGGTAACCAATGCCCTTCTTACAGCTACTCCCAACGAAGTAACCGACAACATTTATGACAATGGTGATAAAGTTGGAGGAATTGTTGGTTATTGTGGTGAAGGAAATAATTACCTTACCAACAATGTTGTGAAAGATGTCAACATCGCCGGATATCGTGACATGGGTTGTATTGCAGGTTGTGTCAACGATGCAACTCATGTGACGGGTAATACGATAGAAGGTATCAATACCATTAAAGTGAACAGATCCTTGCCCGATGTTGATGATGCTTACAAGGAGAAGAAGGATTTTTGTGTCGCTGATGTTGTAGGAAAATGTGTCAATAATAAACTCGATACTTCCAATATTGTTGTTGGAACCGTTGAGTATAGGTCAACTGGACTTTCCGAAAACGATTTGGATTCCTTTGTCAAGCAGTCTTTGAAAATCAAAAATGCTACGGTTTATGTTCCCGAGGGAGAATACACCTTTAGCAGCAATTACTCAATTGCTGAAGGAGTGACCCTTATTGGTCAGCCTGGTGTGGTTTTCAAGGGTACACTCACCAGTACTTTGAAAAACGTCACTGTTAAGAATATCGAACTGTCTGCTGGAAATGCTCAGAGATGGGCATACGCTCACGGAACGCTTGTGTTTGAAAACTGTACATTCACAGCAACCAGCGTTTATGCAATCCATTTCGATGGTCTGAACGGTGCAAATATCACATATAAGAATTGTACCATTGTCGGATGGGTCGCCATTGGTCATGGTGCCGAAAAAGTCACTTTTGACGGATGTACCATCAAAGGGAATGGCACCTATGGTGTGATAAGGCTTTACAGTCCTGGTGAGATTAAAAACTGTACCTTTGATGTAAACAATGTCAACACCACGGATGTCTATCAGGATGGTATTCATTCGGTAGATTGTACAATCTATGTTTCCAACAACACCAATGTGAACGGAGATATGGAAGATTTGTACAATGTTTCAGGTACCGGTTCCATCGTAGAGGCAGATCTCTAATCATTTTAACAAGGGTGGCTTCGGCCACTCTCCAATTATGGTGGTAAAATGAATTCTCACATCAAGGCGATCACAGCCTCTTTCGTGGTTCTTGCTCTCGCTCTCTGCACCGTATCCGGAGCAACCTATTCCTGGTGGACCGATTCGGAATCCACGGAGATAACCGTCACCACCGGTTCCATGGAATCATCTACTTCAGGATTCTACATCAAGGATGTTCTCAGTTCGAAGGTGTTTGGGGAGTCGGATTCGGCTCCGAGCGAGTTCTCCATCGTGTACGACGATGTCAGGTTGAGCGAGAGTATGGACAGGGTATGGTGGGTCGACAACGATGTCGGTACACTGTATGTAGCAGGAAATCCCAGTCAGGCCTGTATAGAAATCGGATACAGGGTCTCGTTCATAAGCGATCTCGATTACAGATATTATATCGGGGTCACATTCCCGGAGGGTGTCGAAGGTTCCGTACTTGTCAAGGAAGTGGTCCCAGTAGGGGAGGAACCCGATACTATTCCCGTCAATGAATGGGTGTACCTCGACGATTCCGAGCTCGGTGATGGTGTATCTCTTGAAGTTTCCTACGACGTCACCATCACGATAGATTCTTTGTCGGAGGATCTCGAGGGATCCCTCATAGTCATCAACAACTACATCACCCAGTTCCAGAACGATGTTTCCATATGGGATGGAAAGGCGGCTGTTGCATTTACTTCCGAAGACGCAGCTAACAATACTCTTCATATCACATCCGCTTCCGAATTCGCATTGTTCAGAGACAAGGTGAATGCAAATTCGAATTCCGAATACAGGACATATAAAGTTGAATTGGGTGCAGATCTCGATCTCAACGGATTGGAATGGACACCAATCACGAGTTTTTCCGGAGAATTCGATGGTAACGGCCATTCGATCAGCAATTTCAAAGTCGATGCCACAAAACAAAATGGAGGATTATTCAGAACAATCGAAGCTGGTGAGGGTGAGCGTGTCCATGATCTCATCATCGAGGATGTCGATGCAACTGTTGGAGCATATCGTTTCGGAACTCTCGCCAACTCTGTCAAGGGTATCGTGAATGATGTTACTGTGAGGAATGTCAATGTCACCACTACCGATGCAGCAGCATGGGTCGGAGGCATGTGTGCTTTCATGGATTGGCCATGGATGAAAGACTGTACTGTAGAGAACATGATCGTCGATGCTTCCGATGGTGCATATTTGATTGCCGGTTTTTCACCTATTCTTCAGAAGAATTCCAACATGGTATTCGATAATCTCGATGTGAAGGGATTCAAGGTAACGGTCAGTGACACAACAGCCGATGGATGTGGAGTCGGAGGCCTTGTTACTCAGACTCAAAGGGGTTGGGAGGATCCGAAACTCATCAACTGTGATGTCGAAGGAATCGATATCGTCGCCACTGGAAACATCGATATTGGTGGTTTCATGGCTTGGCCTGGTGGACATACGATATTGGATAATTGTACCACACAGGGAAGAATAGATGCCACAGGTGTCACTGGTAAAAGTAATTTCGTAGGCGGGTTCTTCGGTAATCTCGGTTGGAATGCCGACTTGGGAAAGAAGGGTCATGCGATTACGAATTGTACTGCCGATGTCGATATCGTTTCCGGTGGGGCTCCCGCAGGAGGATTTGTAGGAAGCGCCACCAATTCTAACAACAACAGCATGTATGCAGAATTCACCAACTGTTCCGCCACGGGTGATGTAACTAATCTGAATGGTTGTGCAGGCGGATTTGCAGGTGATATGGATAGGGGGGTCTACACTTCGTGTAGCGCCTCCGGACAGGTTTCCGGATCCATTGCAGGGGGATTCGTCGGTCTGATAAAGGATGTCATACCGAAATACGATAACAGGTATCCTGCAGGAACGCGCGAATATCTTGTTGATGAAATCACCATTGACACGTGTCGTGTCCACGACGAGTCGGTCGATTTCGTCGGCAAGATAAATGATGGTGCCACAGTCACCATGATTCATTCGATATCCACTGCGGATGAACTGGCAAACAAGTTGATCGAAGCTGGTTCTGCAGGGGCCAGGGATACATTCTTGGCCTTGGATTCAGATATCGACTTAACCGGTGTTTCTTGGACCCCCATATATGTCGATGGGTATCACGGTGCGGACATAGTCACGCTCGACGGTAAAAATCACATCATCACCGGCCTCACGGCCCCTCTTTTCAAAGGAGGGTTTGCTGGAGGTTCCGGAATCGTCATTAAGAATCTGACAATCAAAGATTCGGCAATCGAGAGCTCCAATGCGACGGGTTCTGGTGCATTCATCGAATCTTCCGATTCCATGGATAAAATTGAGTTGATCAACTGTCACCTAATCAATTCTACCGTCTCAGGAAGCAGGACCGGAGGTTTAATCGGTTGGACTTCGGGATATAGCAATCAAAATGATGGCCCAGTCAAGACCTATGTCACAATCGAGGATTGTTCTGTCATAGGGTGTACCATCACCGGTTCCTCCGTTGGCGGAATCAACGGTCATGCCGGTGCCAGTGATTGGACATATACGATCATTAAGGACTGTACGGTCAAGGAGAACAAACTGATATCCACCGATAACGGCGGATGGAGGGTTGGAGTCGTCGTCGGAACCGCGAATTCCGGAGAGGTCACCATCGACAACATAACCGAGAGTGGAAACACCCTCACCCAGGGCGATAAGACTGCACCTGACGGTCAGAGTAACCTCTATGGTCGTTTTGTACCAAATTCGACTGGAAAATTGATCATCAATGGTAACGAGGTGCAGTGATTCGATTCTCAAAAATACCCTCTTCGGAGGGAATCAAACCTTTTACACCCATCGTTTCATAGAAAATAGTGATTGTATCAATCGGTGCAGTCCCGATGGGTTTCAAATCAATTCAATCCAACACAAGGAGGGAATTACATGAAATCACAAACAAAAGCGATCATCGCATCCTTGGTAGTGGTCATGATGTCCGTTTCCATGATATACGGGGTCACCGGTGCATGGTGGTCCGATTCTGAGAATACGGAGATAAGCGTGACCACCGGATTCCTGGATGTGAGCACCTCCGGATTCTATATCAAACAGGGGAATCAGGTTTTGACCGATGAAGGTATGGATGTGCCCGAATCCTTCACGATTGAATACGATGGGGACAGGGACTCCATCACAGGTTGGTATGGGGACGTCTCGAAACTCATATTGTCCGGGAATGTAGGGGACGATGCCGATGTCGAAATCGGGTACAATGTGAAATTCACAAGCGATTTGGATTACAGATTCCTTATAGACGTCATTTTTCCCGATAATGTGAATGGAGACGTATCATCAATTACGTCTTTGGATAATCCTATTGGAAACCCTGATGAGGTCAAGGTGGGCGAATGGGCCTCTCTCGATGACATCTCCAATTTCACGAAACTCGAAGTCACATACAAGGTCGTCATAAACATCGACTCCCTCAATATGGGTGTGGGAAGTTCGAAGATGACCATCACCAACATCATCACCCAGTATATGAACGACATTTCCTTCTGGCATGGTGTCTCGGACGTCTCTTGGTACAATGATACGGATGACAAATTCGAATTGGATTCTGCGGATCAATTGGCAGGTCTCAGGGAACTTGTGGATGGTGGAAACACCTTCGAAGGTAAAACCGTGGTGTTGACATCCGATATGGATCTCCAGAACGAATTGTTCGATCCCATCGGTTCTGGTAGGAAAGATTTGGCTTTCAAAGGAACATTCGATGGACAAGGCCATACAATATACAATTTGAGTCAGAATACATGGGCTCTTGACAATGGTTATTATTATGATGATTTGGGACTCGGTCTGTTCGGAAAGGTTGAGGACGCCACCATCAAGAACCTCGTGATGGATGGTGCATCCATATCCGGTGAATCCGGATTGTGCGGAACCGTGGCTGCGGTGGCTTCCGGTGAATGTAGGTTCGAGAACATTACGGTCAGGAATTCCGAGGTTGCTGACTACCAGTACCATGCCGGTGGCGTCGTGGGTTACGCTTCCGGAAAGCATACATACACCGGCATAAACGTCGAGGCTTCCACAACCGTTGCGGCACAGTGGGGCGATTTCAACAACGCCTGCGGTGGCATCATCGGTGGTGCGAGTGCGGATTCCGATACTGAAATTCTGATGAAGGATTGTACCGTGGCATGTCGTATCGATGCATTCAACGACGTCACCTCTGCATACGAGTGGTATTCGTATCGCCGTTGCGGTATGTTGATCGGCGACTCTGAACAAATGGATGATCCCGATGGGAATAATGTGGGTAACGCAACCGCTTCGTATCTTACGTGTGAGAACGTCACCGTGATATACGATGATTGGGCGAATTACACTTATTGCCAATTCGGAGCCATGGAATATCCCTGGGTCAGGGAGCAGGCCGGTGTCAGCACAGGCGAGTATTCCAATCCGAGATACGGTCATCCGATCGATGCCAATGGGAATACGGTTGTCGACGTCAACCATGTGCATAATGAGGATGAAGAGCATCAGAAAATGATCATCTTCGATCAACTTTATGGTGGATCCACCGGCGACAGATACTGCACATATGGTACAGCCACTCATGACGGTGTGACTGTGATCTACAACAACAAATGATGTCTTTATTGGATACGGCATATGGGAACGATTCCGCTATATGTACAATTTTATTAACAATTGTAATGTGGTTGGTTTTCCACGCACATTCCGTATAATCAAGATTCATACACAAACATCCCTCGTCGAGGGATTTCTTTAATAATGCTCCTTAAGGCCGCGACATCCACGATGTCGGAGACCCCACCCGATCTTCCAAACCACGGCGGGGCGCGGTCTGTTCATCAAACGTCCCGCGAGGGACGCAAACCCCTTCCAAACTATTTAAAGGAAGGAATGAAAAATGAAAGCGCAAACGAAAGCGATCCTCGCGTCCCTCGTGGTAATGGCGGTCGCCCTCTCCGCCGTCAGCGGGGTCACCTACTCCTGGTGGTCCGACTCGGAGAACACGGACATAACCGTGGGCACCGGAAACCTCGACGTCGACGTTGGAGGGATAGAATACTGGGTCGGGGCCGGTGCATCCGGTTCCTTCACCGTGGACGAGACCCCCCTCCAGACCGACAGTGCGAACGGGAAGGAGGCGACCTCCCTCTCGCTCATGACGAACATCGACAACGTCGCCCCTCGCGACAAGTACCTCCTGCAGTACGACGTCACCTTCTCCACCACCATCTACTCCAAGTACATGGTCCAGGTCGAGACCGACGTCGACTGGATCGAGGTCGGCGTCGAGACCGTGGACGACGTCACGCTCACCTACAACGGATCCGTCGCGGAGGAGAACATCTCAGGAGTCGAACTGTCCGAATGGACGCCTCTGCCCGGATCAAAGGTTTCCCCCCTCGACGGGGTCTACGCCTCGCATGCCCGCGTCCTCGTCACCATAACAATCCTCGACAACGCACCCCAGAAACCCGTGTCTGGCGACGGATACCTCGGCGACGCCGAGGGTTACGTCGACGCCCACGTCTCCGTCGTCAACATCATCACCCAGGAGCTCAACGATTCCGATTACTGGAATGGGCTAGTGGGTCAGCTTCCTGCAATTACTGACAACGTGATGTATATTGAAAAAGCCTCTGAGCTTGCAGCCTTCGCCAAGGACGTTAACTCTGGTAATGATTATGCTGGCGTCACCGTCAGGCTTTCCAATGACATCAATCTCAACAATATCCCCTGGACCCCCATCGGTAGCACAACCAATTATTTCAGAGGTGATTTCGATGGTCAGAACCATACGATTAGCAACATGTTCATCTCAGCAAATACGCCTGATGCTGATCAGTTCGCCGCATTGTTCGGTGCAATCAAGAATGCAACCGTAAAGAATCTGACCGTTACCGATTCGAACATCGATGTTGTCGGTAAGAAGGTCCGTGCTGCCGCCGTGGTCGGTATCGCGGACAGTGACAAGACGACACCCCTTGTTCTTGAATTGGCCTTTGAGAACATCAATGTTGAAAATCTGACCATAAATGCGGAATCCAAGTCTGGTTCCTCGTTGATCGGTGGTGTGGTGGGATACAGTTATCCTGCCAACATGAAGGAGATTTCCGTATCCGATCTCGATATAGTAGCTAAAGCAGAGGGCAATGAAGTACGCGCAGCAGCCATCAATGGTTATGTGTGTGGTCAGAATATCAGCAATGATGGTAATACAAGGATGGCTTTTGAAGTCGATGCATTCGATGTCAGGGATGTGAGTATCGAGGCTGATGCATACACTGTTTTTGCAGGCAGTTATGCACCCTACACCTATTATGGTTACATAACTCTGAATGATGGTACAATCGACAATCTCAAGATAACTGTCGATGCCCATGAGGCATTCGTGGGTGGACTCATCGGTTACTTCTGGAGAAGTGACAATGGCCATACCGTTAACAATGTCCACATCACTGGAATCGATTTCGATGTGACGACCGATTATCTCGGTGAGACCCGTATCGGAGGTGTGGTCGGTACCTCTCAGAGTCCCAACACAAAATACATTGACTGTTCCGTATCCGGTAAGATCGTCGAGCGTTGCAGTGATAGTTCCAACCCTGTAAACTATCATGCCAAGGTCGGAGGTTTCGTTGCAAGGACCTACGAGTACGCCATGCAGACCTACACCAATTGCGTGGCTGATGTCGATGTCACTGGTTCCAACATCGCGGGAGGATTTGTAGGAAACCACAATTCCACTGTGACTTACATCAACTGTGAGGCAAAAGGAGATGTGACTGCAAGCACCGCTGGTGGTTTCGCAGGTCGTCTCACCGAGCATGGCTACACCACGGATGTAATTTTCAATGGTTGTAAGGCTTCCGGTGTCGTAACCGGTACGGATGTCGCAGGTGGTTTCATTGGTTCAACGGTCAATCATGGTTGGGCCGCATGGGTTGCCGGTAACGGAACGGCGTATGGCAAGAACATAACCATCAAGGATTGTGAAATCACCGGCACCGTGTCCAGCGGAACCGATTATTGTGCAGGTGTCATCGGAGAAGTGAAGGTGGCTAAAGGCAAACATCTCACAATCGATAATGTCCAGTGCGACATTAAGCCGATGATGTATCCGTTTTCGGATTCATTGAATATCGTAGGATTTGTCAATGAGGGTGATGTCAGTATAAAGGGAGGATCCATAACCGCCGATACCGCCAGCGGTCGTCCCGTGGCTTTCGAAAACTATGGTAATGCCACTCTCGAGGGAGTAAGTATAACTGGAGGTTCGGCCACATCCTATGGAAACATCCTCTATGGAGGTTCTGTTACAGAATTCACTGATGTGGATATCGTATCCAATGGTGGAGGGGTAGGTGTCGCGAATGGTGCAAAGGCCACATTCAATAGTGGTTCCGTGTACGTGGATACCGCCTCCACATCTGGAAGATACGTGTTCTATCTCGAAGGTGCCGATTCCGAGCTCACCATCAATGGTGGCAAATTCTCATGGGATCCTAAAGATAATCAGAAACGTGCATATGTATATGCTGGGGAGGGAACCACGGTTTACATTACCGGAGGTGAATTCGGTAAGGCATCCGTCAGGGAAGGTTATACCGCAGGTATCCTCGGCAATGGAACGATTATCATCACTGGTGGAACCTTTGGATTCGATCCCTCCGCATGGGTTTCTAGCGGTTACAAGGCCACCAATGACGATGGCATCTGGACCGTGAGTCAGGCCTGAACAAACGGGCCATCTGGCCCACCCAAACCCCTTACCCGACCTGAATCGAAAGTGATCGTACATGTCGAAGGAGGACATCAGGCTTCTCGAGGAGAGGCACGTGATCTCCACCGTGCTCTACATCCGCGATCATCCCGGATGCAAGAAATCGGAGCTCTATCCCGCGGTGTCCAAGAACCCCCGCATGCCCCAGAAGCTGGAGCTCCTGGTGTCCATGGGACTCGTAACCATGGAGTCCCGTGAGGACTCTTCGGCGACGTTCCTCGACCTCACTGACAAGGGGCGGAGGGTCGCCGAACACCTGAGCAAGGTGGCAAACATATTGTGACGAAACGTTTTCAGAAACCGTCGAGGCGGGACTGTCTTCCCCGCCCCGACATCCTGAATTCCCTGTTCAACCTCTCCAACCCCTCCCTCATGGCCTCCTCCTTGTCGTTGCTGGACCTGTCGAAGACCTCGTCCAGGGTTCCGCGGGCTATCATCACAAAGACCTCCCCGTCGTTCTTCCTGCCGGTCCTTCCGCGACGCTGGATGGTCCTTATCTCCGACGGCACCGGTTCGTAGAATATCACCGCGTTCGTGCTGGAGACGTCCAACCCCTCCTCGCCCACCGACGTGGACACGACCACGTTGAACTCCCCCGAACGGAACCTTGTCAGAAGCTCCACCTGCTCCTTCTGCTTCAACCCGCCCTTGGACTGTCCCACCAGCTTCCCGACCCTGGCGCCCTGCACGGACGACAGCTTCGACACCAGCATCTCGCAGGTGTCCCTGTACTGGGAGAACACGATGACCTTGTTGGACGGGTCCTCGTTCAGCAGCCGGCTTACCAGGCTCATGACCCTGGAGACCTTCGGATGCTCCACACGGGTCCTCATCACGATCCCGTACGCGCCCTGGAACTCCGCACTGTCCACGATCTCCTTCGCGCTCCTGCCACCCTTCTGCTGTCTGGACTCCTCGATCAGCTTCTCCATGTACACCCTGAGGGCGCTCATGCCCTGGGTCTCCGCCAGGTTGATCGCGTGGAGCAGCTTGATGCACATGCTCTGCAGGGACAGTCCCCTGAACACCATGGCGGTCTTCTCACCCCTGGCCAGGCGGGACTGCAGCATCGCACCCACCGCCAGCATGTGCTTGGTGGACGGGGGTCTCCCCCGGTCCATCATCCTCAGACCCACCAGCTCGTTCACGTGCCTGTCCAGGTTGAACCTCAGCAGCCTCACCACGTCCGTCAGGTCCTCGGGAAGGTTCACCTCGATCCTGTTCACGTAGGTGTCGAACACGTACGGGGACACGTCCGGGTCGTCGTCGGACCTCATGTCTATCCTGAACAGGGAGAGGTTGTTGCACACCTCCTCCACCCTCTTCGTGTCGCTTCCGGGGGATGCGGTCATCCCCATGCACCTGATGCCCCTGACGCAGTGTCCGGCCACGGTCACGTACGAGTAGTTCCCCACGCCCCTGTGGGCCTCATCGTAGATCACCAGCGAGAACCCGTCCAGGGTGTACCTTCCGGTCTCCAGGTCGTTGGACACGCACTGCGGCGTGCTCACGATCACGTCCGATCCGTGGAACACCCCCGCCCTCTTCTCCGGCGGCATGGTCCCGGTCATCACGGCGACGGTGGTGTCCACCATCATCTCCCTGAAGAAGCGACTGTGCTGGTCCACCAGGGGCTTGGTCGGGGCGAGGATCAGGACCCTCCCCCTGGAGAGCATCTCCGCCATGACCCTCAGGGCCACGACGGTCTTCCCCAGACCGGTGGGGAGTATGACGCGGGTGTTCTCCCTCAGGCACCCCTCGACCATGGCGGTCTGGTATCTGCGCTCCTCCACCCTTCCGGGTGCTATGCGGGGATGGGAAACCGTCTCCAGTTCAGAAGCCCCCAATTATAGGATATGGATAGAATATGGATATTATAAAAGGGGAACGTCGGGAGGTCCCTCCTCCCGACGCGCGATCGGTTTAGTGGCATCCCCCGCCGCAGGAGGAGCATCCCTCGAAGCTGGGGTCGCGGATGGTCAGGCCGGTTCCGAAGTTGGGGTCGTCGATGAACTCGATGACGCACTTGCTCAGGGCCTCCTCGGTCTCGGAGTCGTAGTACATCTCGAAGCCGTTCGCGGTGGTGTCCACGATCTCGCCCTCGTTGGCCTTCTCCTGGAAGGACATGCCGAACTGGGGTCCGGAGCATGCGAATCCGGAGAGGTAGATCTTGATTCCGAAGCCGACCTTGTTGTTCTTCTCGAGAAGGTCGTTGATGAACTTCTCCGCATCTGCTGAAATCTGAACCATGTTTATCGTCCTGCGATTGTCGGTTTGTTATATAACGTTGTTTAAAAACCCATCCCGGGGGTCACTCCTTCAGTTCTATGTCGAACTGTTCCGCATACCTCCTCAGCGCGTAGGACTGGGATCTGGTCATGCTTATCTGGCATCCGATGACGATGGCCTCCAGGACCTCGTCCCTGGTGGCACCGGCCTCCACGGCGTGCTTCATCTGCACCGACAGGCAGTACTCCGCACCGGACGAGGCCGCGGCGGACACCGCGCACAGGTACCTGGTCTTCTGCTCCAGGTCCCCCTCGCCCTCGAACACCGCCTTCCCCAGGTTGGCCATGGGTATGAACAGGTCCGGTCTCTCGCTCATCACCTGGTTCACGATCGGCACGAAGCCGTATCTCTTCTCGATGGCGGCGAGGATCTTGTCCGCCACCGCCCTCTGTTCGGGATTCTCCTGCATGTCCCGTCGTAATCCGTCTGTTTTATATAACGGGAATGCCGCAACGTGACCGCACCGTCCCCCCTTTATCTCCACGACCCGACTGTTCACCGATGCGGGACCCGTTTCCCGCAGGAAACAGGAAATGAACGACAACGACATTCTGACGGACGCCTTCCGGGCGGCCGGCGAGGGATACGGATACGAGGAGGTCACGGCTGAGTTCGTGGCCTTCAAGGACTTCAAGGTCAGATGGAGCCGCAGCCACGTCTGGGCCAGGTTCTATGTCAGCGACTACCTCATGGACGCCCCCTCGGAGGTGCTGACATCCATCGCGGACACCCTTTTCCGTAAGATCAACGGGGACATCACCTCCGGGTACGGGGAGGCCGTCACCGCATGGCTGACCTCCGACCGCTTCGTGGAGGTCAAGCAGCCCCTGTTCATACGCAGGACCAGGGGCCTCAGCCTCGGCACCGCGGGGGAGCAGTGGGACCTGGCGGACTCCTACCGCAGGCTCGTGGATTCGGGATTGGTGAAGGAGGACCCGCACCTGTTCATGGGATGGAACACCCGCGCACGCGGGGGTTGCGTGGGGAGGTCCAGCGTCCTGATGAGGACCATCGCCATGTCCTCCAGGCTCGACACCCCCGAAGTCTCCAGGGATGCGGTGGACTACGCCCTGTACTCGCAGATATGCCACATCGCCTTGGGCTTCCGTCCGGACAAACCGGTGTACTGCCCCGAGTACGACGACCTCCTGGCGCTCTACCCCGGACGCCAGGCGTGCGAGGAGGAGCTCCTGACCCTGGGCCTCAGCCCCTGAACGTCATATCCGTGCGGGGGATGGGGGAGAAGTGTCCCCCGCACGCTAACACGCCCTTTCACGGTAGCGACGATGACGCCGATCTCGGGGCACTGACTTACATGGGGGGTGTGTGTCGGATCCGGCGTTGTCTCCCGGTCATGGCTCCGACGACGCGTCGGCCGCTCCCGCGAGGGCCCCAATGAAATGGGATCCGGACCGCTGTACGCCGTTCCGTGCACATGGCGTTCACTGGATCGCGCCCCTTCGCCGGCCCGGCATCCCCTCACCCCCCTGCCACCTATTAAACGGTTCCCTCCGCGTCCATCCCGAATCGACGTTCGCCGTTGATTGTCCACGACAGGCGCGTTCGTACGAGCTAAACTACGTCTATTGACGTATTTTTACTGATTCAGCATTAAAATCTTGCTTTTTCTACGATTTTCGTAAAATGTCCTTCGCATATCGTCGCAACTTCGCAAAGCTTTATCAAATGTTAACAGATACCGTCGCCCATGAAGGAAATGTTGAGCCCGACTTCGGTCGCAATCATAGGAGCATCCAACGACGAGACCAAGCTCGGTGGAATGCTCGTCAAGAACATGATCAACGCAGGATTCAAGGGACGCCTGTACCCCGTCAACCCCAAGGGAGGGGAGATCCAGGGACTCAAGGCGTACACTTCCGTCACCGAGATCGGGGAGCCCGTCGACCTCGCCGTCATCGCCGTCAAGAACACCTTCGTCGTGGGCGAGATGGCCAACCTCAAGGCCGCCGGAATCAAATACGCCTCCATCCTCACCGCCGGATTCAAGGAGGAGAGCCCCGAGGGGGCAGCCCTCGAGAAACAGCTCATCGCAGCCGCAAAGGAGAACGGCGTCAGGTTCCTCGGACCCAACTGCTTCGGACTCATGAACCCCGGAGCCGGTGTGAACGCCACCTTCGCACACCTCCTTCCCGAGGCGGGAAACATCAGCGTCTTCTCCCAGTCCGGAGCGGTCGGATCCTCGATCATCGACTGGGCCTACAACAGCAAGATGGGAATGGCCAACTTCGTCACCTTCGGAAACAAGGCCGACGTCGACGAGGCGGACCTCCTTGCGGACCTCGCACTGGACCCCAACACCAAGGTCATCGGAATGTACCTCGAGGGTATCAGCAACGGTGAGAAGTTCGTCGAGGCCGTCCAGAACATGCCCCAGAAGAAGCCCATCGTGGTCTTCAAGTCCGGAAGGACCCAGGCGGGTTCCGCGGCCGCATCCTCCCACACCGGATCCCTCGCCGGTTCCGACGCCGTCAACAACGTCATCTTCAAGAAGCTCAACATCCACAGGGCACTGGACCTGGACGAGATGTTCGACGCGCTGAGCGTCTTCTCCACCTGCAAGCCCATGGAGAAGGACGGAATCGCCATCATCACCAACGCCGGTGGACTCGGCGTCATGTCCGCGGACGCCACCTTCGACGCCCCCGGAATCCACGCCGTCAAGTTCTCCGAGGAGACCATCAACGAGATCAAGACCCGCGTCCCCACCGTCGCCGGTCTCACCAACCCCATCGACGTCCGCGGAGACGCCAAGCCCGAGTACTTCAGGGAGACCATCCGCTGCGTCATGAAGGACCCCCAGGTCGGCGGACTCGTCATCATGGGATCCCCCCTGGACACCGCAGACCTCGAGAACGTCGCCAGGATCATCGTCGAGATGAAGGACGAGATCACCGTGCCCTTCACCTGCTGTTTCGCAGGCGGATACAAGTGCGAGAAGACCAACGCCATCCTCAGGGAGGGCGGAATCTCCTCCTACCCCACCCCCGACAGGGCCGTCCGTGCACTCTCCATCCTCAGGAGGTACACCGTCAACTCCCAGGCCGCCCAGGACCCCATGGTCTTCCCCGCCGTCACCGGTGCCGGAAGGGCGGCATCCGAGAAGGTCATCCAGAAGGCCAGGGCGGAGGGAAGGGACTCCCTCACCGAGGCCGAGGGTAAGGAGATCTTCGCCGCATACGGAATCCCCACCCCCGGTGAGGGAACCGTCACCTCCGCGGACGACGCCGTCAAGGAGTGCGACAGGATCGGCTACCCCGTGGTCATGAAGATCCTCTCCCCCGACATCAAGCACAAGACCGATGTCGGTGGTGTGGTCGTCGGTGTCAAGGACGCCGATGCGGCCAGGGCCGCATACAACAAGATCATGGACTCCTGCACCAAGGCATGTCCCGACGCCAGGATCGACGGTGTGTCCATCCAGCAGATGGTCTCCGGACAGGAGGTCATCCTCTCCATGATCCGCGACGACCAGTTCGGACCCGTCGTTTCCTTCGGACTCGGTGGAATCTACGTCGAGATCCTCAGGGAGATCTCCCAGGCCCACGTCCCCATGTCCGAGCAGCAGCTCGACGAGATGATCACCAGCACCAAGGCGTACAAGCTCATGTCCGGTGCCAGGGGACTTCCCGAGGCCGATGTCGCAGCCATGAAGGAGACCATCAAGAGGATCATCATGGTCGCCATCGAGAACCCCGAGATCCACGAGCTCGAGATCAACCCCGTCATCGTCGGTCTCAAGGGCAAGGGCTGCTGGGCGGTCGACGCACTGGTCACCCTCGTCAAGGAGTGATTTCAAACCTTTCAACCGGGAGGGGGTTCCACCCCTCCCCTCAAAAACGTCTTGTTTTCTGTTCCAGGGTCGTCGAACGACCCTTTCCCGGTGAACATGGTTTGAATGATTGTCCATTGGTCGTTATTCGATAACGGAATCGATTCAGTGGTGCCATTCCGTTTTCCAATCCACAATCGGGGTGATGGATCACGAATTCATTTTTACAGGTGTGGAAGTGAATTTTAATTCAATAATACACCTGTAAAAGTGAATTAAAACTCATTTTTACAGGTGTAAAAGTGAACTTCATTTCATTTTTACAGATGTACGAATGAAAAACAATTAATAATGCGACATGGTCGAGGTCATCATGCTTCGTAGGAAGGTCTATGACAGGTTGGTCCGGTGGAAGGACGATCCGGACCGGTTGAGTCTTCTCATCAAGGGTCCGAGACAAATCGGTAAGACCTACATCATAGAGCGGTTTGCCAAGGACCATTACGATGATTGTCTCCGTCTGGATTTCCACAGCAATCCCGAATTGGCCGGTCTTTTCGAAGGTTCGATCGAACCGGACAGATTGATTCCGCGTTTGGAGATGTATTTCGATAGGGGCATCGAACCCGGGAGGACACTGTTGTTCTTCGACGAGATACAGGTATGCAGCCGTGCCCGCGCATCCCTCAAGTACTTCTCTCTGGACAAGAGGTATCATGTGATCGCATCCGGCTCCCTCCTCGGTGTCAAACACCGCCTCTGTACAGGCGATTCCACGGAATCCGACAGCACCAACCTCTGCATACCGCTCGGATACGAGGAATCGATCACCATGCATGCCATGGATTTCGAGGAGTTCCTATGGGCCAGGGGGATCAATCCGAAGACCGTGGACGAAATCCGTGACAACATCCGCAACGGGGTTCCTTTCAACGAGGTGATCCTGGATAAGATCAACCGTCTGTTCTTCGATTTCATGATCGTGGGTGGTATGCCCGAGGCTGTTCAGAGATATGTTGATACGGGTAGTCACAAATCGTATCAGAACATCCATGACCGCATCCTGGAGGATTGCAGAGGGGACATACTGAAATACGCCCCCTCGTCCCAGGTCGTGAAAACCTCGTTCTGTTTCGACTCCATTCCCAATCAACTTTCGGAATCCAACAAGAAGTTCCACTTCAGCAGAATCGATGGCCAATTGTCACGCAAGGCCGCATCCACGTATTCGGAGAACCTCCTTTGGATCAAGGGTGCGGGGTACGGCAATTTCTGCATGTTCCTCAACGACCTGTCCAAACCCCTGGTTTCCAGGATCCAACGCGATTCGTTCAAGGTATATTTCTATGACACCGGATTGCTCATGCATCATTACGGTCCCGGTTCGGCAAAAGCCCTCGTCGAAGGCGACGTGAGTTACAATTTCGGGGCATTGGCCGAGAACATAGTCATGGAATGCCTGGTCAAATCCGGAATCGAACCCATGACATATCGCAAGAACAGCGGATCGGATCGCATGGAGTTGGATTTCGTCCTGGATTTGGGTGGAAGGACCGTGGTCGTGGAGGTGAAATCCGGAAGGCGCCGCGAACATCCGTCCCTGTCGAAGGTGGATTCCGTATTCGAGGTGGACCGCAAGATCCTTCTGGGGTTGAGCAACATCTCCCGCGAAGGGGATGTGGAATGCTACCCCCTGTTCGCGGCCGCCTTCATGGATGTGTGGGACACGGGATGGGACGATCTGGATGCGTGACGTCCCTTTCTTTTATAATGATATCAATATGCGGTCCCCATGACATCGGAACTCGTGTTCGTAGGTCTCGGCCTCAGCGGCACCGACGGAATGACCGTCAAGGCCCTGAAGGCCCTGAAGGAATGCGACATCATCTACGCTGAATTCTACACATCCACCCTCATCGGAACCTCCGTCGCCGATCTGGAGGAGGCCATCGGCAAACCCGTCAAGGTCCTCCACAGGGCGCAGGTCGAGGAGTGCGACGACATCATCAGGGATGCACTGAGCAACAGGGTGGCCTTCGTCACCGCAGGGGACACCATGTCCGCCACCACCCATGTGGACCTGAGGATCCAGGCCGTGGAGGCCGGAATCCCAGTGAGGTTCTTCCACGGAATCACCATCTTCTCCGGATGCCCCACATCCCTCGGGCTCCAGAACTACAAGTTCGGAAGGACCGTCACCCTCCCGTTCATCGAGATGGGGTACCACCCCAAGTCCCCCTACGACCACATCAAGGAGAACAAGGACCGCGGACTGCACACCATGATCCTTCTGGACATCCGTGCCGACGAGCTCAGGTACATGACCGCCAAGCAGGCCATCGAGTGGCTGCTTCTGGGCGAGGAGAAGTGGGGCGAGGGTCTGGTCACCGACGACACCCTCCTGTGCGTCGCATCCAAGGTCGGATCCCCCGAGGAGAGGATCTTCGCGGGATACCCCAGGGACCTCCTCGAGATGGATCTCGGAGAACCCCTGCACACCGTCGTCCTCCCCGGAAACCTCCACTTCATGGAGGCCTACGCGTTGGTCAAGTTCGCGGGTGCACCCGAGAGCATCATCGAGGACGAGTGAGTCCGGACAAACCATCGGGGGTACATCCCCCTGTTTTCTCAACATCATGTTGGATGTGTATTCCATAGGCTCCATCATCCACATAATATGGAATAGTTCATTTTTAAATTATATATTTTGTATCATAAATATTAATTAATGTGCATATTGTCATTGTTATACACATTTCTGACAATTCTGATTCAAGTGGGATGATACGTACTACTTGCGCGTTTCTATAGGAATATATACTGTAGATTCATGTTGTACTACCCATCCAATATTATTAATACCAAGAAGGATAATTCATCCAACTGTATAGAAGGTATAACCATGTCCAATGTCAAGATCATAGCAATCGTGGCCGTGGTCGCCATCGTCGCAATCGGTGCGGCGGCGGTGTTCCTCAACCAGGATTCCGGCGAAGACAACGAGGTGAAGTTCCTCATACAGGATGATGCGGGCGTGTACTTCTGGATCGAGGGATCCGGGGACACCGTGCTGGATGCGTTCAAGGATGCGGCCGTCGATTACGGCATCCCCGTCGAGTACTCCGTGTACCAGGGCGAGGAGAACGGCATCCAGAAGATGTTCGGACTCGAGATGCGTCAGTCCGGAACGGACTGGTTCTGGTGGTCCCAGTACGGTTGGGACGGATCCGGTTGGGTCTCCAACACCGTCAGCATGAACGGACTCTCCCCCTCCGATGTCCACGGATACATCGCCATCGTCTACGGCGACGGAAGCAATCCCGCACTCGTGGAGCCCGAGGACTGCGAGGTCTGGGACAGGGACACCGACGGCACCGTGTTCACCATCGAATCCTCCACCGGGATGTGGTTCAAGGTCAACGGTACCGGTGCCACCGTCTATGACGCCTTCACCGATGCGGTCGGGGACTACGACATCCCCTTCGTCCCCACAACCGGAATGGAGGGAATCAACTCCCTCTTCGGTCTGGAGATGGTCAACGATCCGGACAACCCCTCCGCATGGACCTACTGGGTCCAGAAGGTGATGGATGCCGGAGAGTGGGTGGATGCACCCAAGGGAATGGGTGAGCTGGACAGTTCCGATCATCCCGTCTTCAAGATCGTGTACGCGACCTTCGTCTTCTGATCCAGGTGTCCGTCCCATCTCGGGGCGGACCCGGACAAACCCTTTCATCCCGAACTTTTCAGAAACTGTTTAATGTATTCAGGTGGTTGACCCATCCAACATACTATCTGGACCGTCTGTTCGGAGAATCCCGATTCAGGGTTCGTCCATGGGATTGTCCATCGATGAGCGAGACAGGAAATGGTGATATCCGATGCAAGATGACAAGATGAAGATCACGGTGTCGGCGGTCATCCTGATCGTCGGGCTCGTGGCCACCGTTCTGGCTCTTCCCGCGACATCGGACACCGTCGAACAATCAGGGATCCTCGTGGATTTCGGGGATTACGACGTCACATACACCGGTGTGGACACGGGGGCGTACGGAGACCCCGTATCCGCCTTGGAGTTCGCCTGCATGGCGAACGATTTCGATCTGGTGATGGATGACGGCACGGTCGTCTCCATATCCGGGAAGCAATCTGATGGGACCTCGTCCTGGAAACTCTACGTCGTCGATCACGACGGAAGGGAATGGGAAATCGCGGATTCCGAACCATCCTCGCTTTCCATGGATGACTACAAGGCCGTCTGCTGGGCCTATTGCGCCCCCGGCTCACTCCCCGCACCCGCCGTGGATTCCACCGGGGTCTGCTTCTACGGATACGATGAACCCCGCAGGATCGTCACCCTCGCCCCCGCATGCACCGAATACGTGTGCTCCGTGGGTGCCGTGGATTCCATCGTCGCCACCGACTACTACAGCAACTATCCGTCGGAGGTCGTGGATGGTCAGGAGGACGGTTCCATATCCTTCATCGGCGGATTCACCAATCCCAGTTACGAGTCCATCCTCAAACAGGACCCCGATCTCGTGGTCTGTGTGGATTCCGTCAGTGCACATCTGTCCATGGCCGAGAAGCTCAGAAAGGCCGGGGTGGACGTCATAGTCGCATCCGGTGGCGAGAGCGTGGATTCCGTCATGGAGAACATATTCATGGTCGGTGCCGCCCTGAACGGTTCCGACGAGGCTGGAAAGGTCATGGAGACGTCCATGGGACAGATAGATTCCATAGGATATCTTCTGGATTCCAACGCATCCGTCTGGGACAAGAGGGTCATGGTCTCCCTGTCCGCTGTCAAATCCCCATTCGTCGCCGGTTCCGGTACGTTCATAGGCGACATCCTGTCCATCGTGTCCGCCGAGAACATCTATGCGGACGAGGGCGGATACCCCCAGATAAACGTGGAATCCGTGGTCAAGAAGGATCCCGAGGTCATCATCATAGTAACCAGCGGATATCCCGCCACGCAGGACGGGTACGACGACATGCTCGACGCTCTCTCCAGCGAATGGAGGTCCACCACCGCGTACCGCAACGGCGACATCTACATGCTGGTGGACGGTGCCAACGACCTCGCATCCCGTCCCGGCCCCCGTGTCGCACAACTGACCGAACTGGTCGCCAGGATCATCCACCCTGTGGCATTCGACGATGACGTGCAGGTCCCCAGATACATCGGAAGCGATTATGCCGATTATCTGCCCATAACCGTGGGCGGGGAGACCGTCGTCGCAGGGGATGCGGGGATCCTCATCGACAGGGGAGGATACGATGTCACATACGCCGAGGTCGATCCCCTGGCATACGGGGATCCCGTTTCGGCGTTGACGCATGCATGTTCCGATATGGGTGTACCCTTGGACATGACCGGTGGGAACGTCGTCGCCATCGATGGATTGTACCCGTACGACGGTCGTTCATGGAACCTGTATGTCGTCGAGAAGGGTTGCAACACGTGGACCAGGACGACCTCAGATCCGTCATCCCTGGAAATCTCGGATTACACCGCGGTCTGTTGGGGATACTGTACCCCCGACGACCTTCCCGCACCCGCCGTCGATCTGACAGGTGAACCGATATACGGTCATGGCGACGTGGAGAGGATCGTCACCCTCGCACCCGCCATCACCGAATACGTGTGCGCCATAGGCGCCACCGACCGCATCGTCGCCACCGACGAGTACAGCAACCACCCCTCGGTCATCGTCGAGAGGCAGAAGGCCGGTACCGTCGCCCTCGTCGGGGGATACACCAATCCGAGTTACGATGCGATCATCGCACAGGATCCGGACCTCGTGATATGTCTGGACTCTCCCAGTTCCCATCGCTCCATGGCCGAGAGGCTCAGGGAGGCGGGCATAACGGTCGTCATGGTCTCCGCAGGGGAGACTCCGGCGGCCGTCCCCGAGAACACCTTCGTGATAGGCACGATGCTGAACATGGCCGACGAGGCTGCGGACCTCATCGGATCCTCCGCAGAGCAGATGGCGGAGATCGCCGCCATCCTCGATTCCCCGTCCGTGACCGACAAAAGGGTCATGGTCCCGGTCACCGCCGTGCCCTCGCCCTTCGTCGTGGGTGCCGATACGTTCATAGACGACATCCTCACGATGTCCCGTGCCGACAACGTATTCGCATACGAATCCGGATGGCCCCAGGTCGACGGCGACACCATAGCACAGATGGACCCGGAGGTCATGATCATCATAGACAGCGGATACTCCGCCACCGCGGAGGATTACCAGGCTCTGTTGGATTCCCTTTCGGACGAATGGAAGTCCACCACGGCATACCGCAACGGCGAGGTCTACATCCTCGTGGGCGAGGCCAACGATCTCGCCTCCCGTGTGGGGCCGCGTCTGTCGCAATCCGCCGAACTCTTCGCCAGGATCCTCCATCCCGAGGCATTCGACGACGGGGTCGTGATTCCCAAGTACATAGGCGACGACTACGTCGACCATCTCACCATAACAAACGAGGACGTTATAGAATGAATCTGAAGAAGACAATGGCGGCATTGGCCGTGATGGCGGCTCTGGTCGTCGTCCTTACGGCCCAACCCGTTCAGGCCGCACAGGGGGACCACATCCTTCTGGACCATGGGAACGGGGTGACGGAGTGGGTGGAGGCGACCCCCGGTTCCACCTATTCCGAGGTGCTCGCCGCCTCCTTCGGCGACACGGATTTCGATTTCACCTCCGGGATCGAGGTGGACGGCCTCGACGGAAGGGTCGTCGGAACCGTCGGATCCTCATGGAGGTTCTACACCTGGAATGACGGATGGGTTGATTCCGTGTTCGATCCGAACGCGGTCTATTCCGGAGGAAGCTTCGCATTGGGGTTCTATCCCGAGGGGGTGGTCCCGACCGAGACCCCCGTGCACCGTTCGTCCTGGACCATGGTGAACGGCGACGCCCTGTCGTCCAATTCGCAGTCCGCGGATCTCTCGGATGCCACCGGTTCCCTTGCCTGGGCCCGGAGCTACGCCGTGGACGGGTCCGAGAGCTACGTGTGTTCCACCATCCTGGTCTCCGGGAAATACGCCCTGGTCAATTCCGGAGGAAGCTACAACAACACCGTGGTCCCCACGCTGTATTGTTACGACCGTTACACCGGCGAGGTTGAGTGGACCTTCGAATACCCCCGCGGGGTCGGTTACGAGACGGCCACCGGGACCATCGTCGGAGGTCACGTCTATCTTCCCACCACCGGCGGGGAGCTCTTCAGGATCCCCGTGGTCGAAGGGCCTGGAACCGGCAATGCGAACGTGAAATCCATCGAGATAGGCGTTTCCCCCGACAGACAGGTGCAGGGGACCGGATACGTCACCGGTGCGGCATCCATCGTCCACGATTCCGGGGTACTCTACTTCGGTGCGTCAGATGCCAGCATGTACTGTCTGGACCTCGACCTCAACGTCCTTTGGAACACCCCCCTCGAATCCCGCGTGTACTTCGTCGCACCGACCGTATTCGACGGAAGGGTGTACATCGGATCGCTGGACGGCACCCTGACCGTCCTGGACCAGACCGACGGTTCGGTCATCCAGGAGGAGAGGGTCTTCTTCATCACCAAGCACTACAACAACTACGACAGGGAGTACGGGGCCGTCAACCGTGTCGCGGTCATGGACGATCTGCTCTACTTCACGTTCGACGACGGTCTCGGAATGTCCGCCACCGAAGGCGGCATAGCATGCTATCGCATCATCGATTCCGGAATCGAACGGGTGTTCAAGGACGACACCCTCGGGAATATCGGGGACTACGTCACCCCGTATGTCCACGACGGTTTCTCCGGCGTCCTCTTCGCACAGACCGACGGCATGTACAGGATGGATTCCGCCGGGACCATCACCCTCGTCAAGGGATTCGACGACTCCACCAGATGCCCCTACACCATCGTCAACGACACCTACATTTATTTCGCCGAATACAAGAGGGGCGGGAACGTCTACACCCTCGACATGTCCGGAAACGTCCTCGGTTCCGTGAAGCAGCCCGATCTGATTGAAGAATACTGCATGTCGGGGATTGCGGTCGTCGATGACATGTTCCTCATCGGAACCGATGGGGGTGCCATGGCCTACGAGGGCCAGATGCCTTTGATTCCTGTTGCCGAGCCCGGTTCGGACATCCCCTGGGGATACGTGGTCCTTGCGATAGTCGTCCTCATCGTCCTGATAGGGTTCGTCATGCTCCTCAAGGGTGCGCGCGACGCCGGGATGCCCCTCATACCCTACGTATCCTCCAGGTTGAAGGAGGACAACGGGTTCAACAACGAGAGGACCTCCAAGGTCAGAAGGAACAAGAAGAGGCTGGTCAAGGTCATCATCCTCGGACTGATCATCGGTGCGGTCCTGTTCGTGACGACCCTTTCATACGGACCGTCCGGTAACTATTCGCCCGTGGATGCGGTCGCATATCTGTTCTCCGCCATCGGCAAGAACCTCTCCGGTGCCGAGATGACCCACGACGAGATGATCGTCTTCGAATCCAGGTGCGCCAGGGCCGTCGCCGCGTTCTTCGTCGGTCTGGGTCTCTCCGTCTCCGGAGCGATATACCAGGCCATCATCAGGAACCCCATGGTCGATCCGTACATCATGGGTGTGTCCGCCGGAGCGGGGGTCGCAGCGGTCGCCGTGATCGCGTTCGATTTCACCTTCTTCGGTCTTTTGAACAATTCCGTGTATGCGACGCCCGTGGTCGCCATCATCGGTGGAGTGATCGCGTTCTTCGCCACCATGCTCCTGGCCGAGAAGGCCGGAGGATCCTCCATCAACTACGTCCTGGGTGGTGTGATCATCGGACTGGTGTTCTCCGCCGCGCAGACCCTGATGCTCAGCATAGCGGGGGACAAGCTCAACGACGCCATGTCCTGGCTGTTCGGTTCCTTCGCCAGCATCTCCTGGGAGCAGACCGTCCTCATAGCCATACCCGCGTTCGCGTTGTCGCTGGTGCCCCTGGTGTGGGCAAAGGAGTTCAACCTCGTCCTCCTCGGGGAGGATCAGGCCAAGCAGATGGGACTGGACGTCCGCAGGTTCAACAGGTACATGCTGGTCCTCGCATCCGTCCTCGCCTCCATATGTGTCGCGTTTGTCGGAATCATAGGATTCGTCGGACTCGTGGTGCCCCACCTGTGCCGCATGATCCTCGGAGGGGACCACAGGCTCGTCCTGCCCGCCTCCATGGTGGTGGGAGGTGCCCTGATGCTCGCCGCGGACCTGTTTTCCAAGATGATCATGGCCCCCATGGAGCTTCCCGTGGGTGCGATCACCACGATCATCGGTGCGCCGGTGTTCGCATATCTCCTCATCAAGAAAGGGAGGATGTACGATGGATGAGACGCCTTTGCTGGAGGTCAGGGACCTCCACAAGTACTACGACGACGGATACCACGCGGTCCGCGGAGTGTCCTACACCATCCCGTCCGGGATGCTGGTGGGACTGATCGGACCCAACGGTTGCGGGAAGTCGACCATGATGAAGTGCATCAACAGGATGCACGACCCTTCGTCCGGTGAGATCCTCATCGACGGCGAGTCGGTGTTGAACAAGACCCCCGCGGAAGTGGCCAGAAAGGTCGCTAACGTCCCCGCGGAGTTGAGGAACAGCTTCGGACTGACGGTGTACGAGACCGTCATGATGGGCCGCTACCCGTTCCTCAAGAACGTGTGGTGGGAGACGGAGAACGACGAGGACGTCGTATACGATGCACTCAGGAAGTTCGGCGTGCTCCATCTGCAGGACCGTCAGCTCGGTGCATTGTCCTCGGGGGAGCAGCAGCGCGTGCTCATCGCCAAGGCCTATGTGCAGGAGCCCAGGCTGATGCTTGTGGACGAACCCACTTCCCACCTGGACATGAAGTACAAGCTGGACGTCATGGAGTATCTCAACGCCATGGTCAAGAAGGACATGACCATCCTCGTCGCCGAGCACGACATCTCGCTCATGGCGAGATACTGCGACCTGTGCATCGTGATGAGGAAGGGTGAGATCATGGGTATCGGAAAGCCCAAGGACGTCATCACCGAGGAACTCATCGAGAAGGTCTACGACGTGTCCGCATCCGTCGGTACCGATTCCGACGGGGAGCTGTTCGTCCTACCCAAAAGGGTCAGGCGCGGACACGACAACCTCGAAAACCATTTGGAATGACGTCGGAAAGGGGTCGGATCCCGCAAGGGACCCCTCCCCGTTCCGCACCATCCTCCCTGCGAGGACATGTTTTATAACATCCCCGTACATGGCCGCATCATGGCCAAATGCATCCGTGTACCCAAGAGAGAAGGGGAGAGTGCAAGGTCCCGTCTCATGGCTGACGGGATGTTGAACCTCCGCGCCCGCATCGGTTCCGACGGGGATTTCCTTCTGATACCGATCCTCTGCGACGAATACGACGGCTACGAGGTCGTGGATGCGGAACTCAGGGAACAGGAGCAGAAGGTCACCGATTACAGGGATCTGGTGGACGTCCCACCGGAGCTGAAGGAACTCCTTCCCACATCCTTCGATGTCGTGGGTGATGTGGCCATGATGAAGATCCCCGATGAGCTGAAGCAGTATCGCGGGGACATCGGCAAGGCGCTTTTGAAGGTGAACCGTACCCTCCGCATAGTGTTCGAGGACCACGGGGTCAAGGGCGATTTCAGGATCAGGGACCTGGAGCACATGGCCGGCGAGGGCCCCTCGGAGACCACGCACAAGGAGTTCGGGGTCGTGTTGACCACCGACCCCGCCAGGGTCTACTTCAACCCCCGTCTGTCCTCAGAGAGGTTCAGGATCGCATCCCAGGTGCAGGATGGCGACGTGGTCATCGACATGTTCGCAGGTGTGGCACCCTTCGGAACGGTCATCTGCAAACTCGCATCCCCCGAGGTCGTCTATTCCATCGATCTCAATCCCGAGGCGGAGCATTTCGCCAGGTACAACGCCGAGAGGAACCACATAGACAGGATAGTGGCGATGACCGGGGATTCCTCCGTGTTGATATACGACCTTCCGATGGCCGACCGCATAGTCATGAACCTCCCTCAGATTGCGGACCGTTTCCTGGGGTTCGCTATGGACCGTCTCAAGGTCGGTGGCACGGCGTACATGTACAAGATCCTGGAAAGGGCGGATCTGGAGAGGTTCTGCGACGACCTGGTGTGGAGGATGGCCGAACTGGGATTCGGAATAGTGATCAACGTGTCCGAGCTGAAGACCTATTCCCCCACCATGAGCGTCTACTCCATGGATGTCGTCCGCACGTCCTGAGCGGTACCTCATGTCGGGGTCCACTTCCATGCGATTCCGAAATCCGGCACCCGTTCATGCGACACGGTGACGAACGGCCTGTGATGGAACATCCGTTGCCCGCAGGTATTGATGGCCATCCTTCGGCAACCTCCCCTGCGGGGCTTATCCGGACCTTCCATCACGATTCCCTCAAACCGAACACGTGGGGTACGATGGACTTCACCATGAGGTCGCATTCCTTCCTCATGACACCGAAGTCCACCTTCGGGTTCCTGTGTCTCTTGATGGCATCCCACATGCATTCGGTCACCAGACAGTGCCATACGGTTCCCAGGAGCTGTCCCGGATTCACCCTCCCGTTTTCATCCTCGATCTTCGAGAACTCCTTGGCCACCAGGTTGGGGTCCACGTATCTGCGGACGATCTCGTACTCCACGCACGTCTCCCCCTTCTCCATGTGCCTCTCCCTTCTTCCGAGGAGTTTCCTGTCGGAGAAGTCCTTTCCGATCAGCTTGGCCCAGACGGTGCGTCCGTACCTGTTGACGAAACCGTAGCGCTTCACCACGATCCCCTCCCCGCAACCGTCGCCCATCATCCACCTGTTCTCCACGTCGGCGAGGTTCCTCAGGAAATCCATCTCCGGATTCTCCGTTACCGCCAGTGGAGGGATGTATTCGATGCCGTAGGCCCTCAGCAGGGGTTCGTACTCCTCGTAGGACAGGTAGGTCCTTCCGGCGCATTCTATCGTCCTCTCAACGCCCTCGGAATCGATGTAACGGAACACCGCATCCGGATCCTCCGTGCACACGTCGAACACGAACCATCTTCCCCACACCTCGGGAAGGTACGTCCTGACGGTGTGCGGTTTCATCCATTCCCCGTACAGTCTGATTCCCGGAAGGTCCCTCACGATCCTCGGGATCCCGGGATGGTTCATGGCGAACACCGGGAATTCGTCCGGAGGGAACGTCTCCCTGTTGCGACTCATTGTACGGAGTTCCCCGTCTTCGGAATAAGCGCAGGTGTTGGCCCCGTCCATCTTGGGGAATATGTGGCATATCCCCTCGGTCAGCCCCTCCGTATCGTCGGCGTCGAGGCGTTCCACGTGCTGATATCTGATGAATACCATCTTTCATTTCTCCTCGGCATTCGATGCCGCGGGTCCGTCCGATTGGATTCATGTATTTATAAAAAACACCAGATGTACATCAATTGGATGCATGAACGTTCGATACCACCACCATTGAAGTTACTACAATCACGTTTCGCACTTTTTCCGGGCAAAGGACTTCTACCACCTCGGGGACACCTTCTACCATGGTGTATGTGGCGAGACAGGTCAGGGGGAGGTACGAGTACCTCTACGAGTGCAGGAGCTACAGGGACGAGTACGGAAGGCCCCGTTCCGACAGGATAATGATAGGTCGCGTGGACGTGGAGACGAGGGAGTTCATCCCGAAAAGGTACCACGCCACGGGGGAATGGGATGTGGAGACGGGGGAGGCCGCGGTGAAGCCGCTGCCCCGTGTCCCGTCCTGTTACGAACCCCTTGCGGAGTTCGGTGCCTTCAATCCTTCTTCACGGGTTCGAGGGTGATTCCGGTCTGTCCCTGGTAGTTCCCGGACCTTTGGGAGTAGTCCTTGAGGGACACGGAGTTCAGGGTCTCCAGGACCATCTGACAGAACCTCTCCCCTATGGGGATCTCCACGGGGTCGTCGGTGGCGTTGTAGGCACCGAGGGTGAGGGTCCCTTCGAATCCCGCATCGATCTTGCCGAAGGCACCTATGACGCCCTTCCTGATCCAGGTGGTCCTGAGCCACAGCTGGGCGCAGATGTCGTCGGCCATCCTGACCCTTTCGATGGTGGACACGTAGAACATGGTCCTCGGCGGGATGGTGACGACACCCTCCCTTTTGATCTCCGGGTCGCCCCTGACGGAGATCTCCGCGATCCTGAGGTCGTATCCGTTGGGGGTGAGTCCCCTCTCGTGGTAGTCGCTGATGCCGATGTATCCGGTCATCATGCTCTCGACGATGTCCTTGTCCGAAAGTATTGCCATGTCACCCCGATTCCCCGACGACGATATAATCCACGTGGTGTGTTTATTTACCATTATTGTTATGTCAAAATAATGAATACGAGAATCATGTCGATAGTCGTGGTCGCGGTGGCGGTCGCCGCCGTCGCAGGAGCGGCGGTGTTCCTGATCCCGGGCGATTCCCCCGACGACCCCGTCGATGTCCGTTACTATGTGATGGACACCGTTTCCGATGGCACCCTGATATGCATCACCGAAACCCATGCGGGATTCGTGGCGGACGTCCATGTGGGCGACGCCGATGTCGGCGATGTGTCCTTCTCCGAAAAGGGCGTGTTCCTTGTCGGATACGATGATTTCATCCTGAAGTCCGCCGATTCCGATGTGAACATCGTCGAGGTCCAATCGGAGGCCCGCTACAACCCGTTCGTAACGATCCATCGCGACACCCTTTCCACCGGAGGCGGGGACCTCGTTCCCGACGAGGGCAGGGTGTTCGCGAAGGTCTCCGTCGCCGTCATCAACGACTCCCTCGACACCCCCTTGTCGTTGGACCCGTCCGTGATCGGTTGGACCCTCGAAGTGGACGGGACCGCATACCCTGTCGACTCCGAAGCCACCCTCGCCCTGCAGCCCGTCGCACCGTCCGTCGCCGAGGACACGAGGGAGGTCGGTATCGTGGTGTTCCAGGTACCCGTCGGTACGGATCCCGACGATGTGACCGTCCACCACGGATTCACCGGTGCCGCCCTGACCAGGGACCGTTCCGTGAACCTCCCCATGCCCGGATACATCCACATCGACCAACTCGACGTCCCCACCCTTTCCCGGATGGGACTCGAGGCCCTTCCCGACGCCTTCGACGACTGGTGGGGGCAGAATTCCATATTCCATCCCGGCAAGAACTTCGAGACGTTCCCCGACAGGAGGGATGCCCTCGTCGACGGGGACGCATCCGAGGGGCATGTCGCCACGACCCTCACCGGCGCATATCTCAGGGACGCGGGTTCCGGGGACATCGTCTACCTCCTGGTGGAGGACGGGTACATCGGGATCCCCGACCAGCCCTCCGGATGGGCCGTCAAGAACACCTTCAGGACGATCATGTCCTGGGTGTGCGACATCGATTCCATCGACGGGCCCGATTACTACACCGAGACCCTGTTCGACGTCCGCATGCACCTCCTGTCCGAGGGATACGACGGAACGTGGTCCGCATCCCAGTTCAGCATCCAGAACCGCCCCCAGGCCGAGGGCGGATACATCTTCTACGTGAAGGGCACCGTCAGTTGCAACACAGATTCCGGAACCGAGGATTTCATCGTCGGATGCTCCATCGGAACCGTCAACGGTCAGACCGTCATCGGACAGCTGTTCCTGAACGCCGCGGACGAACCCGGAACCATGGACGGTCCCGATGCCGATTCCGTGTACATTGTCGACGATCCCGAGGCCATGGAATCGTTGAAGAGGTACGGAACCCGTTGAAAACCGCTTCCCGGGGCCGTCCCAAACGGTTATGACGGTCCCGGTGTTACATCCCCTCATGATAATCCCCCGCATTCTGGCCGATGGCGATTCCATCGGTGTCACGGCACCCTCCTTCGGAGTCACGGACCCCACAGACGTCGCACGCTTCGACAACGCCGTCCTGAGATTGGGGGAACGCGGACATCCCGTGATCATGACCCCCGACGTCTTCACCGCCGACGAGACCGGTCGCAGCGCCTCCGCGGAGGTCAGGGTGGAGGAGTTGAACTCCCTTCTCGCCGATCCCGATGTGGGGTACATCGTGTCCGCCAAGGGCGGCGATTACCAGTTCGAGATGCTCCCCTTGATGGATTGGGGCCTCCTGGAGGACAATCCCAAATGGATCCAGGGGTACTCGGACAACACCACGCTCCTGTTCAAGATAACCGCGGAGCACGATATCGCCACCATCTACGGGGGCAACTTCGGAGACTACGGCATGTATCCGTGGCACGACAGCATCCTGGCGAACATAGAACTGGTCGAGGGGAGGAGGACGGTCCAACGTTCGTTCCCGTACCACGAGGTGGGATTCGCCGACCGCATCACCGGATTGGAGGGGATAAGGGAGGAGGAACCCACGGTATGGAGGTCCGATTGCGGCGACTGCTCCTTCAAGGGAAGGCTCATCGGCGGATGCATGGACGTCCTGGAGTGGTTCCATCGCAAGGGTACCGCCGATCCCTCGGGATTCGTCTCGAGGTATTCCGGGGAGGGCATCGTGTGGTACATGGAGACCTACGACATGGACGGGGATCGCATCAGGACGATGTTGGACGGCATGGCCGACGACGGATGGTTCGACGGTGCGACAGGATTCGTGTTCGGAAGACCGTTGTTCTACCAGGGTCCCGATTACATGGATACCGTCTGCGACGCACTCTCCCGGTTCGACGTACCCAAGGTGTTCGATGCGGACGTGGGTCACAAGGCCCCCAGGATGACCTTCGTCAACGGCGCCGTCACGACCTTCGACGTCAGGGACGGGGCGTGCACCATGACCACGGAGTTCCATTGAAGCATCATCCGGGTTGATGATCCCGACGGGTTCATGAACTCCGGAGGGGGAAGATGAACGGCATGGATTGGATTGTGCTCGGAATCCCGTTCGGGATCGTACTCCTTTACTTCGGATCCGATTGGCTCGTCAAGGGTGCCAAGGGTCTCGCTCTGCGGTTGGGGATATCCCCGTTCGTTGTAGGTCTGACTGTCGTGGCCATCGGCTCCTCCGCGCCCGAGTGCATAACATCTCTCGTCAGTATGGACAATCCGTCCCTGATTCTCGGAAACGTGGTCGGCAGCAACATTGCGAACATCGGTCTGGCCATCGCGTTGGCGGCCATGGTGTCCCCTCTGGTGGCCAGATACACGTCCATGAGGGTGGAACTGGCCGTCATGATCGGTGCGGCCCTCCTTCTGGTGGTCTTCGCGGTCATGGGTCGTGTGGGTCCCCTGGAGGGGGTCCTGATGCTGGTGGGCCTCGTGATCTTCCTGGTGTTCCTTTACAGGGTAAAGAAGGGCGACGGGGAGGCCGTCCAACCGGTCGATGACGGGGGCAGGGTCCGCGGGTATCCGATCCTCGTGACGATGGTGTCGGCGGGATTGGTGCTGTTGTATTTCGGTGCCACATCGTTCATCGACGGTGCCACAGAGCTTGCGAAGGCCATGGGGATATCCGACCTCATGGTGGGTCTCATAGTGGTCGCGGTGGGGACATCCCTGCCGGAGATCTGCATATGCATACTCGCCGCCCGTCGCGGTGAGAACGACCTGGCCGTCAGCAACATCGTCGGCAGCAACATCTTCAACGTGATCTTCGTCCTGGCTGTCGGTTCCCTGTTCGTGGACATACCCATCCCTTCCACGGTGCTGTATTTCCATCTCCCTGTGATGTTGTTGCTGTCCATGGTGCTTCTTCTGTCAGTCCGTTTCAGAAATTCCGTGTCCCGTCCCGTGGCCTTATCCATGTTGGCTATCTATGCGGCATACGTGGCGGTGATGGCGGCCGTCCCCTCGTTGACCCTGTAAAATCGGTTGATCACGGCATCATGGGCGTTTGTCACACATGCTACAAAATCGAAACCATTCCGAATAGTGAGATGACATGAGACGAGGAGAATGATAATGGAGAAGAATGGTGCAAGGGATGGGATTTGAACCCACGGACCACTAAGGACAAGGCCCTCAACCTTGCGTCGTTGGCCATGCTTGACTACCCTTGCAGTAATTCCAGTATAGAAGGACTACAATATAATACTTTCTATAAAAATGATATAATTGTAAGGAATAGTTTGTTGTTAGGTGTGTTTTTCATCCAATCATTGTGAGGTGTCGAGTTGTTCATCTGGTTCGTGTCGTGGGTTGTCGAAACCCATACCTGGCAATCGATGTTTGAAAAACGGGAAAATGCCAATTCCAGGCATTTTGAAAAACGGGAAAATGCCAATTCCAGGCATTTTGAAAAACGGGAAATTTAATATATCGACCTTTTCACATACATGTCCAGATACCATGGGGAAAGATGTTGTGATCTACAGGCGCAAAGCATACGACGTCCTCAGAGAGTGGAAGCGGCGTTCCAACGGTTCCACTGCCATGCTCGTCGAAGGTTCCAGGAGGGTCGGCAAATCCACTCTCGTGAATAATTTCGGAAACAACGAGTATTCCGTATGCGTTCTGATCGATTTTTCCAAGGTATCCTCGACGGTGAAGGCTCTGTTTGATGATCTGGAGGATATCGATTCACTACTGAGGGGATTGCAACTTCATACCAAGCGGGTTTTCAAAAACCGGGACACTCTGATAATCTTCGACGAGGTTCAGAGGTTCCCCCGCGCCAGGGAATCGATAAAGGCACTGGTCCAGGATGGCAGATACGATTACATCGAAACCGGTTCACTCATATCGATAAAAAAGAACGTGGCAGGCATATTGATTCCCAGCGAGGAGGAATCATTCACGCTTCATCCCATGGATTTCGAGGAATTCCTGTGGGCCAACGGGGATGAAACGTTCGGACTTCTCGAGGATGCATTTTTAGACAGAGGGGGTTTGGACGATCATACGCACTCCGTGATGATGAAACGTTATATGGAATACATGGCGGTGGGTGGGATGCCCCAGGCCGTGGAGGCTTTCGTCAACGGTATGAGTTATCAGGAGATAGACAGGGTCAAGAGGAGTATAATCAAACTCTACATCGACGATTTCAGGAAGATCGATGAGAGTGGCATGATCGGCAGTTATTTCGTCAGGACCCCATCGGAATTGTCCAGAGGTACCACCCGTTACAGGACCACATACATCGAAGCCACCGTCGGTAGGAAGAAGGAGTTGGAATTGTTCGCGGAGCTCGAGGATTCCAAGACCGTGATCGTCAACCATCATGTCCACGACCCCCGTGTTGGTATGAGTATGACCGTCGATCGCGAGTTTTTCAAAATGTATCTGGAGGACACGGGATTGTTCGTGACCTTGTGTTTCATGGACAAGGATGTTTCCGACAACATCATTTACGAACATCTGGTTTCCGGAAGATTGCCTGCGAATCTCGGTTTCGTCTTTGAGAACGCCGTCGCCCAGGCCTTGACCGCCGCCGGTTACAAGGCGTTCTACCATACATTCCTGAAGGACGACGGGAAACACAGCTACGAGGTCGATTTCATCATACCGTCCGGTGAGAGGATATGTCCCATAGAGGTGAAATCGTCCAGGATAAACCCGCACAAGTCACTGGACAAATTCATTGAGAAGTACGGCAAGGTCATCGACATACCCATAATGATCTCGACGAAGAACATCAGGATGATTGGTGACATCCTGAACATCCCCATCTACATGACGGGGTTTCTGAACAGAAGACGCCTTTGACCGGGAATCCGGTGTGACGGGAAGACGAAGGGAAGGCACCGACGGATACACCGTCGGCCCACTCCCTTCAGGTTTCAAGCCCTCCAGTTGCGTGCAGCCATGCCCATGGCGAGGACGTTCTCGTCGGGGCTGGTGAGGGGCGTCTCGCAACCGGGTGCGAGGATGAATCCGCCGTTTCCGGCGGCCGCATCCATGATCCTGTTGCATTCCGCGGTGATGGATTCGGGGGTTCCCATCATGATCTGCCTCACGGGGTCGATGTTGCCCATGATCGCGATGTCCTTTCCGGCCCTGCGTTTGGCTTCACCCGGATCCACGGCATGGTCGAAGCTGAGACAGTCCGTTCCCGTGTCCTTGAGGTGTTCCAGGGTGTTCAGGGTGTTCCCGCAGATGTGGACGAAGGCCGGAATCTCCGAATCCATGGCCTTGACGTCCGAGACCACCTGTGTGATCGCATCCTTGGAGAATTCCGCGAACATGTCCGAGGAGATGAGGTCCTCGGAGGATGTCGGGTCCGCCATCCACATGACGGTGGCACCCGCATCGATCATGCATTTCTGGATCTCCGACACGAACGGGGTGATCTTCCTCACGAGCTTCTTCACCAGATCCGGTTCCATCAGGGTGTTGAGGATCATGTTCTCGGTACCCATCAGATATCCGGCGGTGGTGATCGGTCCCCAGGACAGTCCGCAGATGTGCAGGTCCTCAGGCAGGATCCTGGAGGTCTCGTTCAGACTCTCCACGAACACCTTGGTGAAGTTGGGACACTCCTCAGCCTTGTAGGGGTCGAAGACCGCGAGGGCGTCTATGTCCTCCTCGGTGTCCACGAGGTTCTTGGAGATGTGACCGTAGTCGTCCTCGGGATAGGCGACCTCCATCCCCAGATCCGTGAAAGGCACCTGGGAATCCAGAATCGGCTTGATGAAGTCGGATTTCGTCTTGACGGCGTAGTCGATGGACACCTTCGCGGATAGGGTGGGGTTCCAACGGGCCGCATCGACCTTGTATCCCGCGCTGCGTGCGGCGGTCACGAGTGCGAAGTTGTTGACAGGAACCCTGTCGGTCTGTTCATGATTCAGGGCCGCTTCGATGCATGCCCTGTGTCCCTCGTCTTTCATGAGGGTGCGTTATGCCCGCCGTATTAGAAAAACAATCGCTCAGATGCGGGATACGACCGCGTCGACGAACTCGGACGTGGTCATGGAACCACCCACGTCGGGGGTGCGTTCGCCGTCGCCGTAGCAATCCCTCAGGGCCCTGTAGATGCGTTCGCACTCCTCGGGCATGTCCAGGTCAAGAAGGGTCATGCACGCCCCGAGGATCGCGGATGTGGGGTTCAGGCGGGACGGGTCCACGGTGGCGTGGTCGTTCCCGTGTATGAGCTCTATGAGCGAGGTCTCGTCCCCCGCGTACACGTAGGGGCTGAGTCTGCTGCCCCCCATGAGTCCCGACAGGATCCCGCCGGCCATGGGTCCGTAGAGATCGACGCACACCACCGTGTCGAAGAGGTCCGGCCTCCTGATGACCCAGGACGCCCAGCAGTCCGCATCCACCACGGTGGTGTCGAATCTGTCCGGCGTGAAGCATTCTTCGAAGACCTCCCTGAACATCCTGCTGGATTCGGGGAACATCTCGTCGTTGACCACGCATGCCACTTTTTTGGAATCCCTGGTGGCCGCCTCGGAGCTGGCCCTCTCCATCATCCTGCGGTACGACGAGTTCCTGACGTATTTGATGAGGTCCACACCCTCCAGGTGCGATTCCTCCACGATGTCCCTGCCGGGGACGGAGTTGCAGCACCACAGGGATACGCGCATGTCGGGGCATCCCAGGTCGGGGGACAGTCCCACGTAGTTGCGGATGGTCGCGAACAGGTCCAACTGGGTCTTGAGGGTGTGCAGGGGGTCCCTGCTGGTGCCCCTGTCCTTCTCGTCCAGTTGGACCGGTCCGCATATTATGGTGTCGAATTCGTCAGCCAGGTCCATGGTCTCGTGGGGGAGGTTGAGTCCGGTCAGTTCGTAACCGGACCTTCCTATCGGTGACTCCACGAATTCCACCTGATCGGTGGCCTCGGATATGATCCTGCACGCGATGTCCGCGAGTGCGGGACCCTGACCGTCCCCCGGGAGGACCAGGACCCTCTTCATGGTCAGAGCAGCCTCTCGGCGAGACCGGCGTAGATCATCGGGAGGGTGATGGTGGCATCGCCCTCGACGGTCATCTTCTTGGCTTCGGCCTTGACCTTTCCCCAGGACACGGCCTCCCTGATGCGTGCACCGGAGAGGGATCCGTCGAACTCCTGCGCGGTGGTGAGGTAGACGCAGTAGTCGAGTCCGCCGCGGAACTGGTTCCACCAGATGACGTGGTGTTTGGAGATGCCTCCACCGATCATCAGTGCACCGGTCTTCTCGGCGTGGTTGGTGACCTCGGACAGCATCTGCTCGTCCGCGAAGAGGTCGATCCTGAGTTTCCTGTGGGTCTGGTAGTACATCCAGAGCTGGCATCCGAAGGATCCGTCGGTGATCCCGGGGACCACGATGGGGACGTTGTGCTTGTGGCACTGATACAGGAGGGAGTCCTCGTTGTCCATCCTCTTTCCGACCTCGTCGATGATCTTGTGGGTGGGCAGGGACTCGGTATCCGCGAAGATCTCGTCGAACATGGGCAGGATGATGCCCTCGAGGACGTCTCCGTAGCAGGAGTCGGGGACCAGGACGTTTCCGAGTCTGCTGATCTCGTACTCCTCCCTGAGCTTCGCGTCGTCCATGTGGAAGTCGCCCTTGAAATAGTCCTCGTAGGTCCTGGAGATGTCGTGATCCAGGGTTCCGCAGGTGGTCATGATGAGGTCCACCATGCCGTTCTTGACCATGTCGATGATGACGCCACGGGTTCCGGTGGCCATGATGCATGCGGGGAAGGACAGGATCTTGAAGCAGTCCTTGTCCCTGATCATGGCCTCGGCGATGTCGGTGGCGTCGGAGAGTTTCTGTGCGGTGAAACCCCCGGCCCTTCCCATTGCGCGGAGAAGCTCGTCGACGGTCATTCCCTTGGTGATTTTGATGTCCTCTACGGGTATAAGTTCCAGTTCACTCATAATCTAAGCCTTCTGATACCCACGAACTTGATTACGTTCATATATGTTCCCATAAAAACGGTTCATTCCGCGTCGTCGGGATCGAGGAGCATGGATGTTATCTCGATGGCGGTCTCCTCCGGCGGACGGGACCCGTCGAGTACGACCACACCCGGGGCGGAGGCCATCCTGCGTCTCACCCTCTTCATGGATTCCGCGTTCTCGAACATCTCCGTATCACCCCCGCGACCGTCTATCCTTCCCAGGGCCACATCGGGTTCCACGTCGATCATCACCGTCATGTCCGGTCTCGGGAGCATGACCCTCATCGCCCTCAGGGCGAATCCCGATACACGGTCGGGGAGGAAGCACGCGGAGAGGTCGTATCTCACCACCACGTGGCATCCGTCGGGATCCATGCGTATGCGCATCCCGCTCACCAGCAACTCCGCCACCATCAGGGCGGAGGCGCCGGCCAAAGCCAGGTTGCCCTCCTTCAGAAGCATGCGTCTGCAGGCCCTTCCGAGGATCCCCTCTCCGGGATGCTCCCTGACCACGGGGTCGTATCCGTGGGACCTGAGTATGTCGGCCACGAGGCGGGACACGGTGGTCTTGCCGCTCCCGTCGAGGCCGTCTATGGCGCACAGCATGATACGGGTGGATGGGTACGGGTATATATCGCATTCGGGTGCGTGGCGGCCCCTTCGGGAACCCGTTATCTACGTCCCCGTCCATGCACGTCCATGATTCTCATGACACGCGATTCGGATTACCCCGGGCTCCTCGAGAGGGTGAGGGGGAGGAGGGTCACCGTATGGACCTGCAACACCTGTGCCAGACTTTGCGGGGGCATAGGGGGTTCCGAATCCGCGTCGCGTCTAGCCGACGCCCTCTCCTCGGACGGCGTGGACGTGTTGGGGACGGTGTCCACGTCCGCATCCTGTCTGATGTCCAAGGCGAAGCGGTGCGCATCGGAAGTCCATCCCGATACGGACCTGGTGGTGGCCCTGTGCTGTGACATGGGGGCCCTGTGCGCATCCCGTTGTCTCGGGTCCGAGGTGTTGAATCCCGTGGTCACCGTGTGTCCCGGCATCCTTTCCGCGGACGGCACGCCCCTGCTCCCGTCCGGCGGGCCGTTGGAGGATCCGTTCCTCGGCCCGTATAGATAAATAAGTCGTCACTCTAACGGGGGACCAGTGAAAACCATGATAATGCACGAGCTTTCCAAGGACAGGGTCACCCCTGCCAAGTTCACCGCCGTCATCGAGATCCCCAAGGGATCCAAGGTCAAGTACGAGATCGACGAGGAGACCGGCATGCTGGCACTCGACAGGATCCTCTCCACATCCACCGAGTACCCCTGGAACTACGGTTTCATCCCCCGCACCTTCGCGTTCGACGGCGACCCTCTGGACGTCGTCCTCCTGTGCTCCGAGACCCTCGTACCCAACTGCCTCGTCGAGTGCAAGCCCATCGGACTTCTGAAGATGGTCGACGGAGGGGACATCGACGACAAGGTCCTCGCCGTTCCCACCAAGGACCGCCACTTCAAGGATTTCGAGGACGTCTCCCAGCTTCCCGCACACCTCGTCGAGGAGCTCAGGCACTTCTTCTGCGTCTACAAGGCACTCGAGGGCAAGGTCACCGAGGCCAAGGAGATGCTCGACGCCGCCGCCGCAAGGGACATGGTCCAGACCTGTATCGACAGGTACGCCCAGGAATTCCCCGACATGTGAAACCGGAGGGGGTCGTGAACCCCTTCCCCTTATTATTATACACGCGCACGTGTGCGAATAAGTGTGGCCGAGTCGGACATACTTATATACAACCTGTTTATTGCTCTTTTTCGAGGACCCGTCATGTATATGCTAACTGAAGTTGAGAAGGTCGTCCGCATTCCGCCGGTCGACCTCAAAGAGGACATCGACTCCGTCATCGACAATCTCACATGGGAGACCTACGAGGGAAGACTCTCGGAGGACAAGACCTTCACGCTCCTTATCAGGAACGTCAGGACCGTCGGTCCCGGACGCATCGTCCACGGAGACGGCGCAGTCTACCAGACCGTCAAGTTCGACCAGGTGGTCTTCAAACCCAGGGAGAACGAGGTCGTCGAGGGTGTCGTCGTCGAGATCCTCAAATTCGGAGCCTTCGTCAGATTCGGTCCTCTCGACGGACTCCTTCACATCAGTCAGGTCATGGACGACCGCGTCGACATCGACGAGGCGAACCAGAGGCTCGTCGGAAAGGACAGCGGAAGGTTCCTCGCCGTGGGCGACGTCGTCAGGGCGAGGATCGTCAGCATAGACCTGAACGAGAAGAACCCCCAGGACAGCAAGATCGGACTCACCATGCGTCAGCCCGGTCTCGGCAAGGTCCAGTGGATCGAGGAGGACGCCAAGAAAAGGCACGGAGGGGATGAGTGATGGCAGGCCCGATACTCAAGGCATGCAAGAGTTGCAGCTTCCTCTCCGAAAGCGACAGCTGTCCCCGTTGCGGCAACCCCACCTCCAAGGAGTGGCAGGGATTCCTTGCGATCATCGACTACGAGAGGTCCGAGATCGCCAAGAAGATGGGAATCTCCAGCAACGGAAGATACGCACTCAAGGTCCGTTGATAGGATGTTCGGGAGGGCTTTGACACTGCCACCCTCCGAAAGGGAGGCGTTCAAGGAGCCCTTGGGAAGGGAACTTCCCGAAAGCGACATCCCGTCTCTGAACAGACAAACCCCTTTGATAACCGTCGGGGACGTGGTATCCCTGACGTTCAGGATGAACGGCGTGAAGCCGGACCTGTCGATATACGACGGGGTCACCGAGCGTCGTTCCATGACCGAGTTCGCGGAGCTCGTTTCGGAGGAGCCCAAGGACGAGGTGTCCAACCCCGCGGGAACCATAACCGCGGAAATGGCGGACATGATCCGCAAAAGCATGGAAGGGTCCGGTACGGGACTGATCCGTGTGGACGGGGAGGAGGACCTGGCGCTGTTGCCGGTCATCCATTACGCGCCCATCGGATCCAACGTGGTCTACGGATGGCCCGGGAAGTGCATGATGCTCATAACCACTGATGAGCTCACCAAAAAGAAGGTCGCCGGATTGGTGGCCAGAATGGAGGAAAAAGAATGAAGATGGAAATCACACAGACTAAAGAGAACCCTCTGCAGAAGAGAGTCGAGGTCTACTTCGTCCTCGATCACAACGGAGAGAGCACCCCTGGAAGGAACGCCGTGGCCGAGGAGGTCGCCAAACAGATGCAGTCCAAGAGGAACTGCGTCGTCGTCGACAACATCGAGTCCATCTACGGAAAGGGACAGTCCAAGGGATACGCAAAGGTCTACGAGAGCCTCGAGGCAGCCCTCGAGTTCGACCGCGAGTACCTGCTCAAGAGGAACGGCATCGAGGCCCCCAAGCCTGAGGAGCCCGCCGCAGAGGAAGCTCAGGAGTGATTCTAATGGCAAAAGCACCTGTTAAGAAGGGATCTATCTGCAAGAAGGACGCATACAAGGTCGAGGGCGACAAGGTCAGCAGGACCAAGCCCGTCTGCCCCAAGTGCGGCCCCGGTGTCTTCATGGCAACCCACAAGGACCGTGTGGCCTGTGGATGCTGCGGATACACCGAGTTCAAGAACTGAGAAGAGAGCACTTCATTCGGCCTCCTCCCTCTCATTTGGAGGCTCAGGATCGCCGGGGTCCATCTAACCCCGGCAAAACCCTCTCTTCCCATTCTTAATTTGTTTAATATCATCAATTGGGCTCGTAGTATAGCTTGGACAGAATAGGGGCCTCCGGAGCCTCGGGCTCGGGTTCGAATCCCGACGGGCCCGCTCATCTTCTTTTTTGAATACGCTCACGAAGGTTAGGTTTAATTGCCGTGATGCAATGGGGTGTCCGTTCTGTGGTTCATATGAGGAAGGATGCGGATTCCATCATGGAGCATATGCCCTCATATGCATCCATTCCGGATTGGAGTGCCGAGATCATCAAGGGAGTGTCCGTGGATGATGTTCTCGATCCCGAAGCCATTTTGATTGCACGCAGGTATTTTATAAAATCACGTCCGGAACGTAGGTCGGATTGTGAATCCTGGTCCGATGAGGTCTTTCTCAATAAGATCGGGTTGACCAACAAGGGTGTGGTGACCCATGCGGCAATGGTTCTTCTGGGAAAATCGGACTGTTCGTATCTGGTTCCCGATTCCGTTTTGGCCATGAGATGGATTCTCCGTGATCAGGAAAGGACGACTCTGGACAACCGGATGTTCAACATACCGTTCATCAAAGCGGTGGATGAACTGTGTGGTAGGATACGCAATCTTAGTTACGAGTATTACAAAGGGGGTTCTTTGATCCCATTTCGTATGGATACATACGATACTTCCATTCTTCGTGAAATCCTGTACAATTGCATAGCCCACCAGGACTACCGTAAAAGGGAATTCATCACTGTCGTGGAGTATGATCGCGATAGATTGGTGTTCAAGAATGCAGGATATTTCATCCCTGGAACCTTGGAAAACGTATTGTCGTCCGATTCGCCCTCGTCATACTATCGCAATGCCGTGTTGGCTCAGGCGATGAAGAACCTGGGAATGGTGGATGTTGCGGGTGGAGGAATCATACGCATATTTAAATCACAGATTGCAAGGTTTTTTCCTTTGCCCGAGTACGATTTGTCCGATGACCATGTTCAAGTGACTCTTCACGGAAAAGTCATCAACCAGGGATTCAAAAACCTCCTTCTAAACAACCCGGGTTTGCCATTCGAAGACATATTGTCCTTGGATGCCATACAAAAGGGTAAAAGGATTTCAGATGAGGTGTCAGCCCGTTTGGTGACGAAGGGGCTGATTGAGTTCAACGGTATGGACTATGAAATCCTGTCATCCGTGTTCGGGAATCAAACAGATGGAGTCCCTGAAAGACAAGAAGAATCGGAAGAAGTCCCACAGGAGGGTTCGGAAAATCAGGCGGGATTCAAGAATTCCGATTACAGGGAACTCGTGATGGATTTGTTGAGGCAGAGGGGGCCTATGAACAAGAAGGAAATCGTGGAGGCTCTTTCGGATGCATTTCCCGAGGATTATGATGAAAAAAGAAGAATAATCAAGGTTCAGAATCTGATATCCGATTTGAAGAAGGATGGCAGGATAGTCACAATCGGTAGGACCCGCAATGCCTGTTATTCGCTTGACTCCGTCAGATGACGGTTTGAATGTTTATTGAAATACGGACCGTTTTATTGAAATGTTTATTGAAATACGGACCGTTTTATTGAAATGTCGTTTTGTCGAACCCATCGATTCCTGTAGTTGCGGAGTGCTATGGTTTTCTCATCCAACCAACACTATATAATCATAAACGTCAATCCTAAAACGATGAAGGGGCGCATTCAACCTAGGAAAGAGTTGATAGGTCTCGGCGACACCGTCCATGGTGGCCAGGCCTGGAAGATGCAGGACATAGAGGATTACAGTCACAACCTCAACCCCTTCGGTCCCCCCGAGGATCTGGGTGAGATCATCGCCACCGCGGTAGGGGACATCGGCCACTATCCCGACGATTCGTGTGCGGAGTTGAAGGATACGATATCCAAGGCGTTCAACATCGACACAGAGTGCATAACCATCGGTGCCGGTTCGTCGGACATAATCCGTAACGTTCCCAACACATTCTTCGACAGGGGCGACAGGGTGATCCTCAACAGGCCGTCCTTCGCGGAGTATGCACAGCAGTGCAGGATCGTCGGTGCCGACATAGACTGGAACGATCTCCTCTCCGAGGATGATTTCCGTATAGATGTCGATAAACTCTCGGAGAAACTTCCCGGTGCCAGGGCCCTGTACATATGCAATCCCAACAACCCCACCGGAAGGATCGAGCCTCGTGACAAGATCGTATCCATCGTGAGGGAGTGTGAGGATCTGGGCATCCTGGTGTTCCTCGACGAGACGCTTCTGGAGCTGGTTCCCGGATACTGTGATGTCACCCTTTCGGGAATGGTCAACAGGTTCTCCAATCTCATCGTCGCATCATCCCTGACCAAATCCTTCGCTATCCCTGGAATCAGGATCGGATTCGGATTCTCCAACGACGGCCTCATCTCCGAGATGGAGAAGGTCCGCATGACATGGAACGTGGGCCAGGTGGAGCAGAACGTCGCCAACGTCCTCATCAGGGACAGGATGGATTACGTCGACCACGCCGCGGCTGTGATGGCCCAGGAGTCGGAGGTCATGAACTCCATGCTCATGGAGGTGGAGTTCCCGGCTGGACCCGTTTCGGATTCGTTCTTCTATTTCAATTCCCTCGAGCCTCTCGGCATGGACGCCGCCGAATTCAAGAAGAGGATGCTCACCCGCGGAATCATGGTGAGGGACTGTTCCTCGTTCGGGGACAGGTTCAAGGGATACGTCCGTTACAGTGTGAAGGACAGGGAGCGCAACTGCAGATTCGTGGCCGCCGTGGATTCGGTCATCAACGGGTGAAAGGATGCCCCTCTGGTTGGATGCATTCCTTATCATAGCATTGGCGTTGCTCTTCGACCGTTTCGTAGGTGAGCCTCCGAACTCCGTCCATCCGCTCAGATGGATGGGCAACATACTGGATGCCATCAACAGGCGCGTCAAGAACCGCACGTCTTTCAGTGCAACCGTCATCGGTTTCCTTTCGTATCTTTTTGTTTTCATCCTGTTCGCATCCTTGGGTATGTTCATCACCACGCTTGCCGGATACGCCTTCGGCAGATTCGTGGACCCGCTCGCAGGAGAGATCGCATGGATCGTGGCCACCGCGTTCCTGTTCAAGATAACCTTCGCCGTGTTCTCTTTCAGGCACCACTGCGACCCCATCGCCGATGACCTGGAGGCGGGAAGGATCGAGGATGCCGCCGACAAGGTCCAGATGATCGTCAGCAGGAACACCAAAGGGATGGATGCGGACCACATCGCATCATCCTGTTGCGAAACCATCTCCGAGAACCTGGTTGACAGTGTCTATTCCCCCACGTTCTTCTTCGGACTCTTCGGACTCCCCGGAGCGGTGATGTTCCGTTGTGCGAATCTGATGGATGCCATGTGGGGATACCTCAACGAGAAATACGCCCGCATAGGGTACTTCCCTGCAAAGTTCGACGATGTCCTGGGATTCCCGACCGCCCGCATATCGCCTTATTTCATCGCACTCGCCGCCGTGTTCAAGAAGATGAACTGGAGGGCGGCGGTCCCCATGGCCAGGGAGCAGCACGGGTTGACCCCCAGCCCCAACAGCGGATATTCCATGACCGCCGTGGCAGGGGTGATGGACATAAGCATGGTGAAGGACGGCGTCTATGTGATGGGACACGGTCCGATGCCCACCCCCTCCGACGTCAGGAGGTGCAGCAGGTTGGTGGAACTCGCATCCGTGCTTTTCGTCGTCACAGTCTCGTTCATATTATATGCCCTGGTGGGCATACACATCCAATTGTTCTGCGAGGGTTGGTTCCTCGCGGTATGGGAGGCTCTGTTTTGAGATACATAGAATCATGTGGTTTGGAGGAGGTGGACGGACTGGCCGTGGGTGTCGTGAGGTTCACGGAGACCATGGAGGTCCTCAGTTGCGCCGTGCTCAACGGCGGTCTCTCCGAAGCCGACGCTTATTTCATCATGCAGGTCCCCCATGATTACGATCACGACGATCCCCGTGCCCATGCCGCAGAGGTAAGGGATGCCCTCGGTCTTCCAGGGAACACCGTGGGGATGATGACCGCCGCAGAGGTAGGTTACGTGTTCAACGTTCAGGAGGCCGAGCGCAACGGAACGTTCGTCACCGCCGTGGCCACCGCCGGATTGAGCAATCACGTCATGGCGGGTGATGTCCTCGAGGATTGGGAATCCCGTCATGTGACCTCCCTCAAAAGGGCGGCCAGGATGATGGCCGGAACCATCAACGTAGCATTGGTGGTGGAGTCCCCTCTGACCATGGAGGGGAAGGTCAATCTTTTCATGCCTGTCATCGAAGGAAAATCCGCGGCATTGGCGGATCGCGGGTTCAAGGAGACCGGAACGACATCCGATTCCGTGGCGATAATATCCCCCAAGGGCGACGGACCTCTGACATACACCGGAACCGGTTCCGATTTGGGAATCGCCGGTGGAAGGGCCGTCAGAGCGGCCGTGGGTCATGCGTTGTGCGTCAGGGGCGAGTTCCCCGAACCCGAGGATCCAATGAAACTGCTTTCGAAGCTCGGTTACGACGAGGAGGTCCTTTGGACCATGTCCGGTACCGGCATGACCCGTGAGGAGTATTCCGAATCCCTCAGGGAGTATCTTTCATATCCACGTACGAGGACCGTTCTGGACATGTTCCATTACGTCTCCGACCGTGCAGATTCGCTGTATGCGGACGGTGACGAGTGCATAATCCAGCTTTTCGAAGACCTCAGTGTCTCCGAATTCGGTTTCGTACCGGATTTCGAGAAGGGGATCATGGACGGTCTCATCATGTCCATGGCCACCGAAGCGGGGAGGCGTTTCTGAATGGGAGGCGCATTGTCCGCGATGAAGGGGATGATCTCCTTCTTCACGCTTTGGCACATGGACATAACACAGGAGGACATGGATGCCATGGAGACCAGATTCCACATGGTTCCCGTGGTGGGACTCCTGTTCGGAATCCTGCTGACAGTCGAGCTCGGATTGTTCTTCCACATGCATGAGTCGTTGGGATACGGTTCCGCCATGATGGTGGCCGTGATGGCCATGCTCACCGTCTATGTGGGAAGCAAGTTCCTGCATTTCGACGGACTCACCGATTTCGGTGACGGGATGATCGTATCCGGTCCTCCGGAGTCCCATCTCCGTGCCCTCAAGGACACCCTCGTCGGTGCCGGTGGAATCGGTGTGGCCCTTGCGGTGACGTTCACATCCTTCGCATTGTATTCGTCCATACCCGGATGGCTTGCCATGTTCCTGATCGTCCCCGTCGTCGAAGTCATGGTCAAGAACGCACAGGTGTTCGCGGCATCATGGGGGATCGCCGGCAAGGGGATGGCCGGAAGACAGGTGGAGAGGACCACCAAGGCCTCCGCGGTCAAGTCCGTGATGCTTTCCCTCGTATTCGGAGCGGTGCTCTGCATCCTCGCGTCCGTGGTGGCCGATCTCGTCGGTGTCCCGATGTCCTTGGACGATTCCGATCTCATCGTTCAGATCGTTTCCGTGCTCATCGCCGGAATCGTCTCCTCTGCGATCGTCGGTGTGCTCATGGCACGTGTGGCGAACAGGAATTTCGGAATGGTCAACGGGGACATCCTCGGTGCGACCAACGAGATAAGCAGGCCCGTGGTGGTTTTCGTGATGTCTATCGTGTTTCTGCTGGTGATCTGATGGAGGCTCTCGTGAATGCCGGAGGAAAGGGTTCCCGTATGGGAAGATGCGGTATAGAGAAACCCATGCAGCTGGTCGGAGGGGTTCCCACGGTCAGGAGGGTCGTGGACGCATTGCTCACATCCACCCACATCGATCGCCTCCTTGTATCCGTCAGTGACAACACCCCTTGTACGGAGAAGTATCTCAACGACATGGGTGTGGAGACCATCCGTACCTCCGGTGACGATTTCATGGGCGACCTTCATGAGGCGTTCTCGGTTCTCAACAGCGATTACGTGTTGACCTGTCCCTCGGATCTCCCCCTTCTGACCACGGAGGTGGTGGATTCCTTCATCGAATACTTCGTACCCGGGGTAATGCAATCCGCTCTCGCCGTGGTGGATGAGAAGACCGTCAGGAGGATAGGGATCGAACCGTCCTATACACGCGAGGATGGCGGAAGGAACTGGGTTCTTTCCGGAATCTGCATCATGAACCGTGAAGGGACGTTGCGCGGGGATTATCTCGAGGAGTATCTTTTCCAGACCAATTGGGTTGAACTCTCTGTCAACATGAACACACCCAGGGAATTGGATCTCGCCCGCAGTTACTTCAGGGAATGAATGCAGGTCCGTGCACCCGTATGACGGATTCCTCCATCCGATGGGGATGGCTTCGGATCCGTTCCAAGCGGGGTCCCGTTCGATTCGGAAGCGATCATCCAATATCCCGGTCTGATCCGGGTGATTCCATGGATCCTCCGTATCGATGATTCAGCCGGAGGATGGAATAAGGAACCTCCTTTCCCTGAAGGAGCTCGTCAGGAAGTCGAGGCATGCCTCGCCCATGTTCATGACGACCATCGTATCCAGCGGGCATGTGTCGAGGACGCCAGAAGGTGTCCAGGGGGTATCTATCGATTGTCCCGGATTCTGAACCGCCCTCATGATGTCGTCGAATCTTCCCACCAGGGACAGAGGGACATGGATCCATTCGTCCGATATGCTCTTGTAGCGGGTGCGGGAGGTCACAATCGCCGAATCCGGTCCGTATCTCCTGCAGTATGCCTCCAGATTCATGATCCTGCCTCCCTTCCTGCTTCTGATGACCATGGGGATCATCCCTCCGTCGAAATCCAACAGGAAGTCCACATTGGATTGATTCCTGACGTTCCTCCAGTAGTATGGCCCCTCCCCATTTCCAGGAGATGCGACCAGTTCGTTGTAGATGTAGTTCCTGATGACGGCATCCTTGATTCCCGAAGGGTCGCCCTCTTCGGATGTCAACAGGTTTCTGTTCGCTCCGAGGATGGTGCTCAGTAGGCCGACGTCCGAAAGAAGGAGTCTGAAATAGATCCCCTTGCGTGGTTTCGGAGGGTGTTCGGAATCGGTCAGCCCCCAGTAGCGTTGAATCATGCCCGAGTCCAACATCCATTCCATCGCCCTGGACAGGGTGCTGGTTCTTCCCCCTGCATCACACAGTCTGAATCTGCCCTTGTGTTCCACCATTTGAATCGGCACCGATGACAACAGATCCAATCCACGTTCGGGATCGGGGCAATGTGCACGGATTTCGGATTCGTACATGTCGATGATCCTTCCGTGGATCCCCTCCACCCGATACATGTCCCCCGTCCTGACCCAGGCGAGTACGGCTTCCGGCATTCCTCCGACCATCAGATAGTCGATGTAGAGTCTGTCCAGGGTCCTCAGGTCCGCCTTGGAGGGTCTCATGCCGATTTCCATGGCCTTCAATGCGAGGTGCAGGCGCTGCTATCCGCAGGCGAGTACGAACTCGCCGAAACACATGGGTCTCATGACGATCGTGTCGAATCCGTCGTCATCCTTCGGGCCTCCCCTGGATGTCACACACATGATGTGGATCCCGGGGTGTCCGTGATGGAGCCGCGATACGGCATCCCATATCCCGTCGCAGTGTTCCACATGATCCAATACCAGAAGGGTGCCGTTTCCCGGAGGGGTACCGTTGATGAGGGACATCTCACGAAACATGTCGTCCACATCGGATTCGAACGAATCCTCCAGTTCGGGGTGTTCCGGAACGTCGAAATAGGTGAGGTCAATATGATTCCCGATGCCGAAGTCCATGGCGACATGTGTCTTTCCGCATTGGGGGACGCCTTTCAGAATCAGGGGTCTCCTGTCGGGGGACTCCTTCCATGCTTTCAGGTCGGATGCGATGTACCTCTCCATGGGGGTGCATCCGTTCGTTATAATTATAATTCGCCGTCAACTTAAGTTTCCCTTGAAATGAACTATACTTCCTCAAACAAGGACTGATCTCCACGAGTCGTTCTCCATCATGAACGGTGACTACGTCCTCACATGCCCTTCGGATCTTCCCCTTCTCACAACCGAGGTCGTGGATTCGTTCATCGAGTACTTCGTGCCCGATGTCATGCAGTCCGCCCTTGCGGTCGTGGACGAGCAGACAGTCGGAAGGATAGGCATCGAGTCGTCATACACACGTGGGGACGGCGGTAGGAACTGGGTTCTCTCGGGAATATGCATCATGAACCGTGAGGGGACCCTCCGTGGGGAATACCTCGAGGAGTACCTTTCCCAGACCAATTGGGTCGAGCTATCGGTCAACATGAACACCCCGAGGGAATTGGATCCCGCCCGCAGTTATTTCAGGGAATGATCCGTCGACACCACCATCGACATGATGCAGAGGGGTGGATGTGACATCCGTCTGAGATCGTTCCATCGAATCAGATCGAGAAACGATGCGGCGTGTCGTAATCCATCTCGCCCTCCTCGTTCTGAGGGGAGACTATCCACACCACGGCGGAACAGGAATCGAGGTTGTATACGCTGGACCAGCGGGTGAAGTGCATCCTATCGGAATCGGTCTGTTGAACCGATATGAGGGCGGCCTTCACATCGTCTTCGGACATGGCGGGTTTGGATTCCAACGCGGCTTCGAGGGTGTCGTATCTCTCCCTGCTGCTCTCGCTGATGGGCGTATCCGCCCCTTCGACGGTGATGTAATGGTTGGTCATGATTTCGGTGGGGGTGACCACGGTCCTGTTGTCCACGACCTCTATCGACCTCGAATCGCCCGACCTGTCGCAGACGAAGAGGTGACAGTTGACCTCGTAGTTGAGGTTGTATCCCATCACAAGGTCCACCGCCTCCTGAGTGGTTGAGGCGTTGTCAAGGATCAATCTGATCGTGGAGGTGATGAATATCGGGGTCTTGATGGATTCTGATTCGTTGATCGGATCGGCGTTGTGGACCACGTTTATACAAGCGAACACGCCCTTCTCGTTGACCCCGTCCAACGGGATGTATGGGAGTGCGTTGTACACCGTGTTCTTCGCCCTGTCATCGATACTTTCACCGATATCCCCGGCCATGGACATGTCCACTATCGAAACGGAACTGTAGCCGCCTTCGGGCGATGTGTGGACGATGGCCGGTTCCGAATAGAAGTAATCGAAGTTGCGTCCGGTGTAGAAGCCGTCTCCCGTCTCCTTTTCCACCATGAGGGCGGAACAGAACTGGTTCTTGTGGATGTGGATCGACTTGCCGACGGTGATGTTGTCCGCGAGGTAATCCGTGAGGCCTTGTGAATACACGGAACCCTTCTTCAGATACTCGTCGAACATGTAGTCCGACTCGTAGTTGAAATGGACCATCCCGTCCTCCTCGTAGATGTCGAATATGGTGGAGGTCAGGGGTCCCGATGATTCGTTCCCCTTTCCGACATGCAACAGTGCGAGACAGGATGCGAGTATCAGGCAGATGACGAACGCCACCGCCAAACCCTTCTTCACACCGGGATCGAGATTCATGTTCGAGGGAAGAGTCGAGCATTGGTTTAAATTTTGGTTTCATGACCTTGGGTTCAATTGAATGGGTTCCGATTTGGAGTCTGTGGTCAAAATTGTGGATAGCAGGAATCCTGAAAGAAAATTTACAGGAATCCTGAAAATTTTTTTTACTAATTTCGTTTCTTTTATATAATGGTAAAATAGTATGGTGCTTATGGGACATAATAGATACCATCCGCGTCTGATTGATTCAGTTTTACAACGTAAATTGAAATCCTCTGGTGCAGTGTTGATTACTGGCCCTAAAGCGTGTGGTAAAACCACCACAGGACTCGTCAATTCATCTAGTAGCATAATGTTACAAGGTGAGGCTGATGACACAATCTACGTGGCAAGGAACAATCCATTGCAAATTTTGGAAGGTCCTGTTCCTCGTTTGATTGATGAGTGGCAGATGGCACCCAATCTATGGGACGTGGTTCGCAACGAAGTGGATAGACGTTATGACATGGGTCAGTTCATCCTTACGGGATCTTCCGTTCCTCAGGATGATGGTTTCAGACATTCCGGTGTGGGACGTATCGCCGAATTGAGGATGCATACCATGTCCCTGTTCGAATCCAATGATTCAAGCGGGGTGGTTTCCTTGAAGAGACTATTCGATGGCACTCAAATCGTACCTTCAGTCTCTTCAGAACACAACCTTCGTGGAATTGTTGATCTGGTAGTGCGTGGGGGATGGCCCAGAACCATTGATGCGGACATGGAGTATGTGCCGGATATCGTGGAGAACTACTACAACGCCACGATAGGGATAGACGTATTCCGCGTAGATGGTAGGAAGAAGGATGTCGAAGTGGTGGACCGTCTCATGCGTTCGTATTCACGCAACATTTCCACTATGGTAGATAACAAAACCATCGTGTCCGATGTCACGATGGCGGAACAGAAGGTTTCCATGCCCACGGTATTGGATTATATGGATGCGTTACGCAGGTTGTATATAATCGAGGATGTCACCGCGTGGTCCCCCGCCATACGTTCCAAAAAGTCGATAAGGCAATCATCAAAGAGGCATTTTACGGATCCGTCATTGGCTGTTGCGGCATTGAACCTGTCCCAAAACCGTCTTCTTTCCGATTTGAACACGTTCGGTTTCCTTTTGGAATCACTTTGTGTGAGGGATCTGCGCATCTATTCCCAACCTCTTGGAGGGACGGTTCACCACTACCATGATTCCAACGATTTAGAGGCTGACCTGATAGTTCAATTGAGGGATGGCAGATGGGGGTGCATCGAGGTGAAGACCGGTGCATCCAGAATCAAGGAGGGTGTGGAGAATCTTCTCTCGCTGAAGAGGACGGTAGAGGAATCAGAATATCCAGATCCATCATTCATGATGGTGATCGTATCGAATGGATACGTCTCACTCACACCCGAAGGCGTATGGGTCGTACCCATAGACTGTCTCGGGCCATGAACATTAATCTGTGACAAAAAAGGAAAGCGACGGCCCCGCGGGACGGGACCGTCTTTTATCGGAAACGTGTTTACTCGAATCCCATGATTCCCCTGTAGATCTCATGGACCTTGTCCACGAGAGCCTCGCAGGTGACCTCTCCGGAGGTCATCATGATGGCACCGACGGAGGATCCTCCGCATCCGACGCCCTCCTTGATGAATCCCCATTCATAGGCCTGGAGTCCCTCGTAGGGGCTTTCGGAATAGTCCACGTTGACGTACACGATCGGGACGTCTGCTCCGATGCAATCCATGATCTTCTTCATGCTGGAGTTGGGATCGTTCATGAGCCATCTGGTGGTTCCCTGGAAGATGTTGCCGATGACCTCGGGGTGCATCTTCACGACACCTGCGATGACGGCACCCATCTGGGTTCCTCCGCCGATGACCACGGGCACGGATGTCGCTGCTCCGGCGATGATTCCGATGTTGGCGGGCATCATGGGGTCTCCGACGCACTCGATGGCCTTCAGGGGGTCGTCCGCAAGGTCTCCGGGTTTCACTCCGGCCGCGGCGAGTCCCTCGGCCACGAGCTTGCTCTTGAGCTCCTTGGGGTTGTTGGGGGAGCTGCTGCTGACGAGGTTCTCCTTCAGGACGCCCATTGCGGTCAGGACCGCGAGTGCGGTGGTGGTTCCTCCTGCGCAGCTCTCGCTGATCACGACGAAATCGTAGGCTCTTGCAAGCATCTGTCCGAGCATGAATCCTCTCTCGTAGATCTGCCTGACGTTGGCGACGGCCTTTCCGGTGGTGATGTAGTCACCGCACTCGCCGCCCATGTCGAAGTAGGGCACGTGGGGGTTGATCTTGGATCCGCCGTTCACGATGTAATACGGCATTCCGGAGAGCTCCAACGCCGCCTTGGTGAGGGTGGCGGGGGTGGGGATTCCTCCGGGGTTGATCGGTATGCCCTTCATGCAGGTGGTCTTGCCGCTGATGAGGAGCTCCGCATCCGCGGGAGGGGTGAACATGGTCAGTTCGGGTGTGTCCCCTGCTTCGGATACCCCGGGTATGGTCGATGTGAGGGTGTTGGCGACGGTGCACGTGAAGACCCCCCTCTTGCCCCATGCACGGGAAAGGATGTCTTTGGCGGTCTCTTCGTTTCCGTAAACACTCAGGGATGGTGGCAGTTTGAAATCTGTCATTTTGTATCACATCTTGTTTTCGAGAAGCGTCTCCACGACGCGGTTTAATGGAATCATGGTGTCATCCGGTACACCGATGTCTATGCTGGTCCACAGTGGCACATCCATCAGGATGTGTTCACCGGTCACGCAGGAGGTGCCATGGTCTACGAAATAGATTATGTTATCCACGTCGTCGAAGTGTTCGGCCATGAGCCTGTCCGTGAGTTCGAGGACGGCCTTCTTTTTGAAAGGGTCCTTCATGTGACTGTATTCGTCCACCTCGTCCACATGCAGGAACACGTCTCCGTGTTTCAACGCCTCCCTTGCGACCGGGAACCTCTCCTCCAGGTCGTCTATCAGGCGGATGTCGTGTCCGAGTGACGAGCATATGCCTAGGGAGGTGGGGCTGTTGGAGATCGCGGTCATCCTTCCCATTCCTTTGACGGGCGGATACTGTCTTCCGAATTTACCGCATCCCCAGGGATAGTCCGTGGTTCCGTCCAGATCCTCCGCAACGGCCATGACGAGTCTTCCCAGGTCCCCCGGAACCGGTACGAAGGGTGCATCGACCGGCGGTGCCGGGAGGTCGGGGACGTCGTCGCACTCCATGGTGAGGATCGCCCTGCCCCCTATGAAGAATTTGATCTCGGGGTTGTATGGGGCGAGGATGTCCATGTGGCTCTCCACGGTGGGGATGAGTCTCCTGGTATATTCGGTCGCGTTGTAGGACCACCTTATCATCCCTTCGGATATGACCGCGGGGCTGAGTCTGTATGCGGTTCTTCTGGGATTGCGCACGTCCATCCCGAGACCCATGGCCTCCAATGCCGCTCTGGGGATCTCCGGGGGCATCCCCGTGAAGAACTCGTTGAGAAACAGATGGGTGTATCCCCTGCCGGTGGTTTTCAGTCTGTGCGGTGCCCTGCTCTTCAGGAAGGGCATGTCCGCTATCTCATAGGGTTTCATTCCATCCATCAGTGGGTTCGGGTGGTCTTCGGCCCCGTCCAGGAGCACGAAGAGTGTGTTGCTCATTGAATCCTCCTCATTGCGATGGCCGTTTGACCGACCGATACGCCTCCGTCCCCGTTGGGAACGTCTCTATGGAGGACACCTACATGGACGGATGATTTAACCATATCCCCGAACATACGCGAGATGGCGGAGTTGTAGGACACTCCTCCTGTGATTCCGATGTGTTCTATGCCCTCTTCATCGGCGACATCGATGGATGTATCAACCATTTCCCTGAGTATGTTATATACTATGGAATATGCGGCATCCTCCCTCCTGACATTCCCGATGCGGTCGAAGAGGTGTGCGGTCCTGATGACCCCGTTCACGGTCTCGGTTTCGAAACCGTCGACCAGCCTTCCACGTGAGAGAAGGGGTTCCAGCCTCATGGCGGGTTCCCCGTCGTAGCTGCGTTCCCCGCACACACCCAGCGTGTAGGACAGGGCGTCCAGGATCCTGCCCAGGGAGGATGTCCTTACGCTGCGGTCCATCATCTTCCCCAGGATCGCCGCCTCTCCATCCTTGAAGTCGTGGTTCTCCACACCGTTCATCGAATCGATTGCGAATTTCAGACGTCTGATGTCGTAGACGGCCTTCTCCCCTCCCAGGAGGGGGATGTATTCGAGATGGGCGCATCTCCTGTATCCGTCGAAATCCGTCCGCATGACCTCTCCTCCCCAGGCCTCGCCGTCGTCACCGTGTCCGGTACCGTCCACGGTCAACGCTATGCAGGAATCGATGCGGTTGTCCGCCATCAGTGCGGCCGCATGGGCCCAATGGTGCTGGATCTCCATAATCTCCGAATGGTGCTCCTCGGCCAACCTCTTCGCGAATCTGCGGTTCGCATAGGCGGGGTGGAGGTCGATACCCACGGCCTGGGGTTCGCACCCCGTCATGGACATCTGCGTGAGCACCGCCTCCTCCAGATATTCGGGTACACCCAGGTTCTCCCCGTTCCCGATGTGTTGCGTCGGCCACAGGATACCGTCCGATGCGACGCATCCGGTCAGGTTCTCCTGTGCACCCAGTCCCACGGCATCCCCCTTCATGCCCAGATCTATGCCGAAGGGCACGTGTCCCCTGGATCTGCGTATGAACTGGGTCCTGTCCCCGAACATCCTCACCACGGAATCGTCGGCACGATTGGATATGGGCTGATCGTGCAGGAGATATGCATCGGCGTTCAGTTCGAACACCTGTGAATCGTCTATGAGCATCGGTTCACCCGGGATGTTGGCGGACGTCATGACCAGGGCGTCGTGTTCCAGTTTAGAGAACAGGATGTGGTGCATCCCCGTATAAGGCAGGAACATCCCGACGTTGTCCAATCCGGGGGAGAGGAGTTCCGTGACCTCCGATTCGATCTTCCTCACGAGGACTATGGGTCTGTGAGGGGAGGTCAGTTCCGATTCCTCCCGTTCGGTCGGATCCGCATACCTGCGCAGGGAATCCATGTCCCTCGCCATGGCGGCGAAGGGCTTGTTCCTGCGACCGTACCATTCCCTCATCCTAGGGAGAACGTCCAGGTTGCAGCATATGTGCATGCCGCCCCATCCCTTGACCACACAGATGGAACCGGAATCGAGCATCCCCGCGAGTTTGCCGATGGGGTCCTCGAATGTCTCCGTACCATCGGGCATCACCAGCCTGTACCTCGGGCCACATGCGGGGCAGCAAAGCGTCTGATGGTGGAATCTGCGGTCGGACGGGTCGGAGTACTCCCTTCCGCATTCGGGACAGGGAGGGAACCTGGACATGGTGGTCAGGGGTCTGTCGTAGGGCATCCCTTCGAGAAGCGTGAAACGGGGTCCGCAGGATGTGCATGTGGTGAAGGGATATCCCGATCTGCGTCCCGTCCCGGCGATCTCCCTGAGGCATTCGTCGCACACGGCGCTGTCCGCGGGGATTGATACACCTCTGCCCCTTTCGCCGGACGGGGCTATGCGGAAACCGGTTCCACCGGTGTACGGGACATCCTCGAATTCCACCGAATCCACACGTGCCAGCGGGGGCAGGTTGTCCATCAGGACATCCATGATCCCCTTCCTGTCGGTGTCGATGACCACATCGGAACCGTTGTTGACCACGGTGCCCGAAGCACCGCATTCCATGGCCGCTCTGTAGACGGACGGCCTGAATCCGACGCCCTGGACGACCCCCCTCACTGTGAACCTCATGAAGGGTGCATGGTCGACCGTTTAGATGTTCATGACGGTCCCTATTCCACAGTTGTTATATAATGGTACTATAATGCACAATCATGGAAGTCAAGACCAATCCCATGAGGCACCTGGACAAGCTCGGAATCCCCTACACCGTTCACACCTACGGCGATGTCGCCCTCGGCGGGATGGAGGTCGCACAGACCCTGGGCGAGAAGCCCGAGGAGGTCTTCAAGACCCTGGTCACCAAAGGGAAGTCCAATGCGTACTATGTGTTCGTGGTTCCCGTGACGGGAGGGTTGGATCTGAAGAAGGCCGCCGCATCCGTGGGCGAGAAGTCCGTGTCGATGATCAAATCCGCGGAACTCCTGCCGTTGACCGGTTATGTCCATGGAGGTTGTTCCCCCATGTGCATCAAGCGTCCCATGAAGGTCGTGGTGGATTCCACCGCTTTGGACAACGAGAGGTTCTATGTCTCCGCGGGGAGGATAGGGTATCAGTTGGAGATGGCCTCCTCCGATATCGTCAAGGCCACCGGTGCCGTTTTCGCGGACATCCGCAGGCCCGATGAACGGTTATAAATGCCCGATACGATGCCATGCCATGGCTCAGGAATTGAATCCCAACTGCAACTGCCCCAAGGTCGATTGCCCCCGTCATGGAAACTGCATGGAATGCGTGGAGTTCCACAAGGCGAATTCCGACAAGATTCCGTTCTGTCTGAGGTTCATGATAACCCCCCAGTGATCGTCATAGGCCGTAAAACGAACGAATCGGGCCGCGGATGGCATCAAGCCGGTTTTTCAGCCGTCCGTCGGTCCCCAGGTCAGAGGAGTGCCAACCATCTTCCAAGGAGGGCCCCTGCAACGCACACCACGGAGTTCAGCACGATGTTGAACAACGCGGTCGTTGCGGACCCGTCGGCGATGAGGTTGACCGTATCGATCGAGAATGTGGACATGGTGGTGAACGCCCCGAATATGCCAACGAAGAGGAACGTCCTGAACGTGTTCTGCATGTCCAATCCGTAACGGAACATCAGGAACGAGGCCAGGACGCATCCCGTGATGTTGACGATGAACGTCGCCCATGGGAAATCCGATTCGATCATCCTGTAGACGGAGTATCTGAGGACGGCTCCGATTGCACCGCCGGCTGCGACTGCAAGGAAAGGCAACATGGTGAGCCATATCCGGTTTGTGTAAATATAATTCAATGGTACGATGGGTGTCCAGAAGGGGCGTGCATCGGACCCCCATCGCATTGCATGATTCCAAAATATATTTCGTTTAATAATATTTCTCTTCTGTTTTTTCGATATATTCCATGTTGGATGGAAGGTCATCTAAAGAGAATATGCACATCAATTTTGGAGGATACCATCTGTCTTCGTCAACGGTTTCTCCATCGTAGAAGCGTTCGCCCTTGTCAGGAGGTGTATGTGACAATCCCCGGTATGTTTCGAATGTGTTCGAATCGAAATCTATCACATAGGTCCAATCTTCGCCTCTGGGATCCCCGGAAAACATTCTGTATGTCACATAGTCCGAACCAATGACATCTTCGAAGAAATCCATGCCTCCGAAATCTTAAGTTTCCCTGAAAATGCACTATACCCGCTCAATTCCCAGGAACCTTCGGGACACCCTTGTCGGACCGGGTCTTGCGGGGTTTCGTATCCTTGCTGCCTTTGGGTCTACCCCTCTTCTTGACCTCCACGGGGACGACT
>JAFVZY010000116.1 GCA_017507885.1 Candidatus Methanomethylophilaceae archaeon | reverse complement strand
TCTTTTCTTGTCTGCCGATCCGATAGGACCCGGGATAAGGCCGGGAAGCGATACCGCCCACCTTTCGATCCTCGGATACGACCCCTACGAGACGTATACGGGACGCGGACCCTTGGAGGCACTGGGACTCGACATGGACCTTGCACCGGGAGACGTGGCGATACGCTGCAACTTCGCATCGATGGATGACGACGGCAGGATCACGGACAGGAGGGCGGGTCGCATCGACGGGGAGGAGGCGGAGGAACTGATCGCCTCCCTGAACGGGATCGTCATCGACGACGTCCAATGCACGGTACGTAAAGGAACGGGACACAGGGCGGTACTGGTCCTCCACGGAGAAGGGTTGCACCCGGACATCACCGACTGCGATCCGGGATCGGGGGACATCCTCGAGGAATCGGTGCCGTTGAACAGGGAATCGTCCAAAACGGCGTCCGTCGTCAACCGCTTCGTCAGAATCTGTCGCGAAAGGTTCAGAGACCATCGGGTGAACAGGGAGAGGTCGGCAAAAGGCCTCCCTCGTGCCGATGTGCTCGTGCCCCGCGGTGCCGGTATGGCTCCGGAGATAGAACCGTTCGGCATCAAATGGGGGATCAGCGCCGCATGCGTATCGGGCGTGGGTCTGGTGAGGGGGGTCTGCAAGGCCTGCGGAATGAAGGTATGGGATCTTCCCCCGGAATGCAACGGGGGTCTGGATTCGGACTTCAAAGCCAAGGCGGACTGTGCCATGGCGGCATTGTCCGAATTCGACTTCGTCCTCATGAACTGCAAGGCCGCGGACGTGGCCGGACACGACATGAACCCCAAACTCAAATGCGACGTCATCAAAAGACTGGACGCCATGGCCGGACACCTCAGGAAGAACCTCGGGGAGGACACCGTGGTCGTGTTCACATGCGACCACTGCACCCCATGCAGTCTCGGGGACCATAGCGGAGACCCGGTCCCGGTCACCATATACAGCACCGGTGCCGTCCGCGACTGGACCAAGGAGTTCTCAGAATCGGGTTGCAGCGGGGGTTTCGTCGGAAGGATAAGGTCCAGGGACCTCGTACCGATATGCATGGACCTCGCCAACCGCACGCGCAAATTCGGTTCATGACGTCACGGAGAACTTCATCCACAGGTATCTGCCCTCCACGTTGACCCCCTTCTCCGCGGATGAACGGACGACATCCCCGGGAGAACCGATCTCACGTGTCGACCCGTCGTAATGGATCTCCATCAGGTACCCGTGTCCACGGCAGTGGGAATCCATCAGCACGGAAAGGTATTCCAGGGGCCCCTCGTCCCCGGAGACCAAGGAATAGGCCACCATGTCCATGAGTCCCGTACGGACATCGTACTCCATGGAGGATATGTCGGACGACAACACGGTGGTGGAATACACGGCATCCATCAGCACGGAGGCGTTCGGATAGTCCCCGTCATCACCCGAGATGTGATTGATTGTCACCGACAGCGCCACCATGATCACCAGTATGAACACGATGGCATCCATGAATGCCGTCATTCCCCTGCGATCGTTTTGCATAACTCCACCTCGTAGAACACCGGAACGGTCCTTCCGGAATCGCATTCGACAGTGTCCGTATGGAAGAGGGTGCGCTTGAAACCCCCCGGTTCACCCACCGTGACGGTCCCGGGATCCTCGCAGAACCCGCCTGGCACCGAGACGCTGACGGTCACGGACGAATAACCGTGTACATCCATGCAATCCTGCATGTAATCCAGATAATACGGAACGAAGACCCCCTCCGAGATCTCCGCGTCCAACATACGCGTATCGAAACCGTCCATGGACACCTCGGAAGCCACAAGGGCCGTGGATACGGTGCCTATGAAGGCCATCAGGACGGTGACGACGGCCATTGCAGAAAGAACTGCCTCAAGGAAACCCATGTCCCCTTTGGAATCTATCCTCATGGGGCACGGGTTCCCTTGAAGGTATTTAATGGTGGGAGCGTGCGGTCACGTTACACCCCACGGAAGTACAGACCTTTCGTGAAGGACCCTCCGCACATCTCGGTGAGCTTCTCCCTCATGCGGGGATTGGGATTCGTGCACATCTCACCCACGACCCTGGCCAATGCCGGGGGACGCTTCCTCACATCCAATCCGACGGAGACCACACCGGAACGGGACATCTCCCTCATGCTGTCGAAAAGGCACAGGTCCACCGAATTGAGTATGCGGACGCATCCCTGTTTGTCCCTGTATGCGGGGAACGACATCTCCTTCTCGTCCTTCAACAGACCGTTCTCCAGAGCGGGATCCCTGGAAAGCATGAGTTCCGTTCTTCCGAACGCCATGACCTCCACCCTGCCGGGGTACTTGGCCACCATGTCGGAGACCTCCGCACGGGACAGTTCCACGGACAGCGTGAGCTGATGGAGGTCCAATGGTATGGACGAATTGTAGGTGTTGAGGACGCTGCTTCCGTATATCCTCTTGGCCCCTTTGCACAGACGGTATTGGCCCGGGTTGTTCACCATGACGGGGTTCCTGTTCTCGACGAACTCGTCCTTCGGGTCGAAACGGGGAAGCAGGGTCACGCATTCCACACTGTGGTTGGAACAGAACTCCCTGGCCTCGTCGATGCGGTCCATGTTGTCGAAGTAGATCCTGTCCGCATACGGAATCGCCGCCTCCAGGGTCTTGAGGGTGTTGACGTAGAACGAGAGCTGCGGACGCTGATCCGTGACGGGATGACGTTCCATGGGGATCTTGACGGTCCTCCTGAGGGTGTTGCCGTTGAGCTTCGGGGTCTCCCCGATGCCGTTCTTGATCACGTCGATACGAGGATCGTACGTGCGGTAGATCTGGTATGTCCCATCCGGGATCTTGAACGGCACGTGTATGGGATCCAGGTCCATGACCTTGAACCCGCCTATCTTCGCATCGCCGTCGAATATGGAAAGTCCGTCCTTCAATCCCACGGGATCTACGAATCCGGAGGGGTCGATCCTCTTGTTGACGATCTCCACCTCCCCCAGGAGGAATCCAATGTTGTCCGGATACAGG
>JAFVZY010000115.1 GCA_017507885.1 Candidatus Methanomethylophilaceae archaeon | reverse complement strand
CATCTCGTAATCGTCAGATTTCACATGGGTGATGCGACCCTTCTCCCCCAGGACCAGTTTGTTCAGGGGGACGACGTTCATGGCGCCTTCGGAGGCCGCCTTGCAGGGGTTGGTGCAACTCTGGCAGTCGTCGTCCACCTTGGGACCCATCATGTGGCACATCTTGATGGCGGATTCGTCGGAGATCGCATGCTCCATCTTGCAGGCCTCGGCATGGGCGGTCTCGTGGTCCAGATTGAGATAATCGGTCAGGAAGCGTTCCATCACGTGGTGCTTCTTTCTGAGTTGACGGGCATACACAAGACCCTCTTCGGTGAGGGACATGCCCTTGTACTTCTCGTACACGACGTAGCCCTCCGCGGAGAGTACCTTGACCATCTCGCTGACGCTCGCGGGTGAGACGTCCATGAAGGTTGCCAGTTCCGTGGTCTTGGTCATGCCGCGACCTTCGGTTAGTCTGAGTATGTTGATGAGGTAGTCTTCGCGGTTTGCGGTTGCCATCGCTGTATGCTATGTATGACCTGTTTATAATATTTTCAGGCTTTCCTTAAAATGTAAACGGGGGTTAAGGAGTTTGGAAGAGGGCGGTGCCCCCTTCCGTGGATTCAGGCGGATTTGCTCTTGATCGCGGCCTTCTCCTCTTCGAATGCCTTGATCCTCTCCTCGCACTCCTGGATCTTCTTGTAGGTCTCTGCGAAGAGGTCCGCATTGACCTCCTTGGACTCCCTGAGGGCCTCCAGAGCCTTGGTTCCGAGCTCGGTGGTCAGTTTCTCGACGTTCCTCTGCTCGTCCCTGATCTTCGAGTCGATCTTGGAGACGTCGATGTAGTCCCCTGCCTTCTCGTCCATGTTCTTTGCCGATTCCTTGATCTTGTCCATCAATCCCATTTCATTCACCTCATTCCACGAGTCTGTGGTATCCGTAAGCGGGCTCGCCGCTGTTGAAGCAGTACTGGATGGTGCTGAACTGCTTCTTGAACTCCTTGACGTCCTCCTTCACCTTCCTGGGGTCCTCCTTGTTCTTGACGACCCTTGCGATGAATTCGGCGACCTGTTTCATCTCGGACTCCTTCATTCCGATGCGGGTCATCTCCTGGGCTCCGAGTCTGAGTCCGGAGGGCCTGACGGCGCTGGTGTCCGAGGGGAGCATGTTCTTGTTGCAGATGATGTTGGCGTCCTCGAGGAGCTGTGCGCACTCCTTTCCTCCGCCGAACTGGCTGACGTCGACGGCGATGGCGTGGGACCTGGTGAATCCGAGGTCGGGGCACAGGACGGGGACACCCAGCTCGTAGAGGGACTCTCCCAGTGCGCGTGCGTTCTTGCATGCCTGTGCGGCGTACTCCTTTCCGTAGACGTCCATCTCCGCGAGGGTGATGGCCAGGGCGGCCATGGCGTGGAGGTGGTGGCTGGAGGTCACACCGGGGAATACGGCCTTCTCCAGCTTCTTCTCCTGCTCCTCGGTGAGGTTCTGTCCCAGGAGGAGTCCGTGGTTGGGTCCGGGGAAGGTCTTGTGGGTGGAGGACGAGACGATGTTCACACCCTCCCTGAGGGGGTCGTGGAACTGTCCTCCGGCGATGAGGCCCAGGACGTGTGCGCAATCCTCCCACACGAGGCAACCGACCTCGTTGAAGGTGTCCTGGAGCTCCTTGAGTGGCGGGGGGAACAGGAACACGGAGAGTCCGAACTGCGCGACCTTGGGTTTGACCTCCTTCAGCAGCTTGATGGTGCCGTCCACGTCCAGGTTCATGTCCTCGACGTTGAAGGGGTAGTTGACGGAGTTGACGGACCTCTGTCCGAAGGCTCCGAACTCGCAGGTGGAGATGTGCGCACCCTGTGCCAGGGCACAGGTGGTGATGGTGTCGCCGGGGTTGGCGAACGCGAAGAGGACGGCCATGTTGGCGACGGTTCCCGAGATGGGCCTGACGTCGGCGAAGTCGGCGTTGAACACCTTCTTGGCGAGTTCGATGGCCTTGAGCTCGACCTCGTCCACGTAGATGTTGCCCTGGTAGTAGCGTTTTCCGGGGAGTCCCTCGGCGTATCTGTCTGCGAAATCGGAGATAAGCATCTCCTTGGCCAGGGGGCTCATCAGATTCTCGGATGCAATCATCGGGATGCTCTCCTCGAACCATTTGTTGTGAGCCATGACCTTCTCTCTGATGAACTTGGAGTCTTCCATAGTCATGGTTACCGTCCGGTTCATCATCACATATGATTAAAAAGTGTCGCGGTGTGGATGTGGCCGTCCATTATGTTCTCGCCGGGTATGAATGGAACGGGTTGAACGGATTTTCCGCCGTGATCGTCGAAATCGGATGCGGAGAACATCTCGCATGCGCCGGAGGAACCGTCCCTGCGTGTGTAGAAGACCTGGTCGCGTCTGAAGAGGCCCTTGTAGTCGGTGATCTCGGGATGGTTGGTGGCTATGACCAGTTGGGCGCATTTGGGGTTGCATCTGCTCCTGAACTGTTTGACGATCCATTTGGACACGTCGGGATGGAGGTTGGAACCGAATTCATCCACCACCAGGACCGTCCCCTCCTCCAGTGACAGGACGAGCGGGGCGGCCATGGACAGCATCTCTTTGGCACCCGCCGATTCGAAGTCCGGGTGGATCCTCCCCATCTGCCCTTCATGGTCTGCCACCTCCCTTCTGCGTATCCTGCTGATCCCCTCTATCCTGTGGGGGTCGCGGACCTGGAGGGTGTCGGTCATCATCGACGAAGGTCCGAAATCCGTGATGTCCATGACGCGCATGACGTTCTGGCGAAGACGCGGATCCCCGTCCTGATCGAGCCCGCTCGTGTAATCGGGGCCGACGATGCGGATGCCCCTGGTGATGAACCTGTGTGCCACGGAACATGGTTCGTTGTTGAACATGGATGCCACGGCCAGGTACGAGGACGACGTGGAGGTCGCTCCCGATATGGCCCTCTGTCCCTTGGAACGTGACCTTCCGAAACTGTACCTGTCCCCGTTGCGGTTGAACACGGGTTCCTTGTGTCCGTTGTTGTACATGGACAGTGATTCGGCCACGACGGTCTCGCTGTCGTAGGATATGCTGTAGTGATACAGGGTGGAACCCTCGGTGAACCTGATTTCCATCGATGTGGGGGAGTCGGAATGCGTGGGGGAGTAACGGAACGGGTTGTACCATGTGTATTTCGTTCCTGGTGGGAGGGGTTCGGCGACCATCCTCTATAGTGCGGACAGCGCCTTCACGACGTTGGATTTGCCTGACGAATTGGGACCTATGATGGCACAGGAGTTCAACACCATGTCCTGCAGTGCACCGCATTTCAGCAGGTTGTCCGAGGCGTCTATGTCGGAATCCCTCAACATGCTGAACACGGTCTTTTCTCTGAACGGACCGTAGTTTTCGAAGGCGAAGTCAACGAGCATCTCTATCCCTGTACCCATCCATCTGCATGATACTATTTATAGGGGTGGTTGGAAAATCACCAAATGCCTATGTTTTAGAAAGAATAATTATTAAATATTGTAATATCGAGAAAAATAAGAAATATGGTATAAATCGGTAATTAATTTAAACTTATCTAACTATTTAAATAGTCAAAAAATTAAAAATGTAGATTTATAAGTTGTATCCAGACGTTCATACAGCAAAAGGGATGCGGTCGACGATTCGGAAGGTGTTGCGCACCCGATCCCCCCTCCGAGCAATCACCTTTAAATAAACCGTATCTCGTGGCTGACATCATGTGCCCTGAGAATATGGGCGCAACGGATCCGACGCGAGCATGTCTCGACCCCACCGTGTCCCGGGGTCCCCACAGGCATCCTAACGGAATCGTGTCGCATCCACGGGATATCGGGGAGGAATTCCCCGCCGGATGTATCCCTCGAAAATCGCAACCCACACGATCGGTGAGACCTCTGAAGCTCATGTCGTGGTCGGCCACATGCGGGTCGATAGGGGTTGTGCAATCCGTAGCAATACGGGAAGGGGATAAAAATGGATAAGAAAACAATGGGAATAGCGGCCCTTATAGTCGCTATCATCGTCGCCGCGGCGCTCATGGTCGCCACCGGCGAGATGAACGGAGTTGCCGAGATCGGCCAGTCCATCAGCAATGGATTTAGCCCTAACGAGCAGCTCCAGTTCGGCAAGAACCTGGACATCTGGTTCATGCTCATGTTAGTCGCCTTCCTGATGATTTTCATCAGGAAATTCGAGTGGGGAGTCTGCCTCGCAGTTCTTCTCTCCGCAGCAGGAAGCTTCGTCATCTACCTCGCACTCGCCACCCTCGTTCCTGTCGATGGGGCAGTTCCCTACGAGGTCTGGGACCAGAGCCTTCTGATCAACGCAGTCATTTGTGCAATCACCGTGGTCATCGCCATCGGAGTGTTCCTCGGAACCTGCAAGATGTGGCAGTACTTCCTCGTCGGAGTCCTGTTCGCATTCGTCTACTATGTGGTCCAGTACTACATCATGGGATCCGTCTGTGAGAGCATCTTCGGTGAGTTCGCAACCGACCCCGGAGGATCCGTCCTCGTTCACATGTGCGCCGCATACTTCGGTCTCGGAGTCGCTCTCGGAATCAGGGAGAAGCGCGCATTCAACGAGCCCATGTACACCACCACCCACAGCGTCACCTTCGTCTGGCTCGCCAGCATGCTCCTCTGGATGCTCTGGCCCTCCTTCGTGACCTCTCTGCTCGACCCCAGCCAGATCACCTGGGGAACCATCACCTGTTACATGGCCGGAATGGGATCCCTGATCAGCACCTACATCGTCTGCGTGGCGATCCAGGGTAAGGTCAACCCCCTGATCTACACCTACGCAATGCTCTGCGGACCCGTCGCAATCGGAGCACCCCTCCTTTCCGTCGGACCCTGGGGAGCACTGCTCATCGGTCTGATCGCAGGAGCCGTCTCCGCACTCTGTTTCATCTACCTCCAGCCTTGGCTCTGCTCCAAGCTCGGAGTCCTGGATGTCATGGGTGTCCACAACCTCCACGGAGTCGGAGGATGGATGGGAGCACTCTTCGTTTCCATCGTCGTCGGATCCTTCACCACCCTCGGTGTCGCGGTCCTCGTCTTCGCATTCACCCTCATCACCGGATTCGTCGTCGGATTCATCGTCAAGATGACCCGTGGCGAGATGGCCGACGAGGAACTCATCGATGACGACGTCGACTTCATCAAGAGCGAGAAGCCTGCCGACGCATGATTCCACTCTCCCCCTTCCCTTCGGGGTCGGGGGCAAACCCTTTATCATTTTCTCCAGTATAATCATCCTACGGTTCAAGTCTGATTGCGGACGGCGTTTCGATATGCCCTGTTCGATAACCGAGTCCAGGTGGCTTCAATCCCCTCGTCGGTGGTCAGGGGTTCATCATCATCCCTTCGAGGTGATCGGACACCCGGGTTTCGAACACGATAAAGTGGGGTGTCCCATTCTTACCTTGGCACGGATGAACCCGAATGTCGATTCCTTGGGATCGATGGATATGGATCCGGTCGTCCATTTCATGACATGGTGCATGGCGACGGTCCAAACGCTGCACCACAACATCCTGGATGACGTGTGGCACCATCTCCGTGGAACGAATCACGGCATCGTCAGGGACATGGGATTCGAACCAGGACGGATCCACATCCACTCTTCCCGTGCATGGGCTAGAGGTTGTCCACGGGAGCGTATTCCATCCACATGGTCTTGCGACAGGAGCAATCTCATCATCCCATCGGCAACAATGTCGGGATGAATGGTTTCAAGTGGTTCATAGTGACCGATACACGATCGGTCTGTGTTTTCAATCGCATGTTCCTTGGGAAGTGTCTGCATACGATCCCATGTCGATTACAGGTGTGGTGGGGATCACATCTTCCGTGGGTGCGGTCACACGTCCATGGGATCCCATCGACTTGGGGAATTCTGACCGTTGTTCCGGGAGGATGGCAATGTGACGAATCGTGTCGAACAAGTCCATGGTCCCTTCCCACACCGGGTTGTGGATTTGTTGAACGAGACGGTTCCTCCCGTATTCGGTCGGGGATGTTTTCCCGGGCATCATCGAACAGGACGGCACCACCCGGAGATTACGATCATGTTTTCGAAACTGTCATCCTGATTGTTGCATGCGGGGCGGGATGCCGCCGCCTCCTCCATGTCATGTTTCCCGAACCTTTCGATTCAGGCAACGGATGTAGTTCCGAGTTATCCGTTTTCAATGACAGGGTTGCAGTCTCGGATCCCAATTCCATTCCGGATCCCGATCGCCGTGTGTCCGGATTCCCGTGTGTCGGGGATCCGTACGGCATGCGGGGTCCAGTCGTTGCCCTCTTCATATTCTCTTATAATACCTATAGGGGGCGGAGTGGGAATACGATGTCCCCCTCTTTGGATACATGATACATCCATCACATTGTTGACAACAATGATGTTCACATGGTAACAATCCGAATCGATTTCTACCGTTCCGGCGACCCTTTGGAAAATCATACGGTGTGTTTTTGGTGAGAAGAACGGCGATTCTTTTGTTATGAAATTTTTACAATATTTGTTAAAGATAGAAATATTTAAATAATGATTTTATAAAAAATGCATTTAAAATCTAATTGGAATATTAGATATATTTAAAATTTTCTTTTTAAATTTGATTTGTTTATATAATAGATAGTGAAATTAAAGCATCAATACTGTCATTTATATGTTTCAAATAATGTTTTTTCAGGTCAAATAGTTAATTTTAAATATCAAGTTAGTAAGCGTGTACTCAATATGAGAAAATTATATATACTAATGGATGCAATGGATAGATTAGAGTGAGAGGGAAACCCGAACTCTGATAAGGAGGAAATAAAAATGTCAAACGAAGCAATCCTCGCAGATCTTCAGAAATCTGTCGAGACTTGGGACATCAAACTTGTCCAGAGCGCAACCCAGGCCGCAATCGACGCCAAGATCCCTGTCGGAACCATCATCTCCGATGGACTCGGAAAGGGAATGGAGAAAGTCGGAGAGATGTTCGACAAGGCCGAGATCTACCTCCCCCAGGTCGTTGCAGCTTCCAAGACCATGGAAGTCGCACTCAAGCTCCTCGAGCCCCTCATGCAGTCCGGAGAGGGATCCCTCAGGGGAACCGTCATCATGGGAACCGTCGAGGGAGACATCCACGAGATCGGAAAGAACGTCTGCTGTGCTATGCTCCGCGGAGCTGGATACAACGTCATCGACCTCGGACCCGACGCATCCGCCATGGACTTCATGGACGCAGCTGAGGAGAACGACGCACAGGTTGTCGGTGGATCCGCACTCATGACCACCACCCTCGAGTCCCAGAGAGAGATCGTCGAGACCATCAAAGAGATGGACGCACCCTACAAGGCCATCTTCGGTGGAGCACCCTGCTCCCAGGAGTGGTGCGACGAGATCGGTGCAGATGGATACTCCGAGACCGCAAACGAGATCATCGAGCTTGTCAACAAGCTCGTTGCTTGAATTAATTGAGGTGAAATAAATGGCAGCAACTAGGGCACTCACCATCCCCGACGTCTACGAGAGATTCGTCAAGGGAAAGAAGGTCAAAGTCGAGGAGTGGGACTACAAGACCACCCCCGAGAACCTGACCGCACTCAAAGAGAAGTACGACATCAAATTCGACCCCGCTCAGATCATCCCTGAGGACAAGGACCTGATGAACAGGCTCTTCCAGGCCGGACTCGAGATGCTTGTCACCACCGGATACTACCTCCAGGACCTCGGCCGTGTCGCCAAGTTCACTGAGGAGGAGATCTGGGAGGGAATCAAGAAGACCCCCACCAAGCTCATCATGGGAGAGGGAAAGGACATCGCAAGGTTCTACCCCAGGCACGGAAACAGCCCCGTCAAGCCCATCATCCAGGGAGGACCTACCGGATCCCCCATCTCCGAGGACGTCTTCGTCAAGGTCATGCAGTCCTACGCCCAGGAGGGTGTTGTCGACACCATCGTCAACGGAGTTATGACCACCATCGAGGGAAAGCCCGCAAAGACCAAGACCCCCTACGAGATCCGCGCCACCATGGCCGAGCTCAGGGCCGTTAAAGAGGCCAGGGTCAGGGCCGCCAGGCCCGGCATGGGTGTTTAGGGACCTGAGACCCCCCTCTCTGAGGCGGGCCGTCTCTGCGCTGACCTCCCTAACGCTGGCCACAGGATCACCGACGCACACGAGTGTTCCCAGCTCAACGAGCTGAAGATGGACATGACCGGACTGAACATGCTCGCTGGATGGACCACCGTCGGCGACACCATCATGGTCGAGCAGATGCCCATCCTCGGTGGATACACCGGTGGAATCGAGGAGACCGCCATCTGTGATGTCGCAACCACCCTCGGATCCTTCGCCCTGTTCTCCGCCAACTTCCACCTGGACGGACCTATCCACATCAGGTGGGGAACCACCTGCGCCAAGGAGACCCTCCAGGTCGCAGCCTACGCAGCAGCAGCAATCGATGCCAACACCGACCTGCTCCTCGCCAACCAGTACTACCCCATCGCAGGACCCTGCACTGAGCTCTGTCTCCTCGAGACCGCAGCCCAGGCAATCACCGACACCGCATCCGGACGCGAGCTCCTCTCTGGATCCGCAGCCGCAAAGGGAGTCGTGCAGGACAAGACCACCGGAATGGAGGCCAGGATCATGGGAGACGCCGCAATCGCAGCAACCAAGATGAAGGTCTCCGAGGTCAACGAGGTTCTGAACAAGCTCGTGCCCTACTACGAGCAGTTCTACGGCAACATGCCTGCTGGAAAGACCTTCCAGGAGTGCTACGACGTCACCACTGTCAGGCCCACCCCCGAGTACCTCCAGGTCTACGACGGCGCAGTCGCCAAGCTCGCAGAGTTCGGCCTCGTCATCGAGAACTAAACGTAAAGTAAAAAACCTTAAAACAAGGGGTGTCGGAGGACACGCCGATACCCCTTCCCCTCTCCTGTGTAGCATCCGGCGCTGGGAGAGGGACCAAAAAAGGCCCACCCCCATCTCCTCTAAGGGTGGGCATATCATTCTCACCACCGGCACATGCCGGGTGTCCATTCTACTATTTTTGTGGTAGCTACACTCTATTTATTTGATGTCCAGCGATTCCGAATCAATTGGCGATATCATGATGATTCAGAAAGCACTGGAGGATATCCGCAACGGAAAACCCATCCTGGTCTTCGATTTCGACGACAGGGAGAGGGAGACCGACATGACGATCGCTTCCGAGTTCGTAACCACCGAGATCGTGGGCATGTTCAGGCGCCAGGCGGGAGGGTTGCTGTGCACCACCACCCCCTACAAGACCGCCATGGATGTGGGGCTGCCCTTCCTGAGCGACGTCTTCTGGGACGATTCCGGAAAATACCCCCTTCTCGCCAGCATGGCCCCCACGGACATCCCCTACGACAGGACGAAGTCCTCGTTCGGCATCACGATCAATCATCGCGACACATACACGGGCATCACGGACAGGGACAGGGCGCTCACCATCAAGGCGTATGCCGACACCCTGTTCCAGGACAAGCCCGTGGACGAGATCAGGAAGGACATGGGGGACCGTTTCAGGGCTCCCGGACACGTCCATCTCCTGAACACCTCCGATGCCATCCTCGAGAACCGCTGCGGACACACCGAACTCTGCACCGCACTCATGTTCATGGCGGGTGTCAAGCCCTCCGCGACCATCTGCGAGATGATGGGTGACGACGGCGGATCCAGGTCCAAGGAGGATGTCATGAGGTATGCGGAGGAGAACGGTCTGACCTTCATAACCGGTATCGAGGTCATCGAGGCTTGGAGGAAGTTCAAGGCCGAGACCGGTTTCGACCAGTGATAGGATGGTCCGCGTGATGGCCTCAGGGGTCTTCGACATCCTGCACACGGGACACCTATCCTATCTGGAGCAGGCACGTTCCATGGGTGACGAATTGGTCGTGGTCGTCGCATGCGATTCCACCGTCAGGGTCCGCAAGCACGAGCCGATCACCCCGGAGGATATGAGGCTCAGACTGGTCGGGGCTTTGAAACCCGTGGACAGGGCGATCCTGGGAGGCAACGGCGACATGTTCGAGACCGTCGCCATGGTCCAACCGGACGTCATCGTCCTGGGGTATGATCAGACCTTCGACACGGAGGCACTGTCCAGGGAGCTCGCCGACCGCGGTCTCGGGGACATACGCGTGGTCCGTGCGGGCGAATGCGCCGACGACCTCAACGCCACACGCAGGATCGTCAACAGGATACGCACCATGGGTGATTCCAGATGAAGCTCATAGGCATAGCAGACACGACCTTCGCACGTTACGACATGGGTCATTCCGCCATAGATCAGCTCCAGCGCACGGGGACCGGGTTCCGCATCGTTAGATACACCGTCCCGGGCGTGAAGGACCTGCCGGTGGCATCCAAGAAGCTCATAGAGGAGCAGGGGTGCGACATCGTCATGGCACTCGGGATGCCCGGTCCGATGCAGAAGGACAAGATGTGCGCCCACGAGGCGTCGACCGGACTCATAAGGGCCCAGTTGATGACCAACAAACACATAATCGAGGTCTTCGTCCACGAGGACGAGGCCAAGGACGATGCCGAACTGGCGTTCCTCGCCGACAGCAGGGCCAGGGAGCATGCGATAAACGTTTACGATCTCCTTTTCCGTCCGGAGAGTCTCACTCGCAGGGCCGGAACGGGACTCAGACAGGGATTCGCCGATGCGGGTCCGGTCAGACAGAAATGACAGGTGTTCTAAATGAAAGAGTACAAATTGGGAATGGTAGTCGCCGAATTCAACTACGAGGTCACCTCGCTCATGATGGAGAGGGCCAAGGCGGAGGCGGACTTCCTCGGTGTGCAGATAACCAGGACCGTCAAGGTCCCCGGTGTCTTCGAGATCCCCATGGCGGTCAAGAAACTCCTGCAGCAGGACGACATCGATGCCGTCATCACCCTCGGAGCCGTCATCACCGGTGAGACCAAGCACGACGAGGTCGTCGTCGCCCAGGCCTCCAGGAAGATCATGGACCTCGGACTCGAGTACGACAAGCCCGTCGGATTCGGTGTCAACGGACCCGGAATGACCGAACTCCAGGCCATGGACCGCATCGAGAAGGGACGCGACGTCGTGGACGCCGTCGTCAAGATGCTCCAGAGACTGGACTTCTGATAAACCAAACCCCCTCCGGTCCTTTTTCAGCCGGAGGGGCGATCACATCCTCACATCGGTCCCGGGGCCGAGGTATGCCCTCACGATCCCGTGCACCGTGGACAGGGGGGATCCCGTCAACACGGAGATCTCCACGCAACCCTTGCCCGAAAGATACATCTGCAAGAGGTCGGTCTTTTCGATGGCGGTTCCGGTAACGATGTCGGGATTCCTGTTCCATGTCCTGGATCTGCACACGGGGCATCTCGAAGGGGTCTTCGATGTCCTTGAGAACCATTCGTGTCCGCAACGGACGCATTCGTTCCTGGTTGCGGGATTCCTCCAATGGTATGTCCCGCACGATGGGCACCGTGATGGGTTTTCGTGGTGACTTTTCCATGAGTGTCCGCAACGTTCGCAGGTCTTCCTTCTCTCTTCCACTCTTCCCACGTGTATCGCATCGTTCCTGTCCCCGTAATCCTCAATCATGTGCATAATATCACTTGGATGTATCTTCCAATACTCTGATATGCAAGTGGATTATATAATCTTCCCCACAACCGATGGAAATACGACGATCCACGCGGTCCTCAGGGTTTCACGAAGCTGTAACCCGTCCTCTCGCGGAGTACGTCCATGACCTGGAAGAACGGCAGTCCCGTTTCTATGGCGATCTGGAAACATCCCTTTCCTTCGGAGTACTTCTTCCAGATCCATTTCTCCTGGATGTCCTGTTCGTCCTCCGAGGGGTGTTCCATGACGATCTTTGTGGATTGGACGTTCCTGTTCCACTTAACGGATTTGCATTTGGGACATCTCATGGGTTCCTCGTCCGTGCGGGACACCCATTCGTGGTTGCACATGGTGCATTGGTAGGTCTTCGCGGATTTGTCCCAGGAATACGAGCCGCATTTGGGGCATTTCAAAGGTTTCTCGGTACGGGACTTCCATTGGAACCCGCATCTCTTGCACTCCTGCATCAGGTTTCTGGAGGTTTCGTGAAGGGGATTCGGTATGCTGAAATTGGCCCCGCACTCGGGGCAGGTGCAATCGATGTCGTTGGAAGTGTTGTTCTTGCATCTAGTTTCCATCGGAACCATTATCCTTTCTTTGTTTCGGGCCATCCTCTGAATAAGTGAATCCCGAATTGGTCTAAACATCCAATGCAGTTTCCACTATATTTTAAGTTGGGTCAGATATCCAATTCACCATCATGATGATTGGTTGGTTTCGCCCCCGGAGGGGCGTGTAAGGGGTTTTCAAGCGTTTCTGGTTTTGAGGTAGAACACGGCTATGGCCGCGATGATGACGATTGCGATGACGGCACCGATGATGATCATGGTGTTGTCGCCGCCTTCGGAACCGTTGTCACCGGAACCGGATCCGCCGCCCTGGGACTGTTCCCTCTCGCCTATCATGAATGCGGAGTGGTGGTCGGTCTCGAAGGTGATCCTCGTTCCGTCGTAGGTCGTGGGCATTGCCGTCTTGGTCCCATCGATGTCCACATGGAACACGGTGATGTTGTCGGCGGTCTGTCCGGTCCCAAGGGTGTATTCCATGGAGATCACGGATGTTCCACCGAGTTCCGATTTGTCGGCCCCATCGACCTTCACGGTCAACTGTATGACGGTCCTGTCGCCGGATGCGTTCATCTGGGCTTCGGTGAGTCCACCGGTTCCCACGGAGACGTCGAACTCCACCTTTCCGGAGGACAGGTTGGATACGATTCCCGCGGGGTATGTTGCGATGACGCCGTCGCCCGTGACGACTATGGTCGCATCCTTGGATGCCAGGAGCTCCATGGATTCCTTCTCGAAGACGACCTTCCCTTCCGAGGAGGGGATGGTAACGACGATGTCCCCCTGTTCATTCTCGGCCTTGTCGATTGCGGCCTCCACCTTGTCCGCGGGGATTTCCGAACCCTGGTTTCCGATGGTCACGTTCACACGACCCCCGTCGACCTCTATGGTGATGTCCCGGTCCCCGGAATCAACGGCCTTGGGCTTGACGTCCATGATCATCCCCACGGTCTTGTCGTCGCAGGTGACGTTGATCGTGACCGTTCCCTGACCGATGGCGACGACCCTGCCGGTTCCGTCGACGGTGGCGACCGAGGGGTTGCCACTGGTGAAGGTCACGGGTTTCGTGAATCCGACGGGAGTGACGACGACTTCGAGGACGAGTTCATCGCCGACGGTCATCTCGGTGACACCGTTCCTGATGACCACCGTCTCCAATGCGATGACTTCGACCCTGAAGGAATCGGACTTGTCGCCGCAGGCGACGGTGATGGTGGCGCTTCCCTTGGAGAGGGCGGTGATCCTTCCATCCGCATCCACCGAGACGATCTCGGGTGCGTCGCTGGCGAAGGTCACGGGGGATGACGAGGTGGCGGGTTTCACGGTGTACGACACCTGGAGGCTGTCGCCCCTGAGCATCTGGGACGTTTTGTTGTCGATGGAGACGGACTCCACCGGGGTGTAGACGTCGATGGTGATCCTGTCGCTGATGCCGTCGCCGGCGGCGGTGATGACGACGGTTCCGTTGGCCACACCGGTGATCCTTCCATCGGCATCCACGGTGGCGACCGAGGGGTTGCCGCTGGTGAAGGTCACGGGTTCCGTGTATCCCTCGGGGGTGAACTCCACGCCTATGGTGTGGGTGGATCCGACCTTCAGGACATCCACCGCACCGGTGATCCTCATGGTCTTCTCGACGACGGTGACCTTGAACGAATCCGACTTGTCGCCACAGTTGAGGGAGATGGTCGCCTCCCCGACGCCGTTGGCCTTCATCTTTCCGTTGCTGTCGACGTGGACGATGTTGGGTGCATCGGTGGTGAAGTTGGGTATGTCCGATGTGGTGGCGGGGTTCAACGTGAACGTCAGCACATGGGTGGTGCCCTTGATCATCTGGGACGTCTTGTTGTCGATGGAGACGGACTCCACGGGTGTGACCACCTTCAGGGTGAAGGAGTCCGACAGTTCGAACTCGGCGGCCGTGATGGTCACGCTTCCGTTGGCCTTGGCCGTGATCCTGCCGTTCGCATCCACCTCCGCGATGCTGCTGTCGGAGGAGGTGTATATAACGTGAGTGGGCGCCTTGCCGTTGACCTGGATCTCCAGCTGCGCCTCGTCACCGACGTTCAGTGTTTTCACGGAATCCTTGTTGGTGATGACCAGGGCCTCGTCGCTGTAGACGGCGTTGACGGTCTGGTCGCGGAGGACGTACCTGAGACCGGATCCCTCGACGTCCCAACCGATGAAGACGTTACCTTCGGGTACGGGCACATCCCCGATTTCCGGGGGTTGGGCCTCTCCGAAGTATTTCACGGTCTCCTCCTTGACTAGTTGACCGTCGCAGTAGTACCTGACCTTGCTTCCATTGAGGATGTTGGATATCGGGATGTCCACGGGGCTCACGTCGGTTCCGATGGAGGGTTCTTCGAGTTCGGACACCTGTCTCATGATCCCGAAGTACTTGGTGACCCCCGGGTCGTAGTGGCCCATGCACTGGCTGTACCTCCAATCGGCACCGTCCCAGTAGTACTGGGACCAGTACTTCCAGGTGCTGCTGTTCCCTCCGGAACCCCTCTCGTCCTTCAATCCCATGAAGTCCCCGAGCCATCCCTTCATCTCGTTGCCTTCGGTGAGGTTCATCTCGAGGGCCAGGCCGTATCTGGCGCATGCATCGTGGAATGCCTCTGCCAGGTCGCAACCGGTCCCGTCGATCCAGAATCCCCTGCGGAGTTCCTTTTCGGTCATATCGAGACTGATCTGCTTGTTGAAATCCTCCTGCATGGCGATGAAGAAGTAGGCGGTCGCCATCGGTTCGAATTCCGGCGGGGTGTACACGGTCTTGTTCCCCTCTCTCGTGATCTCCGACTCGTAGACGTAGTACGAGGTCCCGTCCACGAGGTATGCATCCATGGTGGTCGGGAGTGCAACCTTCCATGACTGGGGCGGGAGCCACTGGAATATCACCCATTCCCTGCCTTCGGATGCCTCTTGACCGTTCACGGTCTTTATGGCCCCGTTGGGGCGGAAATCTATGCTCTTGTCGTTGTCGTAGAACGCATCGGTTATGATGGATTTCACGTCTGGCCCGGTACCCTCGTATTCCCTCGGTTCGATGCCCCCGTCGTCGACGAAGACGCGTGCGGTGTAGTCCGATGCGGCATCGGAGGTGTCCGCGACCAGGAATGCAGCGGATGCCAGGACCATGGCGAAAGCCATCAGCATTGCTGTCTTCACATGTTTCATACAGATACATCCATATATCTTTGGATGTAACAGAACTGGAATTATGTCATTTAATACAACCAAGTATTGGTTGGATGTATTTACGTACCTATCTGCTTTACTGGGTCGGACGATCAGAGCATGTCCAGTGCCGCACTGACGGCGGCGACACGGGCTATGCGGCGGGAGTCCCCTCCGCCGACGATGAGGGTATCCCCCTCCTCGAGACCGCACTGTTCCATGATCGCCTTCGAGAGCTCGGGCTGGTGCTCGCTCATGTTCCATGCTGGTGCGATGAAGAGGTTGCCGTCTTTGACGACCCATGTGGTGCAGCCGTATCCTCCGGATTTGATTCCGGCGTTCCTCTGCTCTATGCCCTTTCCGACTTTCTCGCTGACGTTCTTTATGACCACGCCGGTCTGGAACTCCCCTATGACGTGTTCGGGAACGCTGATGTCCACGAGTCTCATTCCGGTCATCTCGTAGACCTTCTTTCCGAAACGGGTGATGGTGATTCCGGGCTGTTCCACCTTGAGCATGTCGTACTCCCTCATCAGCTCCACGAGCTTGCGGGTGCTGCCCTCCCCCATGTCGAGATGGTTGCTGATCCTTCCGCGTCCGACCCTCTTGCCCACATGGAGCAGGTCCAGGATGGTGAAGAGGTCGGTGTCGTCGAATCTGTAGGAGGGTCCGAAGCGGGGCTGACATAGAAAGAGCATATACATCCAACTAAATCATGCGTATTAAACCTGTCGTTGAAATCGAAGCCGTTTCACGGAGTTGGATGAATGGTTCACTTATTCGTATCCATATTGTGTTTTTGTTTCGACATGGGGTGTATGATGGGGACGTGTGAACAGGTCGGATCGAACCCTCCGATCGTTAAAGAATGATAAAAAAGCCGAAGGAAGACAGGTGAGGGCCGAGGGACAATCCGAGTTTGGAACGGTGGATGTCCGGTACTGGCGTGTGGGATACGAAGTGTAAGCATGTGGACGGGGGTTTTCACCCCCGTATCTGGTGTTTTTCAGGCGATTCTTCTGGCCATGAACCTCTCGGTCTTGTCGAAGGCCTCTTCGAGGACCTCCATCGGAGGCAGGAGAAGGGACCTGACGTGGTCGCATCCGAACTCCTCGCAGAAACCGGTTCCATGGACGAACACCACGCCCTCCTCCTTGATCAGATCGAGGACGAATTCCTTGTCGGTCCTCCACGGGGAGCCCTGGAGGTCCACCTTGGGGAACATGTACAGCGCACCCTTGGCCCTGCGGGTGGACATGCCGGGGATCTCGTTGATCCTCTTGTAGGAGAAGTCCGCCCTCTCCTTGAGCTTCCTGTTCATGTCCACGATGTAGTCCTGGGGTCCCTGCAGGGATGCGCGGGCCGCGGCCTGACAGGGCACGTTGGGACAGATCCTCGCCCTGAGCTGCTTCATGAATCCCTCGCGGATCTCGTCCATGAGTCCGTCCTGGTCCATGAAGTAGCAGTAGCCCACCCTCCATCCGGGCATGAGGTTGACCTTGGAGAATCCGTTGAGGATGATCCTGGGGACGTCGGAGGGGAGTCTTCCCATGGAATAGAACTCGCCGTCGAAGACGATCTTGTCGTAGATCTCGTCGGAGATCAGCGGGATGCCGTATTCGGCGCAGATGTCGCCCAGGTCCCTGAGGTCCTTCTCGGAGTAGACCGAACCGGTGGGGTTGTTGGGGTTGATGACGACCAGCGCCTTCGTGCTATCGGTGATCCTCTTGCGGATCATGTCCACGTCGGGCCTCCAGTCCTCCTCCTCGATCATCCTGTATGGGACCACGCGCCCCTCGTAGAAGTTGATGTACTGGGCGTAGGAGGGATACCCGGGTCCGGGGACGAGGACCTCGTCGCCGGGTTCCAGGAAGGTGCCCATGAGCAGGTTGATGCACTCGCTGACGCCGCTGGTGACGTAGACGTCGCCGCTGTCGATGACGGTGCCGTGCTTCTCGTACTCCCTCTGGACGATGGCCTCCCTGAGGTCCAGGTTGCCCTGGGAGTCCCCGTATCCGTTGTCGACCTCGTCCACGGCGTTCCTGAGTGTGGCTTTGAAGTATTCAGGGGTTTCGAAGTCCCACTTGTTGGGGTCCCCGATGTTGAGGCTCAGAAGTTTCTTTCCGGCCTTCTGGGCGGCGGCCGCGGGGACGGTGACCTCGCGTATCGCGTAATTCATTCCCATCGACCTTCTTGATGCCTTGATCTTCTTCTTCATGAGCTATCGACGGTGGATTGCGGTTTTGTCTTAATATATTGTTCTTCCATGACGGGGAACGTCCACGACCGTGATTCCTGATATGACCTTCGATGGTACTGAAATGCATTGTACAAGGTGGTTATGGACGGATGTTGCGGTGAATCCGACACATCCCGGGTCGGTATCTGATACGTGTCCTGTGAAGCGTTATTTTAATAACCTTAGAATCTGATTGCATGGTAACAGGTGGGAATGACGCACTCTTCACGGGTGCGCTTGCCTTTGCCCTCCTCCGGAAAAATTTTGCTTTTCCAATGGAAAACAAAGTTGTACACGGGGGGGGGGCGGAGTTCCATT
>JAFVZY010000114.1 GCA_017507885.1 Candidatus Methanomethylophilaceae archaeon | reverse complement strand
CTTTCTTTTGCTGCAATATCTTTGATTTTGACGATCATTATGATCGCGATCACCCATGCGCATATTATTGTGAGAAACCCGGTCTCACTTACGTAGTACATCATGTTGCTCGTGCAGATTCGAACTGCAGTCGCAGGATCCAGAGTCCCGCATGATTGACCACTACACTACGAGGCTATCGAACCCCACGATAGCCTCATCATTTTAAAATCTTTTGATTAGCTGAGTCCTTGATTAAGCTTCGGATGAACATATTTTCGGAATCGTGTCCACCCATCCGTGCCTGTAACGGGGCGGGACGAGGCAGACCGCCGTCTCGTATGACGCCGTGGCATCACCGTGATCATTCGACAATCTGCATGGCCGATGGGGTCTTCCTACTCGGGATCCTGTTGTCCCTGTCAACGATTCACGGCATCCAGGCCGAAAACGAGTGGATGGCGACCGTTTGTCCTTGTGACCGGACAATTCCGGACAGACAGGGGGCCCAATGGTGGAAGTTCGTTCATCCGAGGTTAAGGGGTTTGATGTTTTTCACGTCTCATCTACGTCGTTTTCAGACAATTGCCCTGTTGTTTGTCGTCCCTCCATGCAGTCCCTGATGCATTTCAGATGCCTTCCTATGATCAATCCCTTGTCAGTTAATCTGTATGTGTTCACAATACGGGGTTCCTTGATACAGTCTATATCGATCACCCCTGCTTCCCACAATTTCTATATCCCGTTTTTGACACCCCTGTAGTTGTATCCCGCCAGTTTCAGGTCACGGGAATGGATTTCCCTCCGGTCATAGATCAGGCTGATGATTCCCACGACATACCGTTCGGATAGGATCCAGTCGTATTCCGCCGACATGCTCGTTTGGATGTTTCCACCATTGTTACTTTTTTCCTTTCAAATCCGAACTGTGTTTCCTTTCCGAAACCTTCTGGTGTCCCAGATACTCGCATATCGATTCCATGATGGTGGATCCTTCCATGTCCAGTTCCCCGAAGGCGATCATGTCCACGAATTGAATCCCCATTGCCACATCACGACCCTTTTCCGTGAGGTCGTATCTGTAGCTCAGACGGGGCTCCTCCTCCACGCGTCTGACCACATAGCCCGAATCCACCAGTTTTGCGAGATTCTTCTTCAGAATATTGTTGTTGCTGCAGATTTCCATGAGGGATGTCTGTATGCATTCCCCTTGAACCAGTAGTTTCAACATGATGTCGGTTTCGTGGCTGTGCAGGCAGTCGTTTTTGATGCTTTCTTTCATTTTTGATTGTTATATGTGACGGCTAATTGTAAATTATCTTACGTGGACGCAATATTGTTCAGTTTTGAAACGACGGTCGCTGAAACGTCACCTTCCCCTGTTCCGGCAGGACCATGCCGTTCGGACGGCGACGGTGCCTGTCGAACATGAGGCAACCACACGGTCACATCAACCGGAGTCTGGACGGTGGAATCGAAAATCGAAGACGGATGCCCATTCGAATCGTCATGATGACCGGAGCGGATTCCGATCGTGGTTCGAGGGGTTGTTTCAAAAAGATGGAGGGGTAGTCCCCCTCCGGGGAGAATCGGTTTACTGGATGGCTTCCTTGACCTTTTCGAAGATGTCGTCGATGTCTCCGACTCCTTCGATCGTGACGAGGGTGCCCTTCTTTCTGTAATAGTCTATGAGGGGTTTGGTGTTCTCGTGGTACACCCTGAGCCTGTTGAGGACGGTCTCCTCCTTGTCGTCGTCCCTCTGATAAAGTTCCGCTCCGCACTTGTCGCAGATTCCGTCGACCTTCGGGGGGTTGTACAGGAGGTGGAACACGGAGTTGCAGTTGGGGCAGGAACGCCTTTTGGTGAGTCTGTCGACGAGCTCCTCGTCCTTCACGTCGAGGTTGAGAGCGAGGTCCACATCGAGCTGGGCACCGAGCGCATCGGCCTGCTCGACGGTCCTGGGGAACCCGTCGAGGATGACCTTGCCCGAGGATGCGGCGATCTTCTCTTTCATGAGTCCGATTATGAGGTCGTTGGGGACAAGCGCTCCCGCGTCCATGTACTCCTTGGCTTTGAGTCCAAGTTCGGTCTGGTTTCTGACGGCCTCACGGAGCATGTCCCCCGTGGAGAGTCTGGTGTAACCGAAATCGTTGACGAGTTTTTCACCCTGGGTTCCCTTTCCGGATCCAGGGGGGCCGAGAAGCACTATTGTGGATTTCATGTCCTGTCCGAGAGCATCCTAGTATAAAACGTTGGATGGGTGTTCATGGGCACTACGCCCACTTAAAGGGACTTAACAATTGTCAATATCGGAATCATATTTTAATATAGACCAATTATAGGAGACAATCAGAGGAATCCGTCATGGATAAGAACGTTATTGAGAAGATCGAGGCAATCGTCGGAAAGGACGGTTACTCCATCGAGCCCGCCGTGCTCTACACCTACGGTTTCGACGCATCCATTTTCCACAACACTCCCGATATGGTGGTACAGCCCACTTCCACCGAGCAGGTGTCGGAGATCATGAAGGTTGCGACCGAGTATAAGATCCCTGTCACGCCCCGTGGGTCCGGTACCGGTCTCTGCGGTTCCGCCGTACCCATCCAGGGCGGGATCGTCATGGCTATGCAGAGGATGAACAAGATCAGGAACATCAGCGTCGAGGACCTTTGGGTCGATGTCGAAGCTGGATGCATCTACAACGACCTCAATGCGGAGCTGTCGAAGTACGGCTTCTTCTTCCCCCCGTCCCCCGGTTCCGCAGAAGCGTGCCAGGTCGGAGGCATGGTCGCCACCAACGCATCCGGTATGCGTGCGGTCAAGTACGGTGCCACCAGGGATTTCGTCCTCGGACTCACATTCGTCAAGGCCGACGGCGAGATCGTGCGTTGTGGAACCAGGACCATTAAGGATTCGTCAGGGTATCAGCTCGCACGTCTCCTTTGCGGATCCGAGGGAACCCTCGGAATCATCACCGAAATCACTCTGAAGCTCACCACCAAGCCCAAGAAGTCCGCATACTGCCTTTGCGGGTTCGAGAACGTGGAGGATGCCGGAAGGTGCATCTCCGCAATCATCGCCAAGCCCCTGATCCCCGCATCCTGCGAACTCATGGACAGCGTGAGCATCACCGCCGTCAACAAGGTTCGCGGAAACCCCCTGCCCGATTGCGGTGCGTTGTGCATCGTGGAGGTGGACGGCGAGACCGACGAGGTCGTCGACAGGGACATCCTCATCGTCGAGGAGGTCGCCAAGTCCGTCGGAGCCGTCTCCGTCACCCCTACCAAGGACAAGGACCTCATAAACAGGTGGACCGACGCCAGGAAGTCCGTCATGACCTCCCTGTCCGCCCTGAAGCCCGGTTGTTCCTCCGTCTCCCTTGCGGACGACATGGGTGTCCCCGTGTCCCAGGTGCCCAAGGCGGTCAAGGCGTTCCAGGAGATTGCCGACAAGTACAACGTCACCGTGGCCACCTATGGGCATGCATCCGACGGGAACCTTCACACCAAGATGGTCATCGATCCCACCGACAAGGACGAGTGGGAGAGGGGTGTCAAGGCCGTGGACGAGATCTTCGACGTGTGCATCGAACTCGGCGGCACCGTCACAGGCGAACACGGTGTCGGAATCTCCAAGGCCCCCAACTACATGAAGGAGAGGGCATCCGAACTGTCCTCGATCAGGGCCATCAAGAAGGCCATGGATCCCGACAACATCCTCAATCCTGGAAAGCTCGAGCAGTGGGAGGGTTCCATACTCAGGAACCTCAGGTACCCCTGCCAGGGTTGCATGTGAAACCGGGGTTGGAACCACCACAAACCATAATCCCGACCCGTATCGAGGGTCGGACGGGTGCCCGGATCCATGTCCGGGCCCCGTAGAATCCCTGTTTTCAAAGAACGTAGTACAGATCCAGGCTACGTATGCAGACGAACTCCAGCACGGCGACGCCCATCGCCGCCACCCAGATCACGGGACTCCACGAGATGATCTTGGAACCGTCCAGCGGAGGGAACGGAATCAGATTGAACAGGGCCAATGCGGCGTTCAACGATGCAAGCAGCATCAGGAATATGATCGCTGGGTTGCCGTTCAGGAGAATGCATCCCATGATGCCGATCCCGGAGAACACGATGTTGACCGCAGGTCCGGCGATGCTGATCAATCCGTTGTCCTTCTTGTCCGCATAACCCCTGACCACCACCGCACCGGGTGCGGCGAAGAGGAATCCGATCAGGGACGATACGAGGGTTATGGCCAATCCCGCATTCGACATGCGGTATTCCGACCACATGCCCAGTCTCTGTGCCATGAATTTGTGCCCCAGTTCATGGAAGAGGAAACTGACAACCACGAGCACGGTGCACATGACGAACAGGAGCATGTACGCCATCGCTTCCGTCCCGGTCAGGTGTTCGAAGTAACCGAGTATCCATCCCGCATTGCGGTACAGGATGGTGAAGGCGATGCTGAGGACCGCTATGGATACGGCTATGTGTTTCAGCTCCTCCCGGCTGAACCTTCCACGACCATTTTCAGGGACTATGCGGTACGTTTCATCCATCATGCTCCGCCGTACAGGCTTATTGCTTATAAACTCGAAGGAGTTAGCACGACGTCGGTCCGAATGGTTCAGAAGAATGCCGCTCATGGAAAGGAACAGTGCAGATGGTGTGATTCGTGCGGTACCCTGCTTCTAGGGGAGTCTTGCTCCGCATGCGGGTCCCAGGGAAGGGAGTTCGAGATCAACAGTCCCGGCGACATCCGTCTGTGCATGGGCGAAGGCATGGACGTCATACTGCGTCTGTTCAGGGATGCATTCGGAACGGCAGCCCCATTGGAGGGGAAGGCCGTGTTCCTGAACAAGGTTCCGGGGGAGGACCGTACGGACGAGATCGTCGCACACGGCTCCGTGATCGGTGTGGCGAGATTCGACATGAGATCGGACCGGATGGTGTTGGAACTCCGGCAGGCAGGGGCGGACCTTTTCGCCGAATGTGCCGAACGCGGCGTGCTGACATTCGGGCGGATGTCCGGTCATCTCAAGGGGAAGGCGGTCCCGGGCGAGAACATCGCGGATGTGAAGGGAACGTTCAGGGAGGGGGATCCGTTGATACTGCGGAAGGGCGCCAAGGTGGGGCCCGGTGTGGCGCTGGTTGACTCCGAGAATGCCAGAACATCCGAAAAGGCCGCAAGGATCCGTGATCTCAACGCACCCTCCGATGTCCCACGGTCCCCGGATTCGGGCAGGAGGGAGTTCGTCGCATCCAACCGCGACCATGTCAGGCGTATCGGGAGACGCGCTGTGAGGGAGGTCCGCGAGTTCCTCTCCAAGAACAACTCCCGTGGTCTTCCCGTGACGGTTTCGTTCTCCGGTGGAAAGGATTCCCTGGCGGCATACGGAATCGCATCCCAGGCAGTGGAGAAGCCCGATCTCATGTACATAGATACGGGTCTCGAGTTCCCCGAGACCGTGGAATACGTCAGCGGTTTCGTGGAAAGGCATGGGAACAGGGTCCATGTGGCACGCGGGGGTGACGGATTCTGGGACAACGTCGATGCGTTCGGTCCCCCCGCCAAGGATTTCAGATGGTGTTGCAAGGTCTGCAAGCTCGGTCCGATGACCGACATGATCTCGCGCGAGTTTCCGAAGGGCACCATAACCGTCGAGGGCAACAGATGGTTGGAATCGTTCGCACGTTCCGGCATAGGATTCGTCACACGCAACCCCTTCGTACCCAACCAGATCAATCTCAACCCCATTCGTTCATGGCGTTCCGCCGACGTTTGGGCATACATCTTCGCACACGGCTTGGAATACAACCCCCTGTATGACAGGGACTTCGAGCGGATCGGGTGCTACCTCTGCCCCTCGTGTCTGTCCAGTGAATGGAGGAACACCGGCAGGATCCATCCGGAGCTGTATTCCCGGTGGGAGGATCACCTTCACGGGTATGCGTCCGGGAACGGTTTGCCTCCGGAATACGTCGACATGGGTTTCTGGAGATGGAAGGTCCTTCCACCGAAGATGATCCAGCTCGCCGAAGGTCTCGACCTTCGCATGAACCCCTCTGCATCCGCCGGACCGTTACTCAGGATGCTCAAAGGCTCCTCCCCGTGCGCCGCAGGGGGATATTCCATGGAGGCGGTGGCATCCATACCCCGTTCCAGGGACTTCTCCTATGTGGAGGATGCCCTCAGGACCGTCGGGGACGTCAGGTACTCCAGGGATTTCGAGATGGCTCTTCTCAAGACGCCCATGGGTAGGGCGAAGCTCTTCGGAGGAGGCCAGATATCGGTGACGGCACCGGACGGCAGGAATGCGGAGAAGGTCTTCGAGAAGGCAGTCAAATCCCTTCTCCGTGCCCAGATGTGTACGCAGTGCGGGATATGCGTCAAGGGCTGTCCCAGACACGCCATCCATATCTCGGGTGGCATGAGGGTCGATCCCGGACGTTGCAATTCGTGCGGACGTTGTGAAAGGTCCTGCATGGTCGTCCATTACTATGACAAGTTGATCCAGTCCCGGTCCGTATCCGCCGCGTGTCCGAACCGTAGTAAGAAATAATCGGACTTTAATCCGATTCCCATGCAGATGCTATTCGGACTCGCCATGTTGCTGGGGATAGGTCCCGCCCTTATCCTCATGTATCTGGTGGTGAGGAACTACACCTATCCCAGGGTGGAGCAGCCGTTCTTCAGCGACCCGTCGTTCTTCGGATTGTTCATGGTGGGTCTCGTAGCGGGTTCCGTCCTGTTCTTCGCATTATCCATGTTCAAACTGGCGGACAACATCCTGTACATGGTCCTGTTCGCCATCATAGAGATGATGGTCATACTGTTGATCATGAATCTGAGACGTTTCCGTGGGAAGTCCGATTCGGTGTTCTATGGATACGGCCTCGGCCTGGGGATGTCCAGCGGACTGTCCACCGGATTCTGTTTCACCATGGTGTCCGTCGTGGATACGATCGACGCATCCGTGGTCACGTTGTTCGTCATATCCGTGACATTGTCCCTCATATTCGGTGCGTGCGCCACCAATGTCGGGGAGGGGATCGCACGCAACGTCCCGTTCCAGTATCTCCTTCAGGGGGCGATTCCGATGATCATCTACAACATGCTCTTCACGGTGGTACTCAATGCCGGAGCCATCGGAGGGGAAATCATGTATTACCTTTGCCAGGTTCTGATGGTCGTGCTGTCCCTGTACTACTTCTACATCAACATGTACAGGAAGCTGCCCGGTGTCGTAAGGGATGTCCTCAGGATGGAGGGTGTGAAAAGGGACGACATCCCGAAATCCCGTTGACCGGTGTTTTTTCTTGAAAATCAACGGGGTCAGACACGGTACAGTCCGTGTCTGACCTCCCTGACGATGCATTGATCCAACATCGCGGCCACCATCTTCTCCGCCTTGGATCCTGCGAACTCCCGGACATGGTCCATGGTGAACATCCCGTGGATCTCGGTCAGTCCGTTCGCAAGGACGGTCATTCTTTCCTCCATGTCCGTGCACTGCTCGTACCTGTGCATCAGCGTGGACTGGGGGTCCGCCTCCCGTATGCGTTTCCTTTTCTCAGAATCGTCGGGTGCCTCGAATCCGGTGCCCCTGTGAAGGGCCGCCCTGGCCTCCTTCTGATCGTCGGATTCGAAAAAGAACCTGAGTTCGCAGTTCCTGCATCTGTATCCGCAGTACGGGCAGTCAGATTCCCGTCCCGAACGGTCCACGAGACGCGCTCTTCCGCAGAGATTGCAGGTGGTGAGTCCGTATCTCAGGGAATCACCTGTATTCCGTGAACACGAGGGATGCCACGCAGCAACCGTAATGATCCATCGGTATGGCAAGTTCCTCGATGGCATATTGGATCTCTTCGAATTCCACTCCGCGTATGTTCGACATCTCGTTCATCTTCCAGGACAGGATCTCCCTGAGGGATTCCGCGGAACCGTGGATGTGGCCCTCCGCCACGTATCCCCCCTTGCCGTCTTTGCGGTAGGTGTATGCGATACCTGCTGCGATGGTCTCCCCTTCGCATCCCCTCATCTGGGCGAGGACGCAGTGGGTGACGGCACCCATGGTCATCTCCCTTGCCTCCACCCTTTCGGCACCCTCGGGGATGACGGATGATACGGAAACCAGATTCTGTTCGCCTATGCCGGCTTTTATGAGGGCCCTGTCGAAGGCGTTGAGGTCCGATACCTTGCTCACTGCCGAACTGCTGGTTATGAAGAATTTCGAGGGTACGAGTTCCATGTCGGTGCATCGTCCCTCGATAGTTAATGTTTGCTTTCAGCCGTACAGGGCCGAATCGTCCATGCGGTCGCCCTGTTCCTGGTTGTCCATGTGTCTTTCGATCTCCTCGGCCTCCTTCAGGAGGGGTGCGGGATCCAGTTTGAGTCCCGGGACCATGCGTCCCATGGGCTCCAACATCTTGGCCGCCGAGCCCGGATCGGGTATGTTGGGGTTCCCGGCACTCATCAGGGCGATCACGTTCAGTCCGGCCAGGGGTCCGTCGTACATGAGTACCCCGGTCATCCCGCGGATCATCCCGTTGTCCATCCTGTCGAGCTTGCTCTTCTTCATCAGTTCCATGGACCCGGGTCCGGAGCCGCACACCAGGATGTCGTTGGCCTCCCCGTAGCGGGTTATCCCTTCCAGACAAATCACGTCCGACACGTCCATGCTCCTGAGATACCTTATCATCTCGTGGGCGAACATGTGGCATTGTTCGGGCTTGGGGGCGTATTCCGACACGCAGACTATGACGTCCCTTCCCTTCTTCCCCTTCCCCTTGTGGCCGTACATCCTCACGGGAGGGTATGCGGAACCGTTGTAGAGGAAGCAGTACGGGGGCATCTCTGGTCCGGACATGCCTGCGATCACCTCCATCCTGTATTGCGAGACGTAGAAATTGGAGAGGATGGAACTGACGAGGCCCGTGCTGGGGAATCCGATTATCGCGACGGGTTTGACCAGTCCCATGTCGCGGTATTTGACCGTTCTGAGACTCATGTCCCACCATACTGCGCCAAAGGTAATAAGGGGTTCTCATCTATGCGCCGTCATGAGCGGAAGGAACATCTCATCTGCACGCACCTCCGGAGGTGTGCCCGTGGTCGTGGAGAACGTACCCGGTGCAAGGAGTGCGGGGTGCATGATCGCAGTCGCAACGGGATCGAGGGACGAGTCTCCCGAAATCCGTGGCATATCCCATCTTCTGGAGCACACGGTGTTCCGTGCGACCCCCACCAGGAATTCGTATCAGATGGCGAAGGAGATGGAGGGGGCGGGAGGGGAGATGAACGCCTTCACCGGTCGCGAGATGACCGCATTCTACGGCATCACGATCTCCGAGACCGCCGACGTGGCAAAGGACCTCATAGGGGACATCGTGGTCAACTGCACCCTGTCCGAGGAGGACACCGAGTTGGAGAAGAAGATCGTCCTCCAGGAGCTCAGCATGATACGCAACGAGCCGGACAGCTACATCCACGACCTGTTCGAGACCACCCTGTGGAGGGGGCATCCGCTGGGTCAGGACGAGGGTGGCGACGAGGAGCTGGTTGCCGGGATGACCTCCGACGACCTCAGGGGATACTACGAGGACAGATACAGGATTCCCAATTTCGGGGTCTATTGCGAAGGTTCGATAGGCCTCGACGAGGCCGTGGAATGGGCCGAAGAGGTTCTGGACCCCCGCGGAGGGGGACGCAGGAACCCGCGTTCCGCCCCTCCGACCCCCGTGGCCGAATACACATTCGTAAAGAACGATTCGGAACACTGCCATGTGGCCATGGGTCTTCCCGCATACGGGGCATCGGACGAGCGTCGCATACCGGCCATGATGCTCAGTGCGGTCCTCGGTTCCGGAACCAGTTCAAGGCTGTTCCAGGCGGTCAGGGAGGAGAAGGCCCTGGTGTATTCCGTGTACAACACCATCGCCCAGTGCAGCGACGCATCGTCCTTCGCGACCTACATGTCCTGTACCGACGACAATGTCATCGAGGCCATGGAGACGGTCGTCCGCGTCTACTCCGGTTTGTTGAAGGAGGGTCTGGAGAAAGGGGAGCTGGATCGTGCCAAAAGGCTTCTGAAGGGGGCCAACGTGCGTTCCATGGAATCCACCGAGAGCAGGATGTACAGGCTCGCCGTGAACCACATGCTGGACGGCAGTACGGGCGGTCTGGAGGAACGTCTGGAACGCATCGATGCCGTGACGGAGGAGCAGGTGATGGCCGTGGCTGAGGACATCCTCAGATCCGGAAGGCTCAACACCGTCGTCCTCGGAAAGGGGAACAGGAAGATCAAAGGCTTCGATCGTTCCTGTCTTGATTTCTGAACATCCCCAACACATGGAGGGTGGCCGAAACCGCACTGTCCACGGCCCCCTCCACCTCGGGGGTCATGGTCTCCGTGATGGTGCGTATGTCCTGGACCTCCACCGCCACGAACATGACCTCGTCCGGCATTATGTCGGGATCCATCTGCCTCCCGATCTTCATGGCCGTTGGCAGGTTCACATCGTGGCACGACGAACACGTTATGACGTCGTCGAAGTCACTCTCCTTGAATATCAGGACCGTCCCCGGTCCGTAGTTGCCTGTCTGTATGGCGTCCACGATCACCGCGTGACGGTACCCGTGCACCACGGGCAGGATGTCCAATCCCCCCACCGCCTCCTGGTGGCATTCCACATCGTCGAATCCCATGTCCTCTATGGTCTGGGACACCCTGAGTCCCACGGCGTCGTCGCACATGATGGGGCTTCCGAGCCCTATCACCGCGATGGGCGCCTTGCGTGAATGACGGTCTTCTTCCATTGCGACGGTGCACGGCCGGGTCGGTATTATCGTTTTCGGGGATACTGTTATCTTCACGTTTCCGGTTCCCATTGTCATGGACATACAGGTTCAGAACTCCCTCGTGATAAACGGCACCACGGTCACCGTTCGTCAGTTGGAGGCCCTGGCCGCCGTACGTTCCGAAGGCAGTCAGACCGCGGCCGCAAGGCGTCTGGGTATTTCCGTCCCCGTTCTGCACAAGTACGTGTCCGCAATCGAGTCCGCAGCGGGGGTGCACGTCCTGGAGACCACCCCCGCGGGATCACGTCTGACCCGGGAGGGCGAGATAATCGCCGATATGGTGGAATCGATGTCCCATCGTACCGCGTTGGACCGCGGGTTCACCGTCTGTTGCAGCCCCGTGACCGAGGATCTGGTGATGTCCGTGATATCCTCGTTGAAGATCCCCGGTGCGCACATCGTGGTCTCCGATGACGAGTACAGCATACGCATGATCCGCGAGGACCGTGCGGACATGGCGATCATCGACGACCCCCTCTATCTGTTCGATGCGGACGAGTACGAGATGGATGAGATAGGGTACATGGGCATGGTCCTCGTGGACAACGGTCCCGAGTTCATACGTTACCGGTACGGGGCGCAAAGGGTGGCGTTCATGTTCCTGGATTCCGAGGATCGTCAATATACGATAGTATCCGACACGTTCTCGCTGTCGGAACTGTTGGGCTCCGGGAAGAGCTTCTTCATCGACGAACAGATGCTCATCCGCAAGAACATCCGTCTCAAGAGCGCGGTGGACCCCAACATCCTCAAGCACGCGGTCACGGCCATATACCGTCGGGACGACCGCAACGTCGCAAGGGTGATGAAGGCACTCAAACAAAGGAACAAATGACTATTATCCCAAAGGGTAACAGTATGTTCCACCCGACTGCTCATATTATATACGGTCTTCGACTTCCGCTTCAATCGATACTATGGTAACGCCCAACCCCGATTTTGCAAAAGAGATCGCCGAGGCCGGCGGAGAGGAAGTCAAGATGTGCTTCCAGTGTGGAACCTGCACCGCAGGATGCCCCTCCGGAAGGCAGACCTCCTACAGGGTCAGAAAGCTCATGAGGATGGCCCAGCTCGGAATGAAAGAGGAAATCGTCAGCTCCGAGGAACTCTGGCAGTGCAGCACCTGCTACACCTGTGTCGAGAGGTGCCCCCGTCAGGTCCCCGTCGTCGACATCGTCGTCTCCCTCAGGAACATCGCAGTCGCAGAGGGTCACATGTACGACGCCCACAAGAAGACCGCAGAGAACCTCGCCAGCGTCGGACACGCAGTTACCGTCTCCGACAAGATCTCCGCCCTCAGGGAGGAGCTCGGTCTCCCCGCAGTCCCCCCCACCGTTCTTGCAAACGACGCCGCAATGTCCGACTTCAGCAAGCTCCTGAAGGCAACCGGATTCGACAAGATCGTGGAGTGATTACAATGGCAAAATACGCATTTTTCCTTGGATGCATCGCACCCCTCAGGTACCCCGGAATCGAGAAGTCCACCAGAGAGGTCTGCAAGGCACTTGACATCGAACTCGTCGATCTGAAAGACGCTTCCTGCTGCCCCGCACCCGGAGTCATCAGGTCCTTCAACAAGAAGACCTGGCTCGCCGCAGCCGCAAGGAACCTCGCCCTCGCAGAGAAGGAGGGACTCGAGATCGTCACCATCTGCAACGGATGCTACGGATCCCTGTTCGATGCAGCACACGAGCTCGCTCACGACGCCGATCTCCTCGCAGAGGTCAACGTCATCCTCGGCGAGATCGGAATGAAGTACAACGGAACCACCAAGGTCCACCACTTCGCCGATGTCCTGTACAAGGAGGTCGGAGTCGAGAAGATCAAAGAGAAGGTCACCAAGCCCCTCGACTACCCCGTCGCAGCATTCTACGGATGCCATTTCCTCAAGCCCAGCAACATCAAGAACATCGATGACCCCGAGGACCCCAAGATCCTCGACGAGCTCATCGAGGCCACCGGTGCCAAGAGCATGCCCAGGAAGCAGAAGGTCCTGTGCTGTGGAGCAGGAGGAGGTCTCAAGGCCGCCTTCGGTGACGTCGCAAAGAAGTTCACCCAGACCAACCTCGAGAACATCACCGCTTCCGGTGCCAAATACATCATCGATGTCTGTCCCTTCTGTCACCTCCAGTTCGATGGAACCCAGAAGGAGCTCGGATACGCGATCCCCGTCCTCCACCTGTCCCAGCTTCTGGGACTCGCCATGGGAATGGACGAGAAGGAACTCGCGCTGTCCACCCACATCACCCCTGTACAGCTCTGAAACCCAAATCCGGGGAGGGGTCTCCCCCCTCCCATCTTTTTTTTATTTTTTGTTTTACTTCCGTATGTAATTTCCGGCGTGTTACATCTGGCGTTTTTATCAGATATTTTTAAATATATGCGGTACTATTTTTTTAAGGATAATGTTATCCTAATTGTGATAACGAAAACATGTCTGGCTATGTCGTTTTTCCCGGTGTTACTCTCGTGTCCCGATTGAAGAATCTTTTAATACCAAAACCCAATCAGTCGGTTCAGTAAAGGAGCTGTAAGAAATGGCACCCTCAAAGAGAGCAAAGGCCTCAGCAGGCCGCAAGGTTAAGGACAAGTGGAAGGCAAAGGAGTGGTACAAGATCCACGCACCCCGTATGTTCAACGAGGCCGAGATCGGAGAGACCCCCTCCGCAGAGCCCGACTACGTCCTCGGACGTACCGCCGAGGTCACCGTTCAGGACCTCACCGGAGACTTCTCCAAGATGCACATCAAGCTCAAGTTCAAGGTCACCTCCCTGGACGGCTATGATGCAAAGACCGCCTTCATCGGTCACGACCTCACCAGCGACTACGTCAGGAGGCTGACCCGCAGGAGAAAGACCAAGACCGACCACGTCGTCGACATCGTCACCAAGGACGGCTACACCTACAGGATCAAGACCATGTCCATCGCCGAGAGGCGCATCCAGTCCTCCCAGGAGGACGGAATGAGGAGGATCATCGCAGAGACCCTCGTCGCCATCGGACAGGAGAGGACCCTCTCCGAGATCGTCAAGGACATCGTCTCCGGTGACCTCGCAAAGGAGCTCGCCAGGGCATGCCGCATCGTCATCCCCGTCAAGAGGATCGAGATCCGCAAGTCCGAGGTTCTCGTCGCAGGCGAGTCCGAGCCCGAGTCCATCCTTCCCGCAGCAGAGCCCGTTGCAGAGGAGCCCGCAGCAGAGCCCGTCGAGGAGCCTGTTGAGGAGACCCCCGCCGAGGCTCCCGCCGAGGAGTGATTTCAAACTTCAACCGATGGGCTCCGGCCCATCATCCCTTTTTCACATCAATCGTTCTGATGGTGCATCCAGAAATGGGGTGCACATCTGGCTTTATAGAAATCAATATATACTAAGAGTCAATGCAAGGTTTACCAAAGGCCGGGGTGGCTCAGCCTGGTGGAGCGTCGGACTCATAGGGTTCTGGTCATTTAGACCTCTTCCAGGGAAATCCGAAGGTCATGGGTTCGAACCCCATTCCCGGCACCATATCATCTCTTTATTCCATTAAAAAAGTGGTCGTGGAACCACTGGAAGTTCTCATTTTTGATAAAGGATTGCACAGCTTCCGCTGATGCATATCGCATGAAGGTCGTTTTGTGATTACCATCGTGGATGGACGGGCTTCAACAGTGTCTGGGATCCGCCAATTTATTCCCGACCTCGAAG
>JAFVZY010000012.1 GCA_017507885.1 Candidatus Methanomethylophilaceae archaeon | reverse complement strand
GTCGTCCCCGTGGAGGTCAAGAAGAGGGGTAGACCCAAAGGCAGCAAGGATACGAAACCCCGCAAGACCCGGTCCGACAAGGGTGTCCCGAAGGTTCCTGGGAATTGAGCGGGTATAGTGCATTTTCAGGGAAACTTAAGTAGAATTCATGTTTTGATTCTTTGGAATCGTCAGGCATAAGGTGTCTATACAATCCCCATTCTGTTTCATGCATATGCCGACCTCCCCATCATTGATGTGAAATTCGTTTTCTATATTATAAAAGTACATGTTTATATATCTTTAGTAAAAATTGGTTGTATGATGTCAGGAGTGTTTATCCAAAGAGCAATCGACTCCGTCGCCTGATCGATCCCTTCAATCCGAATCATGGAGATGATTTCCCGCATCGGAGTTTTTGGATCTTCTGTTCACCACATCCACAAGTTTCGCACCCTTCCGATAGTCCTTCCTCTCGGATTCACGCACCCAGTTGTTGTTCTCGCCTATCGCGAACAATCCCAGTTCATGTATGATGTTGAGGTTGCGTTGCATGATGACCGAATCGGACGTGTTCTGCGTCTTGTCCATCTTCATCAACGATTTGGAGAAGATCATGCTCGCCGCGCTCATGCTTCCATCCTCCACGAAATTGAGCTGATTCTTCCTCATCATCAGAAGGGACGATGCGTTGATCAGTATGATCATGAATATCTTCAGTATCGTGAATTCACTGATCAGGATCTCCATGGAATTGATGGAATCCTCATAGGTCAGGATGGTGTCGCTGAAGTCGTTGAGCAACAGGACCACGATCACGGTGCTGATGACGCTCATCACCGTGATCACGACGGACAGTATCTTGTTGCCATTGTCATACAATTTGGATTTCCGGGATTCCTTCTCGATGATGGACTCGCTGACCTCCTTACGCTCCCTTATCCAGGAGTTCTTGACATACTCCATGCGATCCCTCATGTCGATGTTGAAACACGAGGCGTAATCGTTGACGAAATAGGAGCTGTAGCTCTTCATCACCGTGCGCATCCACGCCTGTCCCCCGCTGACGTAGTTCGTGATGTTGTCATAGGACGTGTCGCATATCCCGACGATGCTCCAATAGTACTCCACCCTGATGTTCTCGGCCACGGCACGATAGTTCACGAACCTGTCGTGCTCCTCCGTCTTCTTGTGGAGTATCAGGAGACCGGTGGTGATCCCGTATATGAGCGTGTATGCTATGGAGACCGATGCGGAACCGTTGAACAGGATCAACAGGCTGAACAGCATGGTGTAGAGGGCGGTCAGGACGTTCATGGTGTCCACGGCCTTCCTGCTCCTTCTCCTGTACGACTGGGACAGGCCGTCCATCACCCTGAGCCTCTCCGTCATCTCGGTGAGCACCTTGCGTCTCCCATCGGAGGCCGATTCGTATTCCAGGTGCTCGATGTCGCGGATCCCGTCCATGGACGTTCCGAACCCGTCGATGTCGGAGTTCATGTTGTCGAGGATGCGGAACGACCTGTCGAACCCCTCCGGAATCCTCTCGGTGATCAGGGTACTGGTCTCATCGGTGATCTGGATGCGCCTGTCGACCGACCCATCGGAACGTGTCCTGAGACGATCCCTTATCCCCTGTCCCCCCTCATCCGACTCCGTGATGAAACACAGGTCCGGCAACCCCCCGTCATCGGTGATGCAGGATGTGACCGGGATGTCCGCAGTGGAATCATCGGAGGTCCTGTCGACACCTATCCACGCGATGAGGGCGTCGTTGAGGGAGTCCAGGTAGTGGGTGGAATCGTTCTCCACGTTGTCCGATAACGACGTACGGGGTGACGTGTATCTCGAGACGTCGTCGTCTATACCCTCGAACGCCATGCGGATGGTGTCATAGGTGCCTCCGCGGTATTGCGACCTCCTGCCGTTCCACAGGGAGACCACGATGTGGGAGTTGGAAATCAGATATGCCGCCAACGCACGGAATCCCAGGACCTCGTTGATCCTCCTTTTGATCAGGACGCAAGGGGTGTATGTGCGTTTATCGGACAGTATCGAATCGAAATCCGCGACGGATTCGGCCACGTCCGCATATCCGATCCCTTTGAACGTCCTGATGTACGCCTCCCGTTCGAACGGGAACACGGGGGCGATGTTCAATCCGAGTTCCATGGCCTTCCTTGCGATGATGCGGTCGGAACCCTCGGCCAGGGCGGTCATGACGATGATCCCCGTGTTCGGGTAGGATTCCTTCAGCATCCCCACGAGTCTCCCGAACGATTCCCCTGCGCGTTCCGCATCCTCCGGACGGATGTCGATGTGTCCGGAGACGGATATGATGAGCGGGGCGTCACGGCCCTTGTGGAATCTGAATTCCGGGATGGCCTCGTCCTTTCTGGGATGCCTGCACACATTGAGGCCGACGGCGTTGACCAGGCGGATGATGTTCCTGGTGGGTTCCCTGTCGTATTCCTTTATTCTTTCGGGAATCTGCTCCCAGGGTGCGATGTAGGGGGATTCCTTCCTTTCGACGTTCTTGACCGGCGCATAGACCCAACCGTTGGATTCCCTCTCCTCCACCCAGAGGTCGTGTTCCTTGATGGACATGATCTCGACCTCCTCCTCGGTGAAGGAGGTCACGGCATCCGCGTCGTCTCCGCCTATGTAGCAGTCTATGAGTGCGAGTTTCTCCGGAATCTTCTGAGCCTGTCTGATGTTGGAGTATTTCAAATCGGACGGGAGATCGTCCCATGCGGGGTATTCCAACGGTTTGTCGGGGTACTCCCTCAGTCTGTTCCTGTTGTAATCCTCATGGATCATCTTGGCCATTTTGAGGATGTTGTCTATCATCGGCTCAGGAAGCATACGCGGGGGCATGTGATTCAACCGATATAAAAGCAGATATCGTTCGCGGGCGGTTCGAATCCATTATATTCGCTCATGGGGATGGAGCGTGGATGATCCCTAATTTCGGAGACAGCGGTCACAAGACAATTCGTATCTTCATATCGTCGACATTCAGCGATCTGCAGAGGGAGAGGGAGGTCCTGGTGAGGTCCGTCTTCCCCAGATTGAGACGCGATTTCGCCGACCGTTCGGTGGAAATCATCGATGTGGACCTCAGATGGGGTCTGCCGGAGGATCTTTCGGAGACGGGGAAGGTCATAGAGATCTGTCTCGGGGAGGTTCTGAGGTGCAGGCCGTTCTTCATGGGCATCCTCGGGAAACGTCACGGTTACGTCCCCAACGAATACGAGATCGGAAGGGTCGGCGGAGGTCTGGAGAACTATCTGGACCGTGACGATGTCGAGGGGATGAGCATAACCGAGATGGAGATCCGCACAGGCCTCAATCCGAGATTCGGGAGGACGCTCTATTCGTTCCATATGAAGGACAAGGAGGACGACGAGAAGCGGTTGTTCGATCTGAAGACGGAGTTGGAGGCAATGGGCGGCACGTATTACCGTGACATCCATGATTTCGAGGAGCAGGCCTATTCCATGCTGCATGCGCAGATCGACGGGGAATGCCCCCGGATGGAACTGCCCTACGGGGATCCGGGGTACCCCTCCCATCTGGCCATCCTGAACGAGCGCACCGCCAGATACATACGCCTGTCGTCCCACGACGGTCTCGCGGACCTGATCGAGGGGAACGGTTACGTCCACATCAGGGGTGACAAGGGTTCCGGAAAGACCTCCCTCATGGCCCATCTCATAGGGGAGATCGGTGTCGGCAGGGACCGCACCGTATTCTTCCACTTCTCCGGAATCGGGGAGGACAGCATGATCATGGATACGATCTGCGACCGTCTCAGGAGGTTCATGGAGTTCCATCTGGGTCCGGTGGACATCACCTCCGACAGTCCGGACAGCATGTTGAAGGAATTGATCGGGATGTGGCCCCATGACAGGGAGCTGTACCTGTTCCTGGATGCCACGGAGAAGGTCCATACCAGTCACAACCTGGATCTGGAACTCTATGAGCTGGCCTGCAACAACCCCTCGTTGCACGTGGTATGCTCCAGCACGGCATCGGTGACCGACAGGGAGCCGTCCGCATCGGAATACCATCTGACATCCCTGGGGTCCCGTGACAAGACCGTCCTGTTGGAGTCCTATCTCGGGAGGTACGGGAAGACCCTGTCCCCGGCCAATATGACGAAACTCGTCTCCAACGCATTCATCGATTCCCCGTTGAACCTCATCGCCGTATGCGACCTGTTGAGGGTGTACGGCGATTACGACACCTTCAACTCCTACATCGACAGGATCGTCTCGATATCGGACCTGTCGGAGCTTCTGGATGCCATCGTGGAGAATCTCGAGGGGGCGTTGACAGGCATCAACATGGACCCCGGAGCCATCACCGACATCCTGGATCTGGTCGCGTTCTCGTACAGGGGTGTGAGGGAGCGCGACATCGGAGGGATGCTGGGTGTCAACGCAATAACCAGGGTGATGGTCCTGCAGGCGTTCGAATCCTTCATCACCAACGTCGATGGACATCTCAGGGTCGACCACGACCTGATGCTGGACTGCATGGTCGGGAGGGGGCGTCCCCGTGAGGGGGCGGTGCGTTCGAGGATGATCGGATACCATGCGGGGTCGGACGATGTCGATTCCCATGTGGAATTGGCATACCAGTACGGGGCGGTCCGTGATTTCGAGGGGTTGGCCGATCTCGTCACCAGGAGGGAGGTCTACCGGGCTCTTGATTCCGAGGACCACAACCTGCTGATACGTTCGTTCAACCATCTCAGAAGCGACAACGACCTCCTGGTGCGGGGTCTGAAGAGGGATCTCGAGATCACGGACCTCCCGACGTTGTGTCCCATCCTGGTCGAGAGCGGTTGTTTCAGGACCTGCATGGAGATCGTCCCCGAGGACCTTTCCGTTCTGGGGTCATCGAAGTATGCGGTCCTCAACGCCGTGGCCAGGTCCGAATACAAGCTGGGATTGGACGGATTCGTGCGCGCATGCGATACCTACAGGGGGATCATAGACGAATACAGGTCCGAGTTCCCCGATGATGAACTGGGTCCCGCCGATTACATCCTGAAGTACGCAATATCGGCGGATTCCTGCGGGAGGGTGGACGAGGCCATACGTTCGTACGAGTACCTGAACGGTCTGTATCGGGCCAGGGGCATCGACAACTATCATTCGTCCTGGGTCTCCGGAAACCTCGCCAGCTGCTATCTCGCCGTCGGAAGGTTGGATGACTCCCGTCCCATGTACGAATACGCATTGGACGTCCGCAGACGCCTCTACGGTGAGAAATCCCCGGAGGTCGCCTGGGAGTACTGCTATTATTGGACGTATCTGGCCAAGATCGGACAGATCTCGAAGGCGAAGGACGTCTCATGGAAGGCGGTGGACGTCTACAGCAGAACATACGGTGAGAACAGCGTGGAATGCGCATGGAGTCTTGTGAACCATGCCAACAGCCTCACCTTCGAGGAATCGTACGACGAGGCCCGCACGATCCAGAGCAGATCGATCGAACTGAACGATTCGGTCCTTCCGGAGGAGCAACGTCCCCATTCCTATTCCTTGACCTCCTACAACAACAGGGCGCTCATAGATTCCCTGAAAGGTTCCTTCGACGAGGGGGAGTTCCTCCGCATAGCCGGATACAAGAACGACAGGAACGGGCCCGGGCATCCCTACTGTGCCAACACCTACATCTGCCTCGGTTCCCTGGTTCCGGATGCGGAGAGGGGGGTTTCGTACTACGAGGAGGCTTTTGGTATCCTGGAGGGTTGTTCCTTCGCGAACGGCCCGGATTCCCTGTTCGTGGAGTTGTGCATCGCCGTGAGGAGGGGGTCGGGTCCGGAGTGCCTCCACGATATCCTGGGAAGGTATGATCCGGGGTATGCGGACATCCCCGATATCGCATTCCTCGTCGATTGCATAAACGGTGTCGTCGAAGGTCGTCACCCCAAGGTGCTGGTGTCACACAACAACGGTTCGGAACTGCTCTGTTTCCCATCGGAACTGTTCAATCGGATGGATCGCCGATGAATCCGTCGAGAAGGTCCTGCAAACCGTTGAAGAAGGATGCGATGTGATATCCGTCCATCAGGGCGTGATGGGCCGATACGTCGACCGTCAGTCTGCGACGGCCACCGTCGTCCACGACCCTTCCCCATGTGATGCGGGGGATGCTGCATTCGTCGATGGATTTCAGATCGTAGGGATTCTTGACCGATACGAAGTCAATCCATGGCAGACAGGACACGTACAGCAGGTCCAATCTACGGTTTCCGCTGAACGAGGGTTCGTGGTCGGGGGATTTGCAGGCGTCCACGTCCGCCCTGACCCTTTCGAAGAACCCGTCGCGATCCGGGGTGAACGTGACGCTGCTGGTGCAGATGGTGTCATCGTCCCTGATGACGACGTAGCTGGGGTCGATCACATCGAAGATCACGAGTTTCCCATCCATCAGGCGGAGTCTGAAGTTCTCCACCCCGTTGGATGCGACGGACACCATGTGGAGGAATTCGATGAAGAACGAGCGGTGTTCGGATTTGCACCGGTCGTACAGGTCGGTGACATCCAATCTGGCCGTGATCGAGAAGGTCGGATCGGAATAACCCATGAAGACGGAATGGGACGGACCCCTTTTGCCGACATCGTATTCTTTCGGACGATGCACGAACCTTCCGAGTCTCAAAAGACCTTCGAAGTCGTGGAATACCGGTATCCCCTTGGATGCCACCCATCCGTCCGGTTCCACGAGGTCCACCAGCATCATCGGGTGGAATCCTCCGTCGAATGCCCCCTTCAGACCGTTGAGCGAATCCTCGAGAACGAGGCAGGACTCGGGGTCCAACCCCATTCTTGACGATGCCAACAGGAATATCTCGGGATCGGGTTTCGATTCGGAGACCTCGGTTCCGAAGGCGGTGGCATCGAACAGGATGTCCGGATCCAGGCCGTCGGCTTCGAACATGGTCATGGCGCGTCCCGGGTCGCTGGATGTGGCCAATCCGATCCTCATGCCCTCCGCCCTGCAAACCTCCAGGAATTCCAGGAATCCGGGTCTGGGAGGGATTCCGGAGAGCAATCTCCCGTTCACCTCGGATATCACGGCATCGCGGTATTCGTCCACATCGGCGTGTGGGAAATCCGATGAGATCCTTGAACGTATGCTCCTCTCATCCATTCCGCAAAGGCTCTGCCTGTATGCATCGTCGAATTCGATTCCGAACTGGGGGTTGACCTCGAATGTCGCATCCCTCCAGACGGATTCGGAATCGAAGATCACCCCGTCCATGTCGAAGATGATGCCTTTGAAACCATTCCCGAACGGTCCCTTTCCATGGTTCATGGGGGTGTCACCCGTTCTTCAACATCGCCTTCAGGACCGCGCCCACATCGCAGAGTATGCTCAGGTCCGCGAATCTGTGGATGGGTGCATCCGGATCCGTGTTCACGGCCACGACCCTTTTGGCGTCCGCCATCCCCGCCCTGTGCTGTACGGAACCCGATATGCCGAATGCGATGTATATGTCGGGTTTCACGGTGATCCCGGACATCCCCACCTGGCGGCTTCTTGGCATCCATCCCCTGTCCACGATCGCCCTGGAGCAGCACACCATTCCTCCGTGTTCCGATGCGACCTTCTCGGCGATCTCGATCAGAGACACGTCTCTGATTCCACCGCCCAATGCGATGAGGACCTTGGCGTCCCTGATGTCGGTGTCCGTCTCCACGGACTTCGTCTCCGACAGGATCTCCCTTTTCACCGGTTTCGTGTACTGCCAGTAGATCGCCGTACCCGTCCCTTCGGAGGGTTCCGGTTTTTCGAACGTGCCCCTGCGGACCGTGGCCATCTGCGGATAGCGGTCGCATGTGATGTCCGCCATCACGTTGCCCGTGAGTGCGGGGCGGGTCATGGTGACGTCCCTCCCCTCGAAAGACAGCGAGGTGCAATCCGCCGTGAGTCCGGTCTGCAGGATGGCGGCGAGACGGGGTGCCAGTTCACGGCCCCTGGGTGTGGCGCCCATCAGGACGGTTGCGGGATTCACCCTTTCCACGACTTCAGCCAGGGCCTCGGCATACTCCTCGGGGGAGTACACGGGGAGTCCGCGGACGTGGTACAGTGTGTCCACTCCGTAACCGAATATCTCCGGATAGTACGATTTGAGTTCGGGTCCGCCGAAGACGACTCCGAAGACCCTTCCGTCACCCTCACGCTTCGATTCCGCGATCAGTTCGGCCGACGCCTCCTCGATCCCGTCGGACATCTCGATCCACACGAGTATGCCCTCCGATGTGGATTGGTTGAGGTCGTATTCCCTCAACATGCCTGGGGGAAGCCTGTCGGGGTCCCCGTCGGAGCATGTGGAGCATGACCCCCCGGAACAACCGCTCATTCCATCGCCTCCAGTTCTCCCAAAACCAGGTCCGCGGCCCTGCGCGGGTCCTTGATCAGGACCTTCCTGTTCCTTCTGGTGGAACCCACCGTCCCGATCCTCCTGATGGATGTCGGGGAGCCCTTGGAACCCACGGAATACAATCCGAGTCCGAGGTCCACCCTGTTCTTTGTCACGATGTTCGATTCCAGGGATGCGAGGAATCCCGGGACGTCCATGAACGTGCCGTTGGGATCCACGCCGGCGAATGCGATCACCGCGCCCGCGCCGACACTGCATTCCCTGACGACGTCCCCGTAATCCTGTACGGAGATCATGGAATCGCCGTCCCTGCGGAGATCGGTCACATACGCATGCTGTTCCACATCCAGGAGTCCCGCCACTTCGAACGGGAGTTGACCCGTCTCGCCGTCGGAGGACATCCTTCCGAACACCATGCAGTCGTATCCGCATTCGAACTTTTGCATATAGGACGCGAGGACCCTTGCGGTGGCCCACACGTCGGCTCCGGCGAAGGCCGGATCGGAAAGGAGGCATGCGGAGTCCGCACCCAGTGCGACGCACCTCCTCAGGACCGATTCCGCCTGCGGAGGCCCCATGGTGACCACGGAGACCGTGTCACCGTCCCTCTTCGATTCCAGGATCCTGCGGAGGGCGTATTCCGAATAGGGATCCATGACGGGGCGTACACCGGTGCGGTCCACCGTGCCGTCGTCGTTCATCGCCATGTTCTCCGTGTCCGGGACCTGTTTGATCGCAACAACGAATCTCATTTCACACGCTCCACGATGTTGTCGGGGCAGAGGATCCACTTGGGGTCCAGGATGGATTTCAACCTCCTTATGGCCTCCACACCCTCGGTGCCGTACATCATTCCGACATACTCCCTCTTTATCTTTCCGATTCCATGCTCCGCACTGGGCGAACCTCCCAGTTCTATGGCCTTGGCGGCAAGGTCGCGGTAGACCTCTCTGGCTTTTTCGAAATCCTCCATGGAGTGCAGTATTATCTCCACATGGGGGTGGTTGTCCCCGATGTGTCCGAACATGCAGTATTCCAGTCCCGTCTCATCCAGTTTATCGTGATAGTACGCCATCATCTCGTCCGCGGATGCATCAGGTACGGACATGTCCGTGCCCATCTTGTGGATCGAGGGCATCTCCCCCTTGAGGGATGCCACGTATTCGAACACGGAGCGGGGGACCGCGTGCCTCATGGACCTGAGCCTCGATTTGTCCGAGTGGTCCACACCGCACCAGGTCCTTTCGATGGAGGAACCGTTGTCCCTGAGGATAGAATCGAGGATCGAGCATCTCGTCCCGATGGATTCCAGGGGCACATCCAGGAACACGGCGGAGCAGGGCCCCTCCGGCAGGGTGGGTATCCTGATGAAGGACGGGTCGTCGTTCATCGCCTTCCTGACGAGGTCCACGGATTTCACATCCATGTATTCGATGAATTCCGGATCCAACCCCTCGGATGCCCTGACGGCCTTAACCGTGGACAGTGCGGATGCGTCGTCCGGCAGGAATGCCATGAGGGATACGGTGGGGGTCCTCTCCCTGAGATACACATCCACCTCCACGATCACCCCGAAAATACCTTCGGATCCTATGAACAGGTCCATGAGATCCATGTCCGGGTGTATCATCGGTCCCATCGCGTTCTTCACATCCACCCTGTTGTCCATGTCGGGGAGGTCGAACGAGAAGTAGTTCCTGCCGGAGGGGAAGGACATCCTTCTGCCCTCGGCCATGTACAGTCCGCGGTGCATCCTGAAAACGGATCCGTCCGCCATCGCGACCCTCATCCCCCTGATCCAGTCCCTGGTGGGACCCATGGAGTACGTCCTCGGTCCGGATGCGTTGGTCGCCACGTTGCCCCCGATGGAACCGTCCAGTTCCGTGGGGTCCACGGGGTACATCAATCCGTTCTCCACGGCGGACGCGTCGGATGCCGCATCCTCGGACAGCTCCTCCAATCCAGAGAAGTCACCTTTGCGCAGGAACCCGTCGATCTCGTTCAGGGTGGTGCAGGGGAGCACCCTCAGGTAGAACCCCCTGTCGTCTCTTCCGATTCCCGTGATCCCGTGGAGGTTCTCCGTCGAAAGGACGTCGTTACCCAGTGGTACGGCGCCTCCGCAGAGTCCCGTCCTCATCCCCGAGACGGTCACGGGGTTGCCTTTGGAGTTGTAGACCCTCAGGACCTCCTGGAGTTCTGAGACGTCGTACGGGGACATCACGTTCATGCCCCTACCCGTCATCTTCGATTCGTCGTTGAGATAACCCGATCCGGGTTGGATCTTGTTTCTCTGGAACATGTCATTCATCCCATATGCGCGGAATCATCGCCGCGGTGACGGACTGCTCGGTCAAACCCTTGCGGTCCAGAAGCCCTTTGGAAAGGAGGCCGATCGCCCCCTGTTTCTTCCCTATGTCGGTGTCCCCGTACACGGCGTGCATGGCATCACCGACGGTCATGCCGTTCCTGACGAGTTCCGCGACCCTGTCCGGATACCTGAATCCGGAGCCCTGTCCGTGGGTCGCGACGCCGTCGTCGGAGACCACGGTGCAGTGTTGGATGTCGTACAGTCCGCCCTCCATTTCGAAGACGCCCGCCTCTATGCCGACCGACAGGTCGCAGTCGCCGAGGGCGGCCATGGCCCTGTTGTACGAACCGCGGCGGGTCTGCTCCCCGAAGGGTTGCGGGGGGACTCCACTGTCCACGTCCCTGGCATATATCCTGACCTCCCCGTAGATCCTCTCCATGACGGTCCTCACGGCGGAGACCTTGACCTGGTTGGCCGAACCCACGGCGATCCTGGGGACATCGGCACGGCCGTGTCTCCCGTAATCGCCGCGGAGGATCGCGGATGCGGAGATCTTGGTCCCGTCGTGCGCTCTGACCAACGGTACGGTGACTATGTCCAACGGGGGGAGCCCCCTGGCGGTCCTCTCACGGCTGACCTCCATGCCGTTCCCGAGCGTCTCTTCGGATACGATGAGTGCATCGGCACGGTCCATGACGTCGCGGGGGCCGTACACGTCGTCTATCTCGAAGACCTCGTATCTCCCGAGGCCTCCGACGAAGGCCTCCAGCTCCCTGCGACGGAGGGCCATCGACAACACGGTGGAACGGGAACCGCGAGCCATCGAATCCGAGGTCATGCCTATCAGAACCTCGTCCCCTTCGGAGAACGCACGGCGCAGAAGCTCCCTGTGTCCGTCGTGGAGCACGTTGAACGTGCCTGCAACAGCTACGGTGCGTGTCATATCCCGATGGCCATGACCAGTACCACGGTCACGACCACGATCCCCACCCAGATGAGGGCGAGTTTGCGCAGTTTCCCTTTGACTTCGTCTCCAGAAGTCTCCTTGCACTGATCGGAACAGAAGTTTCCGGTGCCGGTGAACGCCTTTCCGCAGTTGACGCAGTGTCTGTGCTGTGGTATCCTCTCTGTGGGTTCCATTGAAAATCACCTCAGGCCGATCTCCTGTCGACCTCGTTGTGGACTATTATCATGCAGTGGTCCGCATGCAGACTCACGGGACCGATGTTGATCTTCTCCGATGAGAACGAGAGCAGTTTGGCCTCCTCCTCCTCGGTGAGGTCCCTGTTGTCTCCGAGTACGAATATCGGGTTCTCCGGGAATTCGAATTCCCTGCAGTCCACCCCGTCCTCCTTCAGATACACGAACTCCCCCTTTTCGGAAAGATCGTCCATGACGTCATCGAAGGACATCCTGGACACGTAGACGCCCGGCGAGGATTTGACCTCCTCCCCCGGTTCCACGGGTTTCATCAGGGCGTTCCTGATCAGGGATGCGGTGCTCCTCTCGTCCGGATTGAGGTATCTGAGCTCCTCGCCCTTGAATATCACGGTCTTGGGGGCGTCCTCGCCACCCATGCACACCAGATACGCCTCCACGTCCTTGCGGAGGTTGTGGCTCAGGAAGAATGCCGAGTTGACGCATCTGACGAGGATGTCCAGTCTGCCGGCGCCTCCCGCTATGTCGTCGAGTTTGAAGTGACCGGTGGTCGCGGCCCTGTGTCCGGTGATGACGAAGTACTTCATTCGGATCCCTGCAGGTCCTTGAATGCGTCCAGATCCACACCGCCCAGCTGCTTCATCATCTGTTTGCGCATCTTGCGGTTCTTGGTCATGCCGGTCATGGTCTTCTTGGTCTGGTTGTACTGTTTCAGGAGCTCCCTTACATCGTGGGGTGTGACCCCCGCTCCGTCCGCGATCCTCTCTATGCGTTTGATCTTGACGATCGAGGGGTCCTCCTTCTCCTCGTTGGTCATGGAGTCCATGATGGTGCGGAAGACCTGCAGCTTCTTCTGGGAGGCCTCGTAGTCTATCTTGTCTTCCATTCCGCTCAGACCGGGGATCATGCTCATGACCTTCTGCAGAGGTCCCATCTTTCCGACGGCCGCCATCTGATAATACATGTCGTTGAGGTTGAAACGACCGCTCATCATGGCCTGTGCCACCTTCTGCATGGCATCGGTGTCGTCGATCTCCTCTTTGGCCAGTTCTATCAGGGATGAGAGGTCGCCCATTCCCAGGAGTCTGGAGATGAACTTGTTGGCATCGAAGGCCTCCAGGTCGCGTATGTGCTCCCCGGTTCCTATGAAGACGATGCGGGCGTTGGTCTTGGCGGTGGCCGAGATGGCACCTCCTCCCTTCGCGGTACCGTCCATTTTGGTGAGGATCACACCGGTGACGCCGACCGCGTTGTGGAAGGCCTCCGCCTGGGGTCCGGCCTGCTGTCCGACCTGGGAATCCAGCACCAGCACCCTCTCCTCGGGTTTGGCCACATCGGCGATCCTCTTGATCTCGTCGATGAGGTCGTCCTCCAGGGCATGACGTCCGGAGGTATCGATGATCACGATCTTCTTCCTGTCCTTGAACTTCTCGAGACCCCTCTTGACGATTCCCGCCGCATCCGATTCGCCCGGTTCCCCGTAGACCTCTACGCCCACCTTCTCTCCGAGCTGTTTCAGCTGGTCCAGTGCCGCGGGCCTGTAGACGTCCGCCCCGATGAGTCCGACGGAGAATCCCTTCTTGGAGTAGTAGAGGGCGAGTTTTCCGGTGGAGGTGGTCTTTCCCTGTCCGTAGAGACCGACCATCATGATGGTCTGTGGTTTCAGCGGGATTCCATCCCCGTTGTCCACCAGGTTGACCAGTTCCTGGTAGATGATCTGTGAGACATGGTCCTTCATGCTCCTACCGGCGGCGGGGGGCTCGTTGGTCGCCCTGTCCTTGACCCTGTTGGTCAGTTCCAGAACGAGTTTGACGTTGACGTCCGCCTCCAACAGCGCACGCTGAAGGTCCTTGCAGATGTCTTTGATTAGATCGTCATCGATGGACGATGCGCTGCCTATGCGACCGAGAACGTTTCTAAGGGATTTTCCCAATCCTTCCAAGACCATGTGATCGACACTCCGTAACGACGGGGTTGTATTTTATAATTATAGACGGGAAAAACAAGGGAAAAGTGGGTATCAGCCAGTATAAAGAAGGGATGGGATGCACTCTACAGCCTGGCTGATATCCTGTGACAGTGTGATTGGACTCAATTATATTTATAATTTGTCACAAGTCTTTAAAAATACTGGATAAAAACATAGAAAAAAGGTTTGAAGAGGGGGCGTACCCCCTCCGTGGATAATCAGAGGTATCCGGACTTCTGAAGAGCCATGAGGTCCTCGGTGGAGAGTTTGTCTCCCGCCTTGAAGCGCTCGAAGATCTCCTTGGCCTCCTTCTTGCCCTCGGAGTCGGATCTCTTCTTGCCTCCACGTGCGGAGGTTCCCTTCCTTCCGCCCCTGGACTCGTCACGGTCCATCTGGTGGACGGACTTGATCTGCTCGATGTGCTTCTTGTGCTCCTCGTCGGCTGCGGTCTTGCACTCGACGAACTTTGCCTGAGCTGCATCGGCCTCTTTGCGGAGCTTGTCGGCCTGCTCGTAGTAGCCGATCATCTTGTCGTGAGCCGCCTGGGCCTTCTCGGCGTACTCGGAGACCTGGTGGTGGTAGGTCTCTGCCTGGGCCTTGGCCTCCCTGAGCTGTCCGACGAGTTCCTTGACCTCGTCGTTCTGCTCGAAGGTCTTCTCCCTGTCAGCGATCTCCTTTGCGAGAAGGGAGATCTGCTTAATGATCTCGTTCTCCTTGTCCTTGCCGAGGGGCTTGGTCTGCTGGGTGTACTCGAGATCCTGGAGCTGCTTCTTCAGCTGCTTGATGGAGACTTCGTTCTTCTCCTCGTTCTTCTCGTTGTTCCTGAAGGGTGCGAGCTGCTCCTTCAGAGCGGTGACCTTCTGGTTCCACTCGTCCCTGAGCTCTTTGGTCTCCCTAACCTTCTGGTTGAGCGAGTCGCGCTCCTCTCTGCACTTTCCTGCCTCGTCGACAAGCTCCCTGACCTGTCCGTTGAGTGCATCCCTCTTGGACTTCCACTCCTTGGTCTGGTTGTTGAGCTCGTCCCTGAGCTTCCTGTGCTTCTCAGCATCCTCGTTGACGATGCCGCGCTTCTCTTCGGTCTCCACGGGTGCCTCGTCGACGGCAACCGTCTCGACTGCAGACTCTCCGGTCTCGCAGGGGGCGTCTTCCGTCTTTTCCTCGGTCGCCACGATAACCTGCTCCTCTTGAGAATCCTGCTGCTGAATTTCCTCCACAAAATCTTCCATAAATCATCACTCAATATTCGAATTGGCCATGAGACAAGCATGACCCACTTCGATTCGACGCAACGTGGGTCTATAATATAAAGATTTCTTTTATAACCGCCGGCGGTACGGCTTCATTCCGACATCAATGTCTGTATTCCGACAGATTCTAGGGGAAATTGTACCCCCTCGGGACATTCCCGTCACGGACGACAACGTATTTAACGTGTCTCGGGTATGGGCGCGCGATTACCATGAGCAATTCCTGTCCCCTTGACTACAGGTACGGACGTCCCGAGATGAAGGCCGTCTTCAGCGAGGAGAGCCGCATTCAGTATCAGATGAACGTAGAGGCCGCACTGGCCCGTGCCCACGCCAAACTGGGAACCATCTCCCAGGCGGATGCGGACGAGATCTCCCGCATCGCCACATTGGACATCGTCTCCGTGGACAGGATAAACGAGATCGAGAAGGACACCCGTCACGACCTGATGGCCATGGTCAAGGCCATGACCGAGAAGTGCGAGGGGGATGCCGGCAAGTACGTGCATCTTGGAGCGACCTCCAACGACATCGTGGACACCGCCACCGCACTCCAGCTCAAGGCCGCCATGGGAATTATCCTCGAGGATGTCGACAACCTCATCTACACGTTCGCACGCCTCGCCAAGAGGGAGAGGGACACCCTCGAGATAGGAAGGACCCATGCCCAGTTCGCAATCCCCATCACATTCGGATTCAAGATCGCCGGATACGTCGCGGAGATGCTCAGGCACAGGGAGAGGATCGTACAGGCGATGCCCAGGGTCTGTGCGGGGAAGATGGCCGGCGCCGTCGGAACCGGGGCCGCACTCGGAAAGAACTTCTTCAGAATCCAGGAGCTGGTCATGGAGGACCTCGGCATCTCATACGAGCCCGCCGCCACACAGGTCGTCGGTCGTGACAGGTACACCGAGGCCATCTGCCTCATGGCCAACATCGCCACCTCCGTCGAGAGGTACGGAACGGAGGTCAGGAACCTCCAGAGGTCCGAGATCGGCGAGGCCATGGAGTATTTCGACGTCAAGAAGCAGGTGGGAAGCTCCACCATGGCGCAGAAGAGGAACCCTATGAACTCCGAGAACGCATGCGGTCTCGCCAGGGTCGTCAGGAGTTTCGTCACCCCCACCTTCGAGAGTCAGGTGCTCTGGCACGAGAGGGACCTCTCCAATTCATCCACCGAGAGGTTCACCCTGCCCCACGTCTTCATCCTGATGGACGAGATCCTCAAGAAGATGGCATGGATCTTTGACGGATTGGAGGTCTGCAGGGACAGGATGCTCCAGAACATCGAGTCCTCCCAGGGTCTGGTCATGGCCGAACCCCTGATGATGAAGCTCACCGAGAAGGGCATCGGAAGGCAGGACGCCCATGAGATCATACGCGAGTCGTCCATGGTCGCCGTCAATTCCGGAATGCACCTGAGGGACGTCCTCATGGAGAGGGAGGACCTGAAGGGTGTCCTCACCCCCGAGGAGATCGTCGCCACCATGGACGCATCCAATTACGTCGGTGGTGCGAGGGAGATCGTGGACAACATGGTCGCGGAGGCGGAAAGGGTCCTCGGAAGAAAGGTGGAGTGAATGGAGTTCAACCACAGGATGAAGCAGGGATTGTTCTTCGGGATAATCGCGGGAATCGTCCTTGCCATCGGAACATACGGTCTCACCGGTCATCCGGGTTGCTTCCTGCTCATCCCGGTCACCGCCGTCATGGGCCTCGCACCCCAGATGCTGCAGACCAGGGAGGAGGACTGAATCCCCTCCTCCGAAACCGTTTCTTATTTTTATAATTATAAAAACATCAAACAACACGGAGCGGAACGGCCCCGTGTGTCGACCGGAAGGTGTTTTGGGGGTCCTCCGACCCCCTCGTGATCATTCGACGGGGTTTCCGGCCTTGGGTCCGGGGCTGGTATAGTAGACCTCGGTGACGGTCATCTTCACCAGGTTCTTGGCGGGGAGGGTCTCCTTCTTGGCGTGTGCGAATGCGACGGCCTTCTCATAGTCCTCGCCAGAGTTCTCGATGACACAGGTTCCCTTGACCTGATAGGAGTCGGTGCACTCGGGGTTCCAGACGTAGAAGGATGCCACGGGGTTCTCCTGGAGGTTCGCGAGGGTCTTCTTGAGGAAGTTGTCCACGAGCCAGACCTTGCCGTCCTCGGCGAGGAAGAGCATTCCGACGGGGACGACGTTGGGTACCCCGGCCTTGGATGCGGTGGCGAAGGCGAAGATGCCCTGTTTCTTCATGTTCTCTGCGATTTCGGGTGTTATTCCGGACATGGGATGTGAATCCATGAGCAGGGATATAACATGGTCGTTCGCCCGGGGACGCAGGGTTCCGCAACCCGTATATACGGGTCAATGATGCGACGGGCTATGAACGAACGGCTATTCACAAGGGATTTCATGTTGGACATGTTCATCTCGCTCTGCTGTTCGTTGAACTATTTCGTCCTTCTGATCAACATGGTGGATTTCGCGTCCAGCGAGTTCGGTGCGAGCTCGGCGGAATCCGGAATGGCCGCCGGAATCTATGTCCTGGGCGGACTCGTCTCCAGACTCCTCCTCGGGAAGTACATAGAACTGGTGGGAAGGAGAAGGATGCTGCTTCTGGGCCTTTTCCTGGCTCTGGTGATGTCGGGAACGTATTTTCTGATAGATTCGCTCGCGATGCTGTATCTGGTCCGTCTTCTGCACGGTGTCACATACGGTCTCTGCAGCACCGCCACCTCCGACATCGTGGCGAAGATCATACCCGCATCCCGCAGGGGCGAGGGACTGGGATATTTCTATCTGAGCATCACGGCCTCCACGGCCATCGGTCCGTTCCTGGGATTGCACCTGGGCGCCATGGGCGATTACGACTACGTGTTCATGGTGGGCGTCCTGATGTATGCGGCATCCCTGGTGCTGGCGTTCTTCCTCAGGGTCCCGGAGGAGGTTCTCGACGAGGATCAGAAGAGGGAGGCCAGGAGATTCAACCTGGGCAACCTGTTCCAGCTGTCGGCGGTCCCTCTGGCGGCCACCTGCATGGTGTTCTATCTCGCGTATTCCGGAGTGTTGTCGTTCATATCCTCGTATGCGGAATCCATAGACATGGTGGAGGCCGCATCGTACTTCTACATCGCGGTGTCCCTGGGTACGCTCATATCCAGATTGTCCACCGGGAGGATATACGACAGGCACGGGCCCAACATCATCATGATCCCCGGTTACATCGCATTCATACTCGGGATGATCGCGTTCTCCCGCACATCAGATGCATGGATGTTCCTGCTGTCCGGATTCGTAATGGGGTATGGGATCTCCATCATCTTCGCAGTGTGTCAGGCGATCGTCGTCACACGCAGTCCCCCGCACAGGTACGGTGTGACCACGTCCACGTTCTCGGCGATAGTGGACCTCGGTACCGGTTTCGGCCCAACGGTCATGGGCATCGTTCTCCCGCTGCTCGGTTTCAGGGACATGTATCTCATGTGCGCCTGCATCGCGGTGGTGAGTCTGGTCATGTACTGGTTGATCCACGGTGCCCGTCACGGCGGTTCCAACGGCAATGATGTCGCATGATTCACGATGACGGACCGTGTTCCCCTTATCTTCCTCGGAGTGGTAATCCCATCCGAGGTGTAAAAACTCATGAATCAATTCGAACAGTTCAACCGCATGCCCACCATCAACGAGGACGCCCCTCCGTTCAAGGCGGTGACCACACAGGGGGAGATCAGCTTCCCCGAGGACTACAAAGGGAAATGGGTGGTCTTCTTCTCCCATCCGGCGGACTTCACACCCGTCTGTACCACGGAGTTCATGACCTTCGGCTCCATGGCGGAGGATTTCAAGAAGATCAACACCGAACTCGTCGGGCTCTCCGTTGATTCCCTCTATGCGCACATCGCATGGCTCAGGAGGATCAAGGAGCTGGAGTGGAACGGGATGAAGGATGTCGAGATCAACTTCCCCCTGATCGAGGACATCAAGATGGAGATCTCCGCGAAGTACGGAATGATCCAGCCCGGGGCATCCACCACCCAGGCCGTCAGGTCGGTGTTCTTCATCGATCCCAAGGGGAAGATCAGGGCCATCATCTACTATCCCCTGTCCCTCGGAAGGAACTTCCACGAGATCAAGAGGGTCGTGCTCGCACTCCAGAAGGCGGATGCCGAGAACTGTGCGACACCCGCCGACTGGAGACCCGGGGACGACGTCATCGTGCCCACCGCGGGATCATGCGGAACCGCCAAGGAGCGCATGGAATCCAAGGATCCCAACATCTACTGCCTCGACTGGTTCATGTGCTTCAGGAGGGCCAACTCCGTCAAGAAGGGACTCATCGAGGAGTTGAAGGACATCATAGACTGAGGTTTCCAAAATCTATATATCCTATCGTTAAGATATTCTTTAACGAGGTTAAGAAAATGGAAAACCAGGACTACAAGATGCCGCTCATCAATGATGACGCACCCGCCTTCAAGGCCGTCACCACCCAGGGTGAAATCAGCTTCCCCGAGGACTACAAGGGCAAGTGGGTCATCCTGTTCTCCCATCCCGCGGACTTCACACCGGTCTGCACCACGGAGTTCATGACCTTCGCATCCATGCTCGAGGAGTTCAAGGAGCTGAACACCGAGTTGATCGGGTTGTCCGTCGACTCCCTGTACGCCCACATCGCATGGCTCAGGAAGATCCAGGAGATCGAGTGGAACGGTCTGAAGAACGTCGAGGTCACCTTCCCCCTCATCGAGGACATCAAGATGGAGGTCGCCGCGAAGTACGGCATGATCCAGCCCGGCGCATCCACCACCCAGGCCGTCAGGTCCGTGTTCTTCATCGACCCCAAGGGAAAGATCAGGGCGATCATCTACTACCCCCTGTCCCTCGGAAGGAACTTCGATGAGATCAAGAGGGTAATCATCGCCCTTCAGAAGGCCGATGCGGACAACTGCGCCACCCCCGCAAACTGGAGACCCGGCGACGACGTCATCGTCCCGACCGCGGGATCATGCGGAGTGGCGAAGGAGCGTGTCGAGTCCAACGACCCCGACATGTACTGTCTCGACTGGTTCATGTGCTTCCGTCGCGAGAAGAAGCAGTGACGAAACACCTTCGGGGGCCACGGCCCCCGTTCCGGGGAATGGGTCATCCATCCCATCCCTTTTCATCCATTCCCCGGTCCCCTTCACGATCCGTGCGGGGTTTTTCACGGAAGGGGTTTCACCGCCCCCGTCTCAGGGGCGGCATTATGGTTTCACTCGTTGAATTCCATCATCGACAGGAGCCTCTCCACCGCATCGCGGGGGAAGTCGTCGGGATGGTCCATGGCCAGCAGGTCCTCGAGAAGTTTCCTCACATTACCGCTCTGAGGCAGCATGTATCCGGATTCGCGGCAGATGTCCTCCGCCATGAGGCGGTTGCAACGCACCAGTGCGGACGCCAGTTGCTCCAGGACGGGGTCGTCGGTCCCGTCGCGGATCCTTTTGGCGATGACCTCGGACTGCGCCTTGTTCGCCGATATCAGGTTGAGCGTGTTGCACATGGTCTTCGTCTTCTTCTGTTGTACGGGATACTTGTCGGGCACCATGGAGATGGCCCCGGACGGACAGGATTTGACGCATTCGCCGCATGCGATGCATTTTGCGAAATCGATCTGTCCGGTCTCGGTGTCGGTGGCACCGGTGGGGCACACGTAGAGGCACATGCAGTCCTTGGTGCAGAGTCTGAGGTTTCTGGAAGCGAACATTTCACACCCTCCTTGCGATCTTGAGAATCAGGAATCCCGGGACCTTGCACACGGGGCAGATCTCCGGGGGCTCGTCCCCGATGTAGATGAATCCGCATATGTCGCAGACGTACACGTTGGTCTTCTCGATGAACGAGGGGTCCACCTTGTACCTTTCGATGATGGATTTGGCGATGAGGGTGACCTTCTCGCTCCACGTCAACACGCGGAGGGACCCGCGGTCGGACATCTCGGCGGCCTGCATCTTCCCGATGTTCATGGCTCCGAGGTCCTGGTTCAGAAGCGTCAGGATTCCGTCGATCCCCTCGTACTGGGCCTTGACGCTGTGTCTCTCGTAGTATTCCGCGATCTCCGTGAACAGTGCGCTCTCCTTGTCGAGGTGCTGTTTGGAGCATCCCCTGGCGAGATTGGAGCATATGGCGCTGAGCTGACCTGCAGAGAGTTCGCGGAGGCCCTCGTCCTCCTCCCATTCGATTTCGGGGACGGGTGCGGCATCGGCGACGGTCGGGGCGGATTCCTCGTCCATGGGCTCGAAACCCTCCTTCCCCTCCCCACAGACCGGACAGACCCAGTCATCCGGTAGTTCATTGAACGGTACGGGTTCCACATCGTCGTCGTAGATGTACCCGCACACTCCGCATTTGTATTTCATGTGGACGGAATCCGCAAGGTTGTTTATTAACCTGCAAGGGCGGACGGTGTCGGCATTCGTCCGGGTGTTTTCCGGATTTCAAAAAGATTTATATCGGGGTTGTAACTACGGTGTCTTACCGGAGTTTATCATGGGCAAGTAGATCAGCCCGGTAGATCGCTGCCTTCGCAAGGCAGAAGTCGCGAGTTCGAATCTCGCCTTGTCCACCATTTTCACCTGTCCAGATTGTTTTTTTCGGGCTCGAAAACGTTGTCCACCATTCGAAATTGTAAGTCTCCCTGGGGAAATCGATGTACCTACCGGTCCCTGCGGTGGTCCCGCGGGAACCGTCATCCTCGATGTCTGGCCATGCCCCGCGGAGCGTCCCGAGGGCTTCAACGGACGTACATTCAAGGTGTCCCTCACGCACAGGGAGGGGGCATCTCCACAGTGGTGAATCGCAAAAATTGTCCACACCCGGACTTGGAAAAAATCCGGATGGGGTTTTCGCGTGGAATGCACACATCTGATGTGCGTTCACGGGTCCTCTGAACACGTCCGACGAAACCATGGTATCACTCCTCGGAGGCCTCCGTCCCGTCCCAAACGGCCGCGGCCCTGTTTACAGCGGTGTCAAGCTTGCGCCTGCTGTAGAAGGTCTCGGTCATGCGGGTGGTCGAATGGCCCATCAGCACGCTCACGGACTCGATGTCGAGGTCCCTGTCGAGGTACCTCTGACCGAAGGTCCTGCGGCACTGACGGAGGTCGAAGTCGACGCCTATCTCCCTCTCGACCAGGTCCTTCATCTTCCTGATGCTGTTTCCGCACAGGTAGGGGGAACCCGGACTCCTGGAGGGGAACAGGGCGGGGGACGACACGCCACGGCGGTGCAGCCATGCGGACCTAGCAAGGAGGTAATTGGTGACGACAGGACGGGCCTCCGGGGGCACGGGGACCCTGCGGGGCTGACCGTAGCTGGCCTCGCCCTTGACGTGGACGATGTCCAGGATCCAGTTGTTGGTGTCCAGGTCGTCCACGTTGGCGAACCTTATCTCCTTGTTGCGGGTGCCGGTGTTGATGCACAGAACGACCAGCGCGTACGCCCTGAGGCGTTCGAAGTCGCGCGGGTCGATCTGCGCGGAACGGTCCATTATCCTGCGATAGACGGACTCGTCCATCGAGGGCTTCCTCTGAGGCCTGTTCACGGGTTTCAGCTGCGGATTGTGCGCGAGACACACGTCCAGGGAGCTGTTACCCGCGTACAGGAGGAGCTGACGGAGCGAGTTGATCTCGTGGACCATGTCCGAGGACGCCTATAAGGTATTGCTACTTCATTAACTGATGTTTGATGATGTTTTTTACAACGAGGGCAGCCTTCTCCATTTGATCTATGAGCTATTGATGCAGACCACTTATGTTCACAATGACTGCACTTCCATGATACTTTCTCATTAGAGAATTCCATAAAATCTTCTGGACTCCTACTATCATTCCATTCCTTACAAAGATCTGGATTCTTTGTCAATAAATCATTGAAACCCTGAATCTGCGGGTTGTATAGGTTACATTAACCTAAGATGATCTGTCCGGATTGAGGCGGTTCAAGTCCGAATGTGGAGAATATTTCACGTACGTTCTTGGATATGGCCGTGAGTCTCCAGTTGCCGGTGTTACCTATGGCGAACACCGTGTTGAGCGAGAGGAGCAACTCATCAACCGTCATTCCGTTGACGGAGTCCTTCTCCGCTCTCGTGGACAAGGTGTTCCGATCGTGTTCCCTCAGGACATTCTGGATATGGATTCTCATCATCAATGCTATGAACTTGATGAAGAAACGGCCTCTTGCACGTTCGACGTTCCCTGTCCCGTTGCGTTTTCCGTCAAGATCGTTCTTGTAGACATCGAACGCCTTCTCCACCCAATCACGAACGTCATAGGAAGTCATCATCTGTTCCCATGTCGTATCCATCGAAGATAACATGACGAACATTCCTGCACGGTTATCGGCGAACGTGAACGCGTTCTGCTTGCGGATCATGTGCATCGTTCCGTTCTCGTCTACCTCATAATCCAGGAATCTGCGTACGAAGGACGGAAGTTTCGCATAGGTCATCGCAGGGTCGTCGTGTTTCGTGTTCTCCAGTTTCAACTCGACGTCGTTCACCATCGACATCACGGAGTTGATGTCATCGGACGCCTTCCTCGGGTCGTACACTACGAACGCTTTCAGTTTCTTGGATCCGGAGAAGAGCTCGTTGTTCTTTGCGGAATCCTTATGGTTCTGTGGTACATGGACGATGTATTCGCTCGTTCCATCATCCGAGTCAATGATTCCGACCTCGTATTCCGCATACTTGTATGCTGAACCGTTATGATATGCGAACGATGAAGACAGATTCAATTCCTTGATCGCCTTGGTCATCAGTTTCTTGATAGGCTCAGACTTCACATTGGAGGGCATGGTGAAATCGACGTCCAGATCCAACAATGCGGAGACGTTCCTCGCACTCTCGAAGCCACGATCCATGATCATCCTGCCCTGACAACCCAGGTTTCTCATGTCCTCGATCGTGGACCTCATGATACTGATGTCAGCTATCGAGCCTGGAAGCATATGGAACATCACCGGGATCCCATTCCCATCGGTGACCATCGCGATGTTCGTCTGTTTCATGTTCTCCCCATCACGGTTGTGACCGAAGTGGGACCAACCTTCCATGTCGGAATAGGAGGAGATCGATGTCAAATCCAATGAGAAGAACCCGCTGGACGTCCTTTCTATCCTTTTGGAAAAGAATCTGTCCATGGTGACCATCATGGAACCTACTTTCTCGGACAGATCGCCGATGGTCGATGGAGATGACGTTCCTCTCAACCTCATCGTCTCCTTGATCACGGAGCCTTCGACCGTGTAATGTAAGGAGTCGAATGAAGTGGGATTGATGGTCAATGCCATCGCTGCACCCATGATGTTGGGTGCCATGGTGGTGAATACGGAGTCGAGGTCATCGAAGATCCCCAATTCCTTCTGTACTCCGTCCAGGAATTTGACCGATCCGTAGAATTTGGCATACTCCTCCTTCGGAGCGTTTCTCGTCTCCTTGGGAATGATCTTGCCGGTTTCAGGGTCGACCTTTCCCAGGTAGATCTTGATGGTTTTTGGGTTTTTTCTACCGGGCACTCTGACCGATGTGCTCTCGTATGCGTACTTCTGGCCATTCCTTTCCATGTAGAATATGCTACCCATTGGTAACCTATATGTAAGGTTACATATTTAATACCTTTGATTTAAATATTCTTTATATAGGGTATATAAACAAAAGATCAGGAAAATGTAGTACTGCAACTGTGTAGTCATACGTTCCGCAGATTTAGGTTGAAACCTTTCTATAATTTCCGACTTGCACAATATGGACAACCGCTTTCTAATCTGGAATAAACAACTGCCTACCAAATATGGTCCAATGAGCATTTCCATACAACCTTTTGATGTGATCCCGCTGTTACATCCGTTGGTTTTAGGTCACCGTTCATTGTTGGATGCCATTGTTTAGCCAATTCCTCATCAATGGTTGCCAGATCATTAAAACCAGCCAATACCTTACGATTTGAACAATATGGGCACCCTGTCCCTTCAGCACGTTTGGATACCACTGATTTCCAACTATGTTTATATTTGGAACAAAGCCAATAGGCTTTTCCGTTATACTTAGGAGGTATCTCTTTCGGATTTAGATCAACATTTTTTGAATAATCCCATTCTTCTATCAACGACGAGTTGTTTTGCAAACACCATTCGTACAAACTAATATTGAACTTCTTACCTGCCATCTTACCCCCTCCTAAACTTATATTCATCTTTTCCGACATATCGGACAATTGTCGTTTTTCATCATTACCGGAGAATTATACCATTCATGCCCTTTTGGACACATCCACCAGAATTTGTTATTGCTTTGTGGAAATACTTCCGAAGGTTTCAAACTACCATTTCTTGTAGGATGCCATTGTTTAGCTAATTCTGGTTTCTTTGTCTCTAGATCATTGAAGCCAGGCAGTATTCTTTGCCCTGTGCAATAAGGACATCCCTTCATACCAAACTATGATGCAGCTGTAGATTGCCACGAATGTCCTAATTCACACTTCCACCAATACTTTTTATTGCTTTTTGGAGAGATTTCAAAAGGGCTTTTTTCGTTATGCTCATAATCCCAATATTTTGAACATTCCGGATAACTTGTACCAAAATCATTGAATCCTTTAAGAACACGTTTTGAAACACAATACGGACAACCTCTGCCTCTGATCCTCTCCCCGGGAGAAGCTTGCCATTCATGTCCGCATTTACCTAGCCACCAGTATTTCTTTTCAGTTTTTGAGATTACTTGTGAAGGAAGAATAGAGTTTCCAGAGTGCCATTCTTCAGCTATTTCTGGATATTCTGTTTCTAAATCATTGAATCCAATTAGCAATTTTTTACGATTACAAACGGGGCATCCAGATTTTACTCTTGAATAAATAAGTGCAGACCACTCATGTCCCTTTTCACATATCCAATACACTTTCTTATCTGTGCCGTAAGAAACATCTAAAGGTGTTAATGATCCATTCTTTGTTGGATGCCACTGTTTAGCTATTTCTGGATGGGTCGTAGCTAGATCATTAAAACCAATCTTTATTTGCTTTGCATTACATATCGGACACCCATTTCCAGCACTTCTTGAATTAACAGTTGCTTGCCATTCATGTCCGCATTTACCTAGCCACCATACTTTCCCGTTATAGTGTAATGGAATATTCGATGGTAGAAGAAATCCGTTCTTTGTTGGATGCCACTCAGTTGCAAGTTTTGGCTCTAACGATAATAATGATTTTTCTCTTTTCGACACATATTTTTTCTCTGAAATATTGACACCATCTCTTATAGTGTCTACATCAATTGACAATTGTTTATTGGTTTTATCTGATATGATTGCTAGTAATTCTTTTATTGCATTGTCTAAAGATCCACGATCTTTCCTTGTTATTGGGATTACTACTCCCTGATTCATAGGGGGGCATCCAGATTCACGAATCCTTATCAATTCGATTCCAATTCTTTTACATAATTCGTTTTTTCTGATATCTCTTGCTACGTCTCTATGCCATTTTTCACCATCATACTCGATACCCATTTTTAGTGATGGGATGTAACAATCGATCTCAAATTTTCCTAATTCTTTACTATGATAATTCTCTTCAATTTCGAAAATATATGATAGATAGTAGGAAATAGCTTTCTCTTCAAAAGAAATCATAGTGTAACGCGCACAATATGGGCATCCTGGCCCTTCGTTACGATAATTGATAGCGGCTTTCCACTCATATCCACATAAATTACACTTCCACCACACAATCTTATTACTGTTGCTTGTAACTTCCTCTGGAGTCAAAGATCCGTTCTTTATTTGATTCCATTCTGAAGCCAATGATGGATTTTGTGAAAACAAATCGTTGAATCCTTGAAGAACCTTTCTTCCGGCACAATATGGACAGCCGTTTCCTCCCAGAGCTCTGCTTTTAATCTCTGCATTCCATTCATGACCTAATTCATCAATCCACCATACTTTCTTATGTGAACCTATTGTCACATCACTGGGCTTTAACAACCCATTCTTTGTAGGATGCCATTGATTGGACAAATCAGGTTTTTTTGTTTCTAAATCATTGAAACCCTTCATCACTCTATGGCCAGAACAATACGGGCATCCGTCACCTTGATTGCGATCTCTAATGGCTGCTTGCCATTCATGACCTTCTTTGCAAATCCACCATACTTTCTTAGATGAATTTGCACTAGTTGTAAATGGGTCGATATCGTTTTTTGATGGATGCCATTGATCTTTAAGGTCTGGTTTAAGAGTAAATATGTCATTATACCCTTTTAAAACAGAATGACTTGAACAAAAAGGGCACCCATATCTTCTGACAGTTCTTGTGGATATTACTGCTTGCCATTCATGACCTTCTTTGCAAATCCACCACACTTTTTTATTACTCTGATATGCGAATTGGTCTGGCTGCTTTTCATTTTTTAATGTATTCCATTCCTCAAGCAAAATGGGGTTATTTTTCTCACATCAATCTTTAAGATTATTATTTGGAGCCGTATTTAACCGCCTCCTTTTGTTTATAACAAATCGGGCACCCAGACTTATGCTTAACACGATTATTCATAGTGGCCTGCCACTCGTGCCCCTCTTTGCAAATCCACCAGTATTTCTTGTTTGAATATGCTTTCACTAAAGAAGGATCTAGAACCTCATTTTTCACGGGATGAAGTTCTGAAATAAGCTGGGGAGCAATAGTTTGTAGATCATTGTATCCAATCAGTAATGAACGGTTGGTGCAATAAGGGCACCGAGTTTTATCTTTACTACGATGTTGGGGCGATGCCATCTACATTCATATCAACATCTAAAATGTCCTTAATTACCAGGCTTATAACATTAGATAAACTTTCAAAATACTCTGTCCCCATGATGCTGGGTTTTACTGAATAAATTATTCTTGAAATCTCAGGACATCCTTCTTCCCTGATTCTTATTATTTTTACGCCCAATCTAGAACACAGATCATTCTTTGCCACATCTCTTGCTAAATATTTACTATGGGACGCAACCCCATCATAGTGCATCGGATACAGGACCGCACTATCCTTGTCGATACCGCATCCCGATTCCAGCCGTGCCAACAGCTCATCTTCGGAGGGGAAGTCCCCCATAGATAACTCGCGAGTCAGACCCGTGTTAAAATCGAACTCGTAGAACCCAACTCCATTTGATGAAAAGGCGAATGGCACGTCCAGGATGGAAGCATAGTTCTTGGATTGCTGTATCCCCTCGCTTATTGAGTGATCCATGTTTTTGGCTTCCACAACAGCCAGGTACTTGCCGCCACTGGTCATCAGCAAATAATCGGGTTTCAGATGACTGGTGTTTCTGGAACGGTAAGATTCCCCACCATCGATGAGGATTCTGCCCTCAATCAAAGGTTCCATACGAATCCTGTTTTTCCCCCACCCTGCCTTCTCTATAGCAGGTGTGATGTAACGGAGCTTAACCTCCTCTTCGGTGAGGTTCGATGAAAGGGATACCATGGTTGTCGTCACGGTATTCGATTGATGTGTATAAAGGCTTCAATGAAACATAATCTCCTCTCTGTCCACCGTGCCCTTCACGGGTACGCTTCGACGCGCATATCGGCCCGTCGGTGCTCTGCTGTTTCTTTGTTCTCCGCACGCGACGGTCACGTAAGGCGTCTCCGCCGGACCCGTTCTCGGGCACTTGTGCCCGGGAGAGAAAGAGAATGTATGGAAAGTACAGGGAGAATGGAAACGGAAACGAGAACAGGGACGGGAACAGGGACGGGACCAGGGACGGGAACGTACACGGAACCGTGCACGGGATGCGAACCCGAACCTGGAGACGGTCTTCAGGAGTGTCGGCAAGGGATACGGATACGGGGACGTGAGGGCATCCTACGACGGGTTCACCGACTTCAAGGCCAGGTGGCAGCGCTCGACGGGATGGATCGACTTCCAGGTGAGCGACTGCCCCTCGGACGCACCCGACGAGGTGTTGGAGGGGATCGCGGGGACGCTGTTCGGGAGGATCACCGGCAGGGACGGTGAGAGTGGTTATCCGGAGGTCGTAAGGGACTGGTTGACAGACCCCTCGTTTCCGGAGACCAAGAGGGACGTGTTCCTGGGAAGGGTTGGGAGGACGGAACCCGGGACCGCGGGGGAGGAGCGCGACCCGAGGGACTCCTACGACAGGCTGAGGGAGTCGGGACTGATCGGCGACATGGACGACGTGGACCTGAGGTGGTACCACGGGGACGGGTACGGGGCCGGGAGGTCCAGCGTCCTCATGAGGTCGGCGATCGTCAGCGACGCGTTAGACTCGGCGGGCATCTCGGACGAGATCGTGGACTACGTCCTGTACATGCAGCTGGCGAATATCGAGAGGGGGTTCGACCCCGGTACCGACGGAACCACAGCGTACCACGACATGCTGTCGGGGTTCGGGGGCAGGGATGAGATCGAGGGGATCCTGAGGGGGATGGGACTCATGCACTGAGGCACACGGATGGGGGAGAGGCACCCTCCCCCTTGACAAAAGGACCGAACGAGGGATGTGTTCACTCGTGATTGCGGGATCCAACGCCCGCGTCCACCGAAAGGGTTGAAAGATCATCCGTGACGGTGGTGCCGAACGGCAGACCGCATCCGAGGCATTTGGAGAAGGGGTTCAGACCCTCGTCATCGAATCCGCAGTGGGAACAGATCATGGGTTCGGGAATGTGGCGCGGTATATAATCGGACCACATCGGAGGGACCATGCACGGTCCAACGGGAATACGGGTCGGAGATCGGTGATGGTTCCGTGTTCGGACACCGTATGCATCATCAGATGTGTTTCCGGCTTGCATCTGGATCATGAGCTAGATGTGAGCCAGCAGTGAGCCGGAAGCGAGTTGGAACGGTAGCGACGTCGACCGGTTCATCCGGGGCCGCGTTTCACTATCCATTCGCCCTTCCTGTCGCTTCCCCTGTGGGTGATGATGCCATCTTCCCTCAACCCTGTCGGTATCCTCCTGACGGGACCGACCGGGATGCCCGTGGATTCGGACAACAACTTCTGCGTAAGATCTGGACGGCTCCCGTTCCGAGGTGACATGGATCATATGGGGTCCAGCAGCCAGTCCACTACGTTGACCAGCTCCACATCATCCGGTACATCGTATTGGTCGCGGTCCAATGTTACCAGTACCTTCCTGCATCCGACCCCCATCCTCCTGAACGAGTCCAGTTCCCTGTCCAACGTCCTCCGGTCATCCAATCTCAATGCGACCTGGTAGAACTCCGGGGGACACTCCTCCATCCAGGCGGTGAAATCGATCTCCCTGCTCCTGTAGGATCCGACAGAGACCCTGTAACCATGTCTTACAAGTTCCAGGAACACTATGCATTCGAGCATCGCCGCCTCGTTCAGTTCGTGACCGTACAGGATGGTGTTCATCATCCCCGTATCCACCGGATAGTACTTCGCGTTCGATTGCATGTGCTTGGCACCGATGATGTCGTAACGTTCGGACTTGTAGAATATGTAGCATTTGCAGAGTTCGTAGAGGTACTTCTCCGTGGTGCGTGGGTCCCCTATCAGCGCACCCTCTGTTATCCTGCCTGCGGACGTCAGGTTCCCCGTGTTCGACAGCATGAACGACGTGACGTTCTCCAGTATCGACTGGTCCAGATCGACCCTCGGACGGATGTCGTGGTTGACGATGGAGTCGTACACCCCCCTGAGGATCGCCCTGTTCTTCGTGTTACCGTCATCGAGGTCGATGATGGGCATACCACCCCAGTGCATGTACTGGACGAACCTCTGGGTGTGGCCGTTGTCAGGATCGATCGGATACCTTTGGAGGAACTCGCGGAAGGAGAACGGCATCACGTGTATCTGTACGAAACGTCCGGTGATGTGCGTCCCCAGTTCATCCGAGAGCATCTTGGAATTGGAGCCCGTGATGTAGACGTTGGCACCGAACTCGTTCCTGGCGGTGGTGACGACACGTTCCCAACCCTTCACCAACTGGACCTCGTCCAGGAGTATGTAGCATTCTTCCGAACGGATGGAGTTCCTGATGGTCTCGTAGAGCATCCTCTCTGAATCTATGACGTACCTCTTCCTCTCCAGATCCACATAGATGATGTCACCTTCCGGCACCCCATCGTCCATGAGGTGCTGCCTGAACTGCCTCATCAGCTCGGACTTGCCGCATCTGCGGACACCTGTGATGACCTTGATCAATCCGACATCCTTCCTGAACGAATCGAGTTGTCTGATGTACTCCGTACGTGGGACCATCCTCTCGGACATGTATCCAAGGATGGGATGTCTGGATTTAAATGTTTCATATTCATGGATTTCAATCCAATAATTTTATGGATTATGATACATGATTTCAATGTGATCCAATCCGATGAACATTGTGCATCCCTCCATGACGTGGATATCTGAAAGAATAGATTACGATCGACACTACACTGTTCGATAACCCAAACGCGATGTCGGGGCCACAACGGTCGTGTTCCTCGCTTAAGCGAGGGCCACGTGTGGTGTGCCCTGCATGGGGCGAATCTAGGGGGTGAAAGTCCCCTGCGGGCTTGGTAGTGGGAACCGCTAGCCGAAGACAAGGGTGTCCCCCGCGAGGAGGAATCTGAAGGAAGTCCCAGGCAAAATCCCGAACCAACGAATAGGAACCGCATGTGCATGCGCGAAAGGGCGGACGAGGTTGATACGAAAACCGAAGTCCCACACTACACGGACCCTTTCAGCGTAGATGCGGTGGTTACATGGGAGGAAAGATTCGCCACCTTACCGGGGGAGGCCTCACGGATAGGTCCGCCCATCGGACGGACAACCCCTTCCGGCGACGGGAGGGCTGAACCGTGAGGAGTCAGCTTCCGCTCATAGTAGCCGAGAGTGCCCACCGATGGGGGTTCTGGCGAAGGGGCGGACGAGCATCGGAATCAATAGACGGAGGAAACAACGACATGCATGGAAAGCAGAAAACACTGGACAGCTTCCTCGATGGAGGTATGACGGAATCGGAAGTACATCAAGAAGCGCATAGCATGTGCGGGGTGGAAGACGTCGATTTGGTCCCTTACGACGACCTGATCGATAAGGTCCTCGACGATGACAACATCCGACAGGCCCTCGAACGCGTCGTCGGCAACAGGGGTTCGGCGGGCATAGATGATATGACCGTGACGGAACTCGAGGAATGGTTGCCCGCCAACATCGGCGACCTCAAGGAGAAGGTCAGGGCGGGGAAGTACAAACCCATGCCCGTCAGGAGGGTGGAGATTCCGAAACCCGACGGCGGGACCAGGAAACTCGGTGTCCCAGCGGCCGTGGACCGCCTGCTTCAACAGGCGGTCGCGCAGGTCCTCACACCGATATACGAACCGTTGTTCTCCGAGTCGAGTTTCGGATTCAGACCGAACAGGAGCGCCCATGACGATTCTCCACGCCAGGGCACTCATGGACGAGGGCTATGTCTACGCGGTCGATTTGGACCTGTCCAGGTTTTTCGACACGCTGAACCAGGACATCCTCATGAACGTGGTCCGCGAGACCGTCAAGGACAGGACCCTCCTGAAACGTTGGGTCAAGGTACAGGAGAGATGCTCGGACCGCCGTGTACCGAACGGTATGCACGGTGGTTGGAGGGGTCGGCCAGTGAACTAATTACTGGCCTCCTACTCGATCAGAGCTC
>JAFVZY010000011.1 GCA_017507885.1 Candidatus Methanomethylophilaceae archaeon | reverse complement strand
CCTCGGGGACTACTTCGAGTAGGAGTCCATCGGATGGAGCTACGAATTCCTCACCGACGTCCTCGGAATGGACCCCAACAGCCTCGCCGTCACCGCCTTCGAGGGTGAGGGGGACATCCCCCGCGACGACGAGACCGCGGAAATCTGGAAGAGCCACGGAATGAGGGACGATCAGATCTACTTCTACGGAAAGGAGGACAACTGGTGGGGACCAGCGGGTCAGACCGGACCCTGCGGACCCGACACCGAGATCTTCTTCGACGACGGCAGGCCCAAATGCGGCCCCAAATGCGGCCCCTCCTGCCACTGCGGAAAGTTCACAGAAATCTGGAACAACGTCTTCATGCAGTACTTCAAGGACGCGGAAGGCAAGTTCACCCCCCTCAAGCAGATGAATGTCGACACTGGAATGGGACTCGAGAGGATTCTCCGTATCCTGAACGGAAAAGAGACCGTCTACGACACCCCCCTCTTCTCCGGCATCATCGGAAAGGTCGAGGAACTGTCCGGAAAGATGTACGGAGTCGACGAGGACGACACCCGTGCGTTCAGAATCGTGGCCGACCACCTCAGGGCCGCCACCTTCATCCTCGGAGACGGTGTCACCCCCTCCAAGATGGGACAGGGATACATCCTCAGAAGGCTCATCAGAAGGGCGAGCAGATACATGTCCAAACTCGGAATCGAGAACGCCTGCATGAAGGAGATCGCAGAGGTCGTCGTCTCCGAGTACTCCAAAGCATACCCCGAACTCCAGCGCAACAGCGAGTTCATCTACACCAACATCTCCTCGGAGGAGGAGAAATTCCGCAAGACCCTCACCAAGGGACTCAGGAGGTTCAACGAGGTCATCGCCAACAACAAGCCCGGGGACGTCCTCGACGGAAAGGCCGTGTTCCAGCTGTACGACACCTTCGGATTCCCCATCGAGCTCACCCAGGAGTTGGCGGCCGAGCAGGGAATGAAGGTCGACATAGAGGATTTCGAGGGCAGGTTCAAGAACCACCAGCAGAACTCCCGTGCCGGAGCCGACCAGCAGTTCAAGGGAGGACTCGCCGACCACGCCGTCGAGACCACCAAGCTGCACACCGCGACCCACCTTCTCAACGCCGCGCTCAGGGTTCACGTCAGCCCCGACATCCAACAGAAGGGATCCAACATTACCGCCGAGAGGCTCAGATTCGATTTCAACCTCGACAGGAAGTGCACCCCCGAGGAGCTCAAGGCCGTCGAGAAGTACGTCAACGACGCCATCAAGGCTGCCATCCCCGTCGTTTGCGAGGAGATGCCCATAGAGCAGGCCCGTGAGAGGAACGCCATCGGTGTCTTCGGCGACAAGTACGGCGAAATGGTCAAGGTGTACACCATCGGAGACGTCTCCTGCGAGATCTGCGGTGGACCCCATGTGAGCAACACCTCCGAGCTCCAGGGATTCAAAATCAAGAAGGAGGAGAGCTCCGCCGCAGGTGTCCGTCGTATCAAGGCGGTCGTCGGAAAATTCGATTGAGCAAGACCGGGCGCGGAACACCTCGCCCGTCCCTGAAACCCTTTACCACGGAATTCCGTGGGTCCATTCCCTTCTTCATCCCCTTATGATTCACAATTCCATCGCGATATGGACTGATTTTCAACAAATCCGCCCTTTTAAAAAAGTGGTCGTCAATGTATGTTTGCTACAACAACCAAGACGACCAAAGGTAAATCCGGGTCTGGTTTAAAAACCTGACTCAGAGTGGTTCGCAGACCTTGACGTTGGGGGCGCGCTCGTCTCCGGGCTTCGCCCTGCGCCATCGCCTGCGCCCGTTACAGGGATAGCCTACCCTCCGGCATCTTGGTTTCTT
>JAFVZY010000113.1 GCA_017507885.1 Candidatus Methanomethylophilaceae archaeon | reverse complement strand
TGAGTTTCTTTTTGCCCATATAATCACTCAATTTAGCAGTATTTGTTAAAAACAGCCCTCAGCGTCACAGTTTTTTCTTTCAGCCACTCGAACGTCGATTCCAGAGATTCTCCTTCTTTGACGTCCCTCTTAATCCTAATGCTGGTGGCCTTTTTGTCTTCCTTCAGATCCCACTCCATCTCGTAACCGAGTGCCTGGTGGATTTCTTCTTTGTGAGCTTCGAATTTCTTGAAAAGCTCCTTATCATCGCTAATCCAAATGTCAGCCCCAATAGAGAGTAGCTGACTGTTGCGAGTGAAGATGTTACAGTTGATGTGATAATCTCCTTTGCAGCCTTTTCTGAAAGTGAACCAATGATCGCCAGAAGCTTTACGCGATTCGGTACCAGGATATTCTCTGAGGAACTTTTTGTCACCTTTAACATAATCCAGGAATTGGCTCCAGTAGGAATACTTGAACTGCTTAGTAGTGTCCGTTTCAGCCTTCACAGATTGGATATATTCATTGGGTTTCTGGATAATGGTGAATGTTGCCGCAGGAAGGGAATCCTCAATCTTGATTACTTCGATCTGGACAAGGAAGAATCCCTTGTCGGTCATGTTATTGTTCAGCCACTCGATAGCGGATGCGTGTTCGGGTCTTGCATCCTCGACAATCCAAATGATGATCGAAGCATCCTTCCCGGCCGCATACGTGATAATCTTCCCCAGATGATCGTGGTTGCTGGTCTCGAACTGATTCTCGATAATGACCTTCCTGCCGGTATCCGTCTCCTCGCCTACGATGTCGGCACGGAATCCACCCACATTATCCTCGCGGGTCTGGGTAATAATCGTGTTCAGCCCCAACGTATCGCTAAGAAGCTCAATGTTCTCCGGGATGAACAGCCAATCCGAGAAATCATTCTCGTTAGTCCAAATATCCCTTACTTTACAACGAGTGATGCGGCCAAGCGGTTTCATGGTATACCCGACGAAAAGGTAACTCTTTGTTTCTTATTTAATTTGCACGAAGTTATAGTCGCTTCACGACACGAGTCTCCATTTCTTCACCATCCATATCGATCGAATACCATCATCTTCAGCTTCTCCAACAATATTTATTTCCTACCAGGCTATGAAAGTTATATGATTGAGTCTCTGGGGAAATATCCGACAAAGGAACAAATCCGTACTAAAGTACTGAATGATCTTTCGGGTATGATTGATGATTGCAAATCTGGCGGATTCAAGAACCTCAGACAGTATCTTGAAGAGGTAAGAAAGAATCTCGAAATGGCCATCTTCCCCAAGTACCCATTCCTCGAAATGGCCTCCGGCAGGCTATACGAGGACTACTGGAGCAGTAGATTCTTTAAAAGGGCCTGCAAGAAGCAGTTCTGGGATTATGCTATCATTTATTTCTCGATCCACGACGCAGCGGATAAACTCAGAGCTGAAATGCAGTACAAACAGGTCCTTGAAAGTGCCCTCGACCGTAAGCAGCCAGACTTCGAGGAGTTGTCAAACCGTGTCCATCAACACCATACAAATTTCAACAAATATGTACGGAATCTGAACTGGTCTCTACTGACAAAGGATGCGAAATTCAATCTGACGACCAAAGCAATCCAGGACTTGTGGTCGAATTATTATTCTGTATGCCACACTTATCTCGTTTCAGAATTGAACAAATATGTCGATAACGAACAAAGGAACAAAACTGTCGCCCATGACATCCTGAAATACAAGAACATGTGCGGTTACTACTCGGACGTCCAGGAATTGCGCAATTCCATCTCTCATGCCTGCGGGGTGAAACGGGAGGGAAAACAAATCACATTTGCACTCTATGATAGAGTGCAGGAAGAGTTAACCTACGATGAGAAGGAGTTCTATTACCTTCCGTTCTTCATAGTAGAGAAGACCAGATTCGTTTTCGCCATGATGTCTTTGATTCATCTGGATATTGGAATCCGCCTCATTCAGAATTATGACAACATAGTTTTTGACAACGAGTAATGCTTTTTGTATTGATGGTCAATCGAACTCAGGCATCTTTTCCAATCTTGTCAACATCTATGAATGCAGAGATCCACGGGGCCTCATCCCAGGAGTTTGTATGTCTCATACGGTCCCGGTGCGGATTGTTGCTGATGAGATCTATGAGTCTCTTATCTTCGATTGAAAAAATCTCCTCAAATGCTTCCAGATAAGATTTCGATTCCAATCTGGCCCACAGCTTGATTCCGCCATCGAAATAAACGTACAGCAACGGGAACCAATAGTCATCCTTTATAGAGAGCATGGGGCGGAGATGATACATTACTAAATCCGCCGTGGAAAGTGTCTCCTGTGTGATGTATGGATACTGTTGTCTGCTGACCATTTGATCGGCATGAAGGCACACCCTCTTCCTCTGATCTTTATGGTTGATCTGTTCAAAGATATCTGAGTAGTGGTAGATGTCAGAATATGTAGCAAAACTGTTAACACTGCGGTACGGACCCTTTATTTCGAATTTATATGACAGCAATGCCCTCAGATCTTCCAGTTCGTCATAGTAAAGGATGATTGCTACCATACAGATCAGTAACTCATGGGCGAATGAACGGACCAAATCTATCTTGATATATGGCATCCCGAAAAGACAGCAATTTACAACAGTCTCGATAAGCTTCTTCGAAAAGTCTGAGATTTTTCCGTCGTTCTCGAAATATCTGACCGCATAGTCAACGCATACCTCTCTGATATTCTGAAGTTGGCCGTAGTATTCGAGGTAGTTATCGATGTTGATGTTTGCATCGAAAATCGTTTCATGAATCTTTTTCGCTACTTCATCGATGAATCTTGAGAATCTGCGGGTGCCCCCGATTGGAAGCCTAGAAAGTTCCTCCCTCAGAGGAAACAGATCTACCTTCTCCTCATCCAGATATGTAGGTCTCTGGCCTAATGCAGGCTTCTTGAACAGGGGCTTATTGTAAAGGAATCTGACCAATTCCTCGAATGCCAGCTGTTCTACTGCAGGAGAGGAGAAATCGAAGTATTTCTTTGTGTTCAAATACGCTGGCACACATTCAGATTTATTCTCGTCTCTTTCAAGAAGGATTATCTGAACCTTGTTCTTATTGCAATCATACGCATCCTTGCTGAGAATCTGGGCTTCGTCTCCGACACCGCCCTCACGGCTGTTGGCTTTTTGAGCATACACTTTGCTACTGAATATGAGGACATAATCTACAGAAGGATCATTTACTGAACGTTCCATAAACTGATACTTGTCCATGCCGGGTTCGAGATCGTAGACATCCATAACGACATCGATTCCGCTGGATAGAAGTCTCTCAACAATATTCAGAACCCTGGGTTGATCCGACCAGGAGTATGATATGAAGACCTTTCTCGTTTCGACATCAGGTTGCAAGTGAATACCTTGTGTGAAATAATGTTTCAGAATTATTAATCACTTGGCAATAAGACGACATCGTAAAGACTGGAATGATAATCTCAAAAAGTTATCTTTGCCATTGGTTTAACCAAGTTTAACTAACCAATTATATCGCCAACGCCTATTTTGTACTGTCCTGTCTCGTTCATAGAATCCGATTACTACGTTCAGAAGGTGGCGGAACACATCCTGTCCAAGACGGGGGACGGTTCCAATCTCCTGAAAGCGGAGGCGGTTCTCGCATTCGTCCAGAGTTCGATACGTTATTCCTATGACGATCGGACGTACGGGACCAGCGACTTCTGGGCATATCCCATAGAGACGCTGTTCCTCCACAAAGGGGATTGCGAGGACACTTCTGTTCTCTTTTGTTCGATAGCTTCGGAGATGAGTCTGGATTGCGTGCTTCTCGACTACGACGGCCATGTCGCCGCCGGAATACGGGAGGGGGATTGTTTCCTGTTCTGAGAGACTTCATACGATTCTCCGCATCCGATAGGGGGAAGCCACCTTGCCATCGGCGGGGAGGAACCCGCCGAACCATCAAACTAATTATACCCCCAAACTCCATTACCTCGATGCTGACATATGTTGGCGTCAAGGGTTTTTCTTCACGGAAATTCCCAACAATGCCCTCCAATCCGGTAACGGATCGGTAGATGGAAATGAAGTACGACCGTGTGATTCAAGGGACATTCATAGACAGGCCCAACAGATTCATCGCCAACGTCCGGATCAAAGGCGAAGGGGATGTGCCAGACCCTGTAGTAAGATGTCACGTGAAGAACACCGGAAGATGCGGCGAGATCCTGATCCCAGGTGCCAAGGTCATCCTGTCCGAATCCGACAACCCGGACAGGGCCACGCGTTTCGACCTCGTCGCGGCATACAAGGGGGACCTCCTGATCAACATCGATTCCCAGGCACCGAACAAGGCATTCGGGGAATTCCTCCTTGGATCGGATCTCCTCCCGGAGGGTTCGATAATCCGCCCGGAATACACCCACGGCGACTCCCGTTTCGATTTCCATGCGGACACTCCCGACGGGGAGGTGTTCATAGAGGTCAAGGGCGTCACATTGGAACACGAAGGTCTGTGTTCGTTCCCCGACGCACCCACGGAGAGGGGCGTCAAACACCTGAGGGGTCTGATGAGGTGCATCGAAGAGGGACACTCCGCATGGGCGGTGTTCATCGTCCAGATGCGTGGAATGGGATCGTTCACCCCGAACTACGCCACACACGAGGAGTTCGGAAGGGTCCTGGAAGAAGCGGAAGGGAAGGGTGTGAGGGTGCTGGTCCTCCAATGCGACGTCACGGAGGATTCCATGACCGTCGTGGACGACCAGCTCCCGCATTTCTATTCGTCAGATGCTGCAACGACCCCTTAAGACGTTGCGGATCTGCTCCTGGGTCTCCCTTGCGGGAAGACGGGTGTTGACCATGAACACCTCGCACTGGGAGAAGTACCTCCTGAAGAACTCGGTCCTCCTGGCCATCCTCCATTCGTCACGAAGAAGCTGATGGGGGTTGCAGAAATCGTGTGCCACGAGGTAATCCACGGCCTCGTCGGGCTGCATCTGCCTGACCAGGGTCTCATCGTCGTTGTCCCTCTTCAACAGGAACACGTATCTCATGGAGGTCCCGTTCACCATGGAACCCTTGCCCTTGACCCAACGAACGTTTCCGATCCCGCGACCGCGGTTGTCGAAGCGGACGTCCTTGACCAATGCCCCGTACTCCTCCCACACGTCACCGATGTCGGCATCGATGTAGCAGTTCTTCTCGGAACAGGAGATGACGGGCCTTCCGCATCCGAACTCGACGAAATACCAATCGTCGGTGACCAGGTGGGTGTTGGCTCCCCTGAGGAGGCCCCATGACTGGGTGGTCTTCCCGGTCTTGGACGGCGCGATCAGGGTCACACCTGCACCGTCGATGTCCAGTGCGGCACCGTGGACGGGAAAGATGCCATGGACGTCCTCCAGGATGTTCCCGGCGATACCGAGGGCCACGCTCTTCACCCACCCGTAGTAGTCGAAATTGAACAGGAATATGGTGCGACCGGGGACGTCGTACTCCGCATGGAGTTCCACCGAGGGGTCGTCCAGACAGAATATGCGGGCATGGGAGCGCACGTGGTCGTCCGTGTGATAGAAGTTCTCGGTCCACATCTCCAGGAAATCCCTGTTGGTGGTGAACAGCTCCACGCAGATTCCGGATATGTCCGCCTTGGAGGACAGATGGTTGACTTCGGAAAGCGAACGGACGAGGGCGGACGACCTCTCCTGATCTATCAGAGTTACTGGATATGCCATGTTCTCACCTTCATGATGGCGTCGATGCTCAATCCTCCCCGGAGACGAAACGGTCCACATCCTGTTGCGTGACGAACAGGGGATGGGATTCGTCCTCGGGGACTATGACGTTGATCATCTGATTGTCGAGGCTCCAACAGGCCAGTTGCTTGAGGGCGGGGATGATCGATTCACCCTTGGATGTCAACGAGTACTCCACCCTGACACCGCCCTTCACGACCTCGTTGCGGAGGATCATCCTGTCGGCCTCCAACTCCTTCAGCTGCTTGGAGAGCATCCTGGCGGACACCGTGCCGATCTTGGACTGGAGCTGTGAGAATCTCATGGGGCCGTTCATGTACAACATGCAGATGATGGTGGTCTTCCAACGACCCTCTATGACCTCCATGGCCGCATCCAAAGCGCAATCGACTCTCGCCATCTTATCGCCTTGGCAACATCGTTCGTATTTAATTACATTTTGGCAAGCAACACTTATATATCATGATATCAACCCGATATGCACATGTCACAAATCGTAATCGTCAACGGAAGCCCCAGGAAGAACGGAAACTGCGTCGCCCTCACCGGTGCCATGAAGGCCAAACTCGAGGCCGCCGGAAACGACGTCACCGTCTTCAACATCAACGAGCTCGAGAACTACAAGGCCTGCCAGGCATGCATGGCATGCAAGAAATCCGGAAAGTGCGTCAGGAAGGACGACATGACCCCCGTCATCGATGCCGTCAAGGAGGCCGATGGAATCATCGTCGCAACCCCCACCTACTTCGGACACGCCACCGCCCAGTACAGGGCCTTCGAGGACAGGATGTACTGCTGCATCGGAGCCAACTTCGCCCTCCAGATCCCCGAGGGAAAGAAGTGCGGAGTCATCGTCACCTGCGGCGGAGGAGTCGACGGGGCAGTCGCCATGTCCAAGCAGATCGAGGGCGTCATGGGAGGATTTTTCAAAATGAACCTCCTTGGCACCTACGTCTTCTCCGAGGCCGCCGCCGGAAAGCCCGCAAAGGACGATGCCGACGCCATCGCCGCCGCAGAGAAGATCGCCGAAGCATTCTGAAATCGAATGTGAAGGGATGGGTGAGACCATGGGAAATACCGCTATCCTCTATGCAACAGGATTGACAAAGAACACAAAGAAGATCGCCGAATACGTCGCAGGCAAGATCGGTGCGGACACCTTCAACCTGAAGGAGATCACGATGCTCGACCTCGATGCATACGACACCATAGTATTCGGAACGGGGATCCATGCCGGTTCCCCCTACAAACCCGTGGTCTCGTTCATCGAGAAGAACGGTTCCCAGCTCGCCAACAAGAAGATCAAGCTCTTCATATCCTGCATGTTCTCCGATGAGAAGGGTTCCAAGCAGTGTCTCGATGTCGCGGACCGTCTCGGAATCTCCGATGCCGTCTACTTCTGCAAGAAGGGCGAGACCATGAACGCGGCCGGTGTGTCCACCAAGGTGGACGACTGGATCAAAGGGTTCTGAGGTCATCGGATGTCCTTTCTGATCTTCCTGGTGGTGTTCCTCATACTGAACATCGCATCGTTCGCAGCCTACCTGATGGACAAAAGGAAGGCGCAGAAGAAGGAGTGGAGGACCAAGGAGTCCACCCTCCTGCTCTTCGGACTCGTGGGTCCGTTCGGTGCGGTGGCTGGAATGGAATATGCCAGGCACAAGACGCAAAAGGCCAAGTTCAAACTGAACTACGTCTTCCTCGGAATACATCTGATCCTGATCGCCCTCATGTTCGTGAACGGCTGGATCCACTTCTAAACCCGAATCAAAAAGGGCCTCCGGGCCCTCCCACCTTTCTTTTGTTTCCATTCCGTCCATCGCGAAAATGTGAAACCCTCCGACCGTTCTCGAAGTTATATGGGCGTGGAACTGAATACGACATCCACCATGATCCATCGACGGAAGGGATGCGGCAATGACGATCATAAGGAATTACAGAATGGCTTGTGCGGTTTGTGGAACGGAGAACAACGTGTCGTGTGTGGAATCGTTCACTGCGTTCGGTTCCAATCTGGATGGGAGACCCAGATCACTGGGATGCGATCCCGTCAGGTTATCGGTTCAACACTGCAAGGGGTGTGGCTACTGCTCGTCGAACATCGGAAGGGACACGGATGTGACCCTGGACGACCTCTCCACCGCAGAATACCAGGAGGCGTTGGAATCGGACAACTGGGATTGGTGTCATGCCATCCTGACCTCCAAATCGGGGGATCATAACGGGGCCGGACACCTGTACCTCCATGCGGCATGGCGTTTCGACGACGGATCGTGCAGTTATCGCCCCTCGACCACCGACGGGGGCACGTCCGGATCGAAAGAACTCAGGGAACTGGGCCTGGCCGAATTCGGAAAAAGCGATAAGAACACGATAAAGGACATGCTGACGATGGTGGACATGCTCAGATGCGTCGGTCGTCTGGAGGAGGCGAAGGAACTGGCCGAGAGGCTCCTGTCCATCACCAAATGCGAAGCATCGTTGTACAGGCGGACGATCGACATCTGCAGATACCAGATCAGGTTGATCGACGAGGGATGCACGGACATCGGAATCGATTACGAAAAAGTGGAGGAGGCCATGGAGAGGGAGGGGACCAAACTCCCACCGATCCATGACATCACCCTCGACACCAGGTTCTTCAATTCCCTGGAACGCGGTAACAGGAGGTACGATGTCCGCTTCAACAATTGCCCGTGGGACAAGGCGAAGGTCGGAGACGTGATCAGATTCAAGGACAGGGGATCCAGGAGGGAGATCTTCGTGGATATCACGGAGGTTCACAGATTCCAAAACCTGGAGGAACTCTACGCCTCGATGGGGCACAAACTCGCAAACCCGGACCATCCGAACCCCCAGATCGGAGACATGGACAAGTATCGTTCCGAAATGGGGATGTGGTTCTCCGAGAAACAGCTGGAGATGCTCGGGGTCTCCCTGTTCGGTTACACAAAGCGTGAACCCATAGAGTGGTGACCCCGAGATCCCGAATCAATACATACCGTAGATCTTCCTGACGTCCGTCTCCTCCCCGGGGTGACCCAGAAGGACGACGCGGCTGTCGGCCCTCTCGTTGACGATCTCCATGCCGATCCTCTCGCCCAGACCGGCGGAGAAATCCCTGATCTCGTCGAACGAGGGCATGCACGACATGGACAGCCTCTTTCTGGAACCTCCCACGAAGACGTATCCCTTGGGTTCCACCAGATTGGGGTCGGCGATGCGATCCAGGGCGGCATATTCGTCCAACCATCCGAAGTTCACATCCTTCACAAGGGTGTGTCTGATGACGGTACGGGTGTCGAGGGACGGAAGGAGCTCGAGCGTCCTCATCAGACGCTCCCATCCGTCCGAGACCTTGGGTCTGCAGACGTCCATGTGCCTGGCATGACCCTGGCCATCGAGCCCATGGT
>JAFVZY010000112.1 GCA_017507885.1 Candidatus Methanomethylophilaceae archaeon | reverse complement strand
CTCAGGGGCCGCCCTGTCCGTGGCCGTCGAATTGGCACGCAGGCCCGAATTCGAGGGAAAGACCATAGTCGTCCTGATGCCCGACACCGGCGAGAGGTATCTCTCGTCACCGATGTTCTCGGAGTGATCACGTGGACGAGGGCGTGTTCGACAGGGCGGTGTCGTTCGCCGACGGCCTGTTCGCAGGCGACAGCGGAGGTCACGATATCCACCACACGTTGCGCGTCCACGCCCTCGCCCGCACCATCTGTTCCAAGGAGGGCGGGGACATGGACGTCGTGAGGCTGTCCGCACTCCTCCACGATGTGGACGACCGCAAACTGTTCGAAGGGGAGGGGATGCCCAACGCCCGTTCGTTCATGCATGGCGAGGGGCTCCCCGCGGATTTCATCGAAGAGGTGTGTCTCAACATCTCGCAGGTTTCGTTCAAAGGGACGGACTCGGTCGTTCCGGACACCCTGGAAGGCAGGATAGTCCAGGATGCCGACAGGTTGGACGCCATAGGCGCCGTCGGGATAGGCAGGGCGTTCGCATACGGGGGCAGTCGCGGCAGGGACATGCACATTCCCGGGGAGGGACCGAACCTCGGAATGGGTGCGGAGGAGTACCATTCCAACAAGGGGACGACCATCAATCACTTCCATGAGAAGCTCCTGTTGCTGAAGGACATGATGAACACCCCGACCGCACGTTCGATGGCGGAGTCCCGTCACCGCTACATGGAGGGGTTCCTGGAGGAGTTCCTGTCGGAGTGGGACGGTCTACGCTGATTGATGGATTCCGTAGATAACATATTGTTTTTCGTAGCAAATCAACGAAATACGTATCATTAATCGTATCGGGGTTGTCACTTCCCCATAAATGATTAATATAGAGTATCATCTAGCGAGGATTCATGCGCATTACGATTGTAGGTTGCGGTTCCATCGGCTCCAAGCTCGCCATGGCCGCAGACGAGATGGAAGAGGTAAAGAGCATATACCTCATCGATTCCAGGGAGGGGCTCGCCGCCGAGCTCGCCTCCAAATTGAACAAGGCCGTGGAGGTCGAGGATGTGGAGGAGGAACTCTACCACTGCGACCTGGTCGTCGAGGCCGCATCCCAGGAGGCCGCCCGCACCATAATCCCAAAGGTGGTTGCCAGGGGAGTCGACATCATGGTCATGTCCGTGGGTGCACTGGTCGACGATGCATTCAGGGAGTCCGTCGCATCCAAGGCGAAGAGTTGCGAGTCCCGCATATTCATCCCGTCCGGTGCCGTCTGCGGAACCGATGGACTCAGATCCTCCTCCGTGGGGGAACTCGAGGACGTGGAACTCATCACCACCAAGGGCCCCAAGAGCCTTACCGGTGTGGATTACATGATAGAGAAGGGAATCGATGTGAATTCCCTCTCCGAGCCCACCGTCGTGTTCTCCGGAACCGCCAGGGAGGCGGTCTCCCTGTTCCCCAGGAACATCAACGTGGCAGCAACCGTCAGTCTCCTCGGAATGGGATTCGACAAGACCAAGGTCACCATCGTCGTCGATCCCGCGTCCAAGAGCAACTCCCATGAACTCAGGATCAAGGGCGAGTTCGGTGAGATGACCTGTCACACGTACAACGTCCCGTCCCCGGACAATCCCAAGACCTCGTATCTTGCCGCGATGTCCGCCATATCGGCACTCAAGAGGATCGTCCGCAACGAATGGATCGGAATCTGAGGGTGGGCTTCACGGCCGCCCTCAAACCCTTTCACATCCTTCCCCGGCGACGGCTCCTTTTCGATGGATCGCCGTTGTCGTTTTTTCAGGCCAAGAATATATTTGCGCCCGTGTCGATGTCCCGGCATGGAGAAAACAAGGGCCGAGAGGCTTGTTTCAAACGCCGAGGGCATGGATGCCGTCGTCATCGTCAACGACGGGGATCCCTTCCTCGACTCCACTTTCTGGTATCTGACGGAACAGGGTTCGGGCACGTTCGAAGGCTCCTTCGCCATCGTCCGTTCCGACGGTTCGCTGCATGTCATCGTGAGCATCCTCGAAGAGGAGTCCGCACACGAGGGGAAGGGTGAGGTCCATGTGTTCCACAACCGCGAGGAGAGGGACGGTTTCATCAGGGATGCCCTTCGCGGATGCGGAAAGGTGGGATTCAACATGCATTCCGCAACCTATGCCGGCGTGGAGTACATCAGGAAGGTCGCGGGGGACATAGAGTGCGTGGATGCAGGCAAGGCCATCGGCGACACGGTGTCCATCAAGGATTCCAAGGAGATCGAAGCCACCAGAAGGGCATGTGCCATCTCGTCCCAGGTCGCCGGGGAGATCCCGGACATGCTCTCCGAAGGGGTTTCCGAGAAGGAGGTCGCCGCATGCATGGACAACAGGATGAGGGAGCTCGGTGGAACCGGTAATGCATTCGACACCATCGCCGCGTTCGGTGCATACTCCTCCCAGCCCCACCACATGCCCTGCGATTACAGGTTGAAGAAGGGGGATACGGCCCTGTTCGATTTCGGCACCAAGTACGACAGGTACTGCTCGGACATGACCCGTACGGTGTTCCTTGGAAGGCCCCCCGAGATCCTCGAGAGGGCGTACGAGGTCGTCCGCGAGGCACAGCTCGCCGGAATAGCGGAATACCGTGACGGGGCAGCCGCAAACGCGGCCGATCTGGCGGCCAGGAAGATCATCGACGAGAGCGAGTTCAAGGGCAAGTTCATCCATTCGTTCGGTCACGGTATCGGGATGGAGGTCCATCAGGACATCTCCGTATCGCCCAGGTCCGAACAGGTCCTCCGTGCGGGAAACGTCGTTTCAGCCGAACCGGGGATCTACATCCCTGGTGTGGGCGGGATAAGGATCGAGGACACCTGTCTGATCACAGAGGACGGTTGCGAGATCCTGACCTCCTTCGACCATTCCTTCACGGTGGTATGATGTCGGGATGCACGATATGCGCAACCGATGTCCAGGACATCCTGTCCAAGGCCGTCGACGTCATGAGGGACTCCGGAGCGGAATTCGCCGATGCGAGGTCCCAGACCATCAGGAACATAGGGGTCAGCACTACCAACGGGGAACTCAGGCAACTGGTCCAGAAGAGCACCGGCGGCGTATGCCTGAGGGCATGGATAGGGGGAAGATGGGGTTATGGGACGGTCACCTCCTTCGGAAAGGACGCCATCATCGATGCCGCCAGGGAGGCGGTCAGGAACGCGTCCGGGGAGAGGAAGTCCGATCTGGAGCTCGAACCATCGACCGTCAAATGCCATATGGGTGCGCAGGTCAGGATCCATCCCGATTCCGTGGACCTCTCCGAGAAGATCTCCGCAGCGATTGATGTGGACAACGCCCAGGCCATCGACGACAGGATCGTCAACAGGGTCGGTGCGTATTCCGAAGAGGTCAAGGAGAACTGTCTCGTCAACTCCGCCGGTTCCGACATATCCTGGCAGGAGGTCAGAACCCTGTGCAGGGCGATGGCGATCGCGGCGGACGGTCAGAGGATGGAGCGTTATTACGATGGTCCCGACAGCACCCTCGGTTTCGAGGTGGTCAAGGATGCGGACCTGGAACTCATCGGACGCACGGCGGCCGACGAGGCCATCGCGACACTCGGTGCCGTCAGGGCGCCGTCCGGCAACCTAACGGTCATATCCGACCCCATGGTCTCCGGGTTGTTGGCACACGAGGCCATGGGTCACGCCTCGGAGGGCGACGAGATCACCAAGAGGAGGTCGTTCCTCACCGACGCCGTCGGCAGGAAGGTCGCCTCCGACATCATATCCATGTACGACAACGGTACGGTCGCAGGAGCCCATGGATCGGTCCCCTTCGATGACGAGGGCACCCCTTCGTCATGCACCAGGATCATCGAGAACGGGGTCTACACCGGATACATGCACAGTCTCGAGACCGCATCCCAGCTCGGATGCAGGCCCACAGGTAACGGGAGGGCAGAGAATTTCGGAAAGAGGGTATGGGTCAGGATGACCAACACGTATTTCGCACCCGGTGAATGGGACAAGGACGAACTCATCGCGGATACGAAGGACGGAATCCTCTGCGACAAGATGATCAACGGGATGGAGGACCCCGTCGGAGGGTGTTTCGAAGCGAAATGCCTCAGGGGATACATCGTGAAGAACGGGGAGGTCACCGACATGGTCCAGTCGTTCACACTCACGGGCAGGTCCGTTGACATCCTGTGTTCGGCGGACGCCCTGACGAAAGAGGTCGTCCTCGACGGAGGGATGTGTGGAAAGGGTATCGAGGATTGGGTCCGTGTCTCCTCGGGTGGGCCGTACATGCGTGCCAGGATGATCGTGGGGGGAGGACAGTGATCTCCAACGCGGTCGATAGGGCGATGCAGTCCGCCGGCAGATACGATCAGGCCGAGGCGTACGCATCGGATACGCTGGTCCATACCGTCTACATCGACGATTCCAAGATCAGCAACATCGAGACCAAGAGGGATGTCGGGATGATGTTCCGCATGTCCAAGGATTCCCGTCTGGGCAAGTCCTCGGTGTCCCTCAATTCCGATGATTCCGTGGACAGGTGCATGTCCATGGCGGAATCCGTCCTTTCGTTCTCACCGGTCAACGGGGAGTTTAGGGGCTATGCGCAACCCGGGAACGCCAGAATCGCACAGCCCGATGTCTGGGACAGGAGGGTCGAGAACATCACCGCCGATGAGCTGAGGGAGTTGGCCAAATGCATCATCGAGAACTGCAGGGTGGACATCCCCCGTGCACAGATCCGCGTGTCGACCACCGAATCCCGCACCATGAACGGGAACGGTGTCGATGTAGGTCACAGGAGCACATTGGTCTATGGGCACTTCACATCAATGACCGTGAGGGATCACCCCGGCGAGGGCATGGAGACGTTCCATGGGACCCATTTGGATCTGGATCCCGTGGCGATCGCCGATGCCCTTTCCGACAAGGCGGAGGCCGCCGCCGAATGCAGGGAGTTCAAGGGTTCAGAGAAACTCACGATGATCCTCCCTCCCAGCGAGATGGGCGACATGCTGATGTCCTCGGTGGGCGCGGCCGTCAACGGGGAGAACCGCAAGTATGGAAGCACCATGTGGAAGGATTCCCTCGATTCACAGGTGGCATCGGAATCGTTGACCATCGTCGACGACCCCACGGTCCGTGCACCGCTGTCATGCGTTTTCGACGACGAGGGTGTACCCACCGAGAGGAGGGTCATCGTGGAGGGCGGCATCCTCAGGAATTTCATGAACGACACGTTCTGTGGCGACAGTACCGGAAACGGAATGCGCAGATCCAGCGTGGAGGCCCAAGGGTCCTACGATCGCACCCCCGTGATCAAGCCGTTGAACATGTCCGTGAAACCCGGTTCCTATTCCAGGGATCAGATCGTTGAACAGACCGACAACGGAATCCTCGTGGAGAAGTTCGCATGGCCCGAGGCCGATGAATTGACGGGAAGGTTCGGTCTGAACGTCCGTTGCGGATACATCATCCGCAAAGGGGAGATCGTCGATGTGATCAACAACGCCCTTCTCATGGGCAACATGCTGGAAGCGGTCGCGAATATCGAGATGATCGGAAACGATCCCACCCAGATGGGTGTCGTGACCGTTCCCACCATGAGTTTCTCGGGAACCGAACTCGTAGGAAACTGATTATCGATTCCGGAGACGGGGAAACCCGTTTCCGGATGGACAATGTCAATCGCGGATCTCGGAATAGTGTTTGATTTCCATCCTACAGAATCTCCTGTCCCATGCCAACGCGACGAAAAGCCCATTTCTGTCTTCGTCCACATACCTTCTGCCATCAAATTTCATCCAGCAGTGTTCGAGCATTTTATCGAAGTCCATCGTCCCAACCTCATTGGATGTGGTGATTTCCACATAGATGTTGGGTATATGCATGTCCTCATCACCTTTTACGAACAGGTCTATGTTCCCGTTGCCGAGTGGTGTTTCGGTTTCAGCGATGAAGCCCAGATTTCTAAAAAAGTCCATGAGGTTGATTTTGCAGCGGTCATGATCCCAGGAGT
>JAFVZY010000111.1 GCA_017507885.1 Candidatus Methanomethylophilaceae archaeon | reverse complement strand
TCCGGAAACATTCGGACCAATGATCATCGAAATCGATTCATTTTCCCGATTTCGACCATGGTTCCCATTGAAAACAGCGTTAAAACCATGGTTTTCAAAGTGCAATGGAATCGGAAGTTGTTAATTAATGTAGAACAGTTAAATGAGAGTGGGATGACCCCCACTATCATTTACTTTTTCTCACCCAATCCCTATAAAGGGCTTCACCCAAAGCACTCATGACGGCGTTATACTTTGCATCGTCCTGGAACAGAGATTCATAGGTTTCCGTCGATTCGAGATAACTCTCCATCGCCGTATCCTCGAACATCTTCGGAAACAGACTCTCCATGAATATCTTCGGCTCGCTGCTGATGGCCAACCCCTTCAACTTCTCATTGTTGATCAACTTGTCACGGAGATTAGACATGACCACCTTGTCGGAATCGGTGAAATTGCCGTTGTACTTCTCGTTGATCTTCTTGAGAATCTCATCCAAAGGTTCCTTCTTGTCCTTGCAGCCTGCACCCTTCTGCGTGGATGCATCATATGCCCCCTTGGTTTTGGTTAACTCGATGCTTCCCTCGAAGGTCTTCTGGAGTCTGTAGTATTCCAATTTGAGCTTGCCTTCAAGGTCCACATCCTCTTTGGGTTCCAACGGCAACAGCTTCAACAGATACGAACAGAACACGTACTCCTTGTGAAGTTCCTTATCGAACATCCTGACGACCTGGGAGATGTACTCGTACCATTTCTTGAGACTCCTCAACTCCCTTCTAAACTTGTAACGGTCGTTCTCATCCTTCTGATTGTATCTGTCCGTCACAGGAAGGAGAATGCTCGTCATCCTACCCATGGCCTTTGAATCCTGGACACCTTTGGCAAAATACTCGTCCGAGAACCTCTCGATGTCATAATCGTCGTACACATTGAACGCTCTGAGCATCTTTTGCGTCTGATAGATTAAATCGGTATTGACCTCCTCGTTCAACATGGTCTCCTGGTAGAAGGGTTGGAACGCCTCCTGAATGTCCTCGTTCTTATTGATGAAATCGAGAACGAAGGTGTCGTTCTTGCCTGGAGCAGTGCGATTCAATCTCGACAGGGTCTGAACCGCCTTAACACCCTTGAGCTTCTTATCGACAATCATCGTATGAAGAAGGGGTTCATCAAATCCGGTCTGATACTTCTCAGCGACGACGAGAATGTCGAAATTCTCATGGAACTCGGACTTGGTCTGGTTTTCACTGATGGTGGTACCATCCTTACGGATGTTGAGCTTTGATTCGGTCCACTCCTCATCCCCGTCCAGAACAGTTCCTGAGAACGCCACCAGGACTCCGATGTCGTATCCGTTCTCGGCGACGTATCTCTTGATCTCCTTCTGGTAACGTACGGCCGCCAACCTGGAGGAGGTGACGACCATCATCTTCCCCTTTCCGTCGATCTTGTGACGGGTAGTCTCCATGAATGTCTCCACGATGATCTTGGACTTCTCGCTGATGTTGTATGGATCCACGGACTGGTTCCTGCGTATGATCATCTTTGCCCTGTTGCTGGGGAGGTCGGGGTTGTCCTGAGTGGTCTTTGCCAACCTGTAGCAGGTGTCGTATGTCATGTAGTTCTGAAGGACATCGAGGATGAATCCCTCCTCTATGGCCTGACGCATGCTGTAGATGTGGAACGGATGGAATGTTCCGTCCTCGTACTGTGTTCCGAATATCTCCAGGGTCTTGTCCTTGGGGGTTGCTGTAAAAGCGAAGAACGACAGGTTTTTGTGCTTGCCTTGGGTGATCATCTCTTTGATCAGGGGATCCTCGATATCGATCTCCTTGAGTTCGACATCCTCCACCTCCGCATACTCCCTCAGGGCATCCTCGGGATTGGCCAATGCCACCTTCAACTTGGTGGCGGATGTTCCGGTCTGTGAGGAATGGGCCTCGTCGACGATGACGGCGAAGTTCCTACCTTCCTCCTTGTCCACCTCCTCGTATATGACGGGAAATTTCTGAAGGGTGGTGACGATGATTCTGGCACCATTGTTCAAGGCATCCCTCAGATGCCTGGATGTCTTGTTGTCTCCGATGGTCTCCACGGTTCCGAGAGTGTGATCGAAAGCGGATATGGTGTCCTGAAGCTGCTTGTCTAGGACCTTACGGTCGGTGATGATAACAACACTACTGAACATCGGTTTGTCTAAATCATCATGCAAGGAAGCCAGTCTGTATGCTATCCATGCTATGGAATTGGATTTTCCGGATCCAGCACTGTGTTGGACAAGGTAGTTCTTTCCAGGTCCGTTGTGTTTCACATCCTCGATCAGTCTCCTGACCACATCCAACTGGTGATAGCGGGGGAAGATCAATGTCTCCTTGATCGTCTTCCTGACGTTCCCATCGATGTCGATCTTCTTGACCTCCTTCCTTTCAAGGTGGATGAACTTCCTGACGATGTCCATCATGCTGTCCTTCTGGAAGACCTTCTCCCAGAGATAGGACACGGGATACCCCTCGGGATTCGACGGGTTCCCTGCACCGCCGTCGTTACCGGCTCCGGAGGTTCCCTCGTTGAACGGAAGGAAGAAGGTGTCCTTTCCCTTCAAAGCAGTCGCCATCCATACTTCAAGATCGTCGACACAGAAGAATGCGAGAACACGTCTGTTGAACTGGAAGCAGGGTTCCCTCGGATCGCGGTCGTACATCCACTGCCTCTTGGCATCCTCCACATTTTGACCGGTGTACTGGTTCTTCAACTCGAACACGAACAACGGTATCCCGTTCAACACCAGCACCATGTCGACGCTGTTCTTGTTGTCCTTGGAATAATGCCACTGACGATAGACTTCACAGACATTCTTTCCATAAAGATTCTCGGAAGTCCTGTTCAGCCTGCTCTCAGGTTTGAAGTAGCACACTTTGAAATCGATGCCGCGGTGTTTGAACCCGTGTCTCAGAACCTCCAACACACCATAGGTTTCACATGCGTTCCTGAATTTGACGAGAAAGTTTCTTTCCGGATTGATGGAATTGTAACTGACAAACCTCTTCCATTCCCGGGGTTGCGTGTCCTTGATGAATCCGATCAATGTATCGGCATACACTCCGAATTCGGGATCATATTCATCTTTCCCTTGGGAATATCCGCCTTCTGCAGAAGTGAAGAATGATTCGATATCAGATTCTAGACGTTTTTCACTTGTCACTTCGATTCCCATTCAACATCAACCTCCTTTTTTCCAGTCACGTATTCGTAAATAATAGATTTTTTATATCCATTTAACAAACCAATCAAATTATTTTTATCATGGATTAAACAGTCAATATTGTTACAAATCTTATCTAAATATGCTATTATTGATATTTGCTCTTCGATTGATGGACACAGTATTGTAAAATCCTGCAACATATTCAATCTTACAGAGTCCACTGTAGATTTTGAATTAGCTGTTTCAATTTGTATATAAAATAAATTTTGTATATAGTAATATAAAAATCTAATATCAATGTTTATAATATTTTGTAGACTATATACTCTCTGATGACAAGCATATCTTCCATCTACTATATGGAAAACCTTCCCTGCACCCACGCCATCACCAGCCATCAGTATCGCTGGACCTTCAAATGTGTAGCTATCACTGTGCTCCACCACAGGCGACCTAACATAGAAAGGATATTTTCCATCTGGATTATTATCTTGGGTATCTTTATCTCCCGTACATATTTTGCAAAGATACCTCAGTCTTATCAAATTCCACTCTTCAGGTATCTCCCCAATCCATTCTATTCCGGAATCCTTCATCTTACGGTTCTTACGGATTCCTTTGGTTACGGCTTCGGTGATGATAGATTGTTTGAGTTTTTTGTATTCTTCGATAATTTTCTTGTTTTTTTCAATTGATATATCGATTGTTTTAATTTTTTTATTTAATTCAAAAATTATTGCTTTTTGAATTTTTATTTCAGGAAAAGGCAAATAATAATTTCTTACCTTATCCGCATTTAAATTAAATTGTGTGTTGCCGTTGGCATCTAAAAGAACATAATCCTTAATTGCTTCCAAACAATATTTGTAATAATCTTTTTCCGTTGACGAATTTATTTTTAATGCCAAAATCGCTTGATTAACTGTTGCCTCTATTTTTAATTCCGATACTTCCCCTAATGTGGCGTATATGGAATACAATATTGTTCCTGGATTTAGAATCTTTAAATTTTTTGATGCTATCCCTAATTCTGTTAATTGTTTTTTGGTAGTGTATACAAATCTTTGATTTGACATATCACTTATTGAAACGAAGGGAATTCCATTTTCTAAACAATAATAATCTTCTTCTGAAGAGGTGGGCGTACCTCCACTATACATCCATTCTAATAAGTATTTATTTTTAATAACCCTCCAATCGATTGGGATTTCTCCAATCCATTTTATGTTGCTATCTTTAATTTCTCTGGACATATTCATTCCTCTTTCGATAACAACAATTTCATAATCTCAGATATCTCATCTTCTAATTCGATGATTCTTTTCAAAATATCATCCGATGCTTCGGGTTTTTGATATTTGTAAAAATATCTGGTCATCGGAATCTCGTACCCGAGTTTCGTCTTTTTATGGTCTATCCAGGCATCCGGTGCATAGGGCAGCACCTCCCTTTCAAAATACTCTTGGATGTCCTCCTTCAAAGGGACGTTTTCAGTGTCGCGAAGTTCCGAATCTGCAACGGGTTTACCCTTCTCCAGCACGGGTTTTCCATCCTCTCCGATCTGAGGGCGCTCCACCACGATCTTGTTGTAACCGAACTCCTCGGTCTCGAATATCCTGCTCTCGCAATGGATTCCGTTCTCATCACCGGTTATCCCATCCTCGAACCCCTCATACGACCTCACGATCAGTTCGCGACAATGACTCGTTATGTCGTTCCTCTTGGTCCCGATGGATTTCCTTCTCGGTTCGTAGCAATGGGATGCATCTATGAGCTGCACCTTGCCCGTACGGTACGAGGGTTTGCTCTTATTGAATACCCATATGTACGTGCTGATTCCGGTGTTCATGAACTGGTCGTTGCTCAGCTGGATGATGGCCTCCAGCCAGTCGTTCTCCAGCATGTACCTCCTAATCTCAGAGGGACCGGAACCAGCATCTCCCGAGAACAGCGGTGATCCGTTCTGGATGATGGCCATCCTTCCGTCGTCCGCCAGTTTGGCCAACCCGTTCAGGACGAACAGCTGCTGACCGTCGGATATCTTCGGAAGCCCTGGTGCGAAACGTCCCTCCTCGCCCTTCTTGTGCTCCGCCTCCACGGCCTTCTGCTCTCTTTTCCAATCTATACCGAACGGGGGGTTCGAGATGATCCTATCGAACTTGTATCCGGAAAACTTGTCCTCCGACAACGTGTCTCCGAACCTCATGTTGTTCGGATCCCCGTTACGTATCATCATGTCCGCCTTGGCGATGGCGAAAGTCGAGGGGTTGAACTCCTGTCCGAAACAGATTACTTCCATGTCCTTATCTATGGCATGGATCCTCTCCTCCATGCAGCTCAACATCTGAGATGTGCCCATGGCCATGTCGTAGACTGTCATGGCCCTTCCGTCGAACTCCGTTCCAGAAAGGAGGATGTCTGTCATAAGATAGATGATGTCCCTGGATGTGAAGTGGGCTCCCGCCTCCTCGCCGTAGGATTCGTTGAAGCGTCTTACAAGGTCTTCAAAGATGTATCCGCAGTCGACAGCGGAGATCCTGTCCGGTCCGAGATATCCCTTTTCAGAATTGAACTCCTTGATTACCAGATACAATGTACCGCTCTCCACCATCCTCTTGATGATGTTGTCGAAATCTAATTTGGCAAGGATGTCCTGAACATTTGGTGAGAAACCTGCGAGGTAATCACGGAAATTGGATTCTATATTGTCCGGGTCGGAGAGAAGCGTGTTAAAAGTGTATTTCGAGGTGTTATAGAACTGATATCCCGATGCCTTGGCGAGAAACCCGTCCTTGACTGCCAAACCCTCCACCTTCCTGTAGACCTCCTGAACAGCATCATGTGTGGGCAACAAACAGTCATGGAACCTCTTGACCACGGTCATCGGCAATATGACAAGACCGTATTCATGGGGTTTGAACGGTCCTCTGAGCATATCCGCTACATTCCAAATCACCGTTGCCTTCTCGTTTATGTTCCTTCCTACTACGTTGAATACCTCGTCAGACATCTTTTCAACACCCTCTTTGATTGGATTCTCTATTGAATCCTCTACTTTCTATTTCAATTTGTAATTGTATTAGATACAAACAACAGTACTTTAAATCTATTAATGCCATATTCTTGAATAGACATGTTACAGCAATCCATCCCATTCAATCACATGTTGCTTAATGACGGATTCAAAACAGAATTGAAAATTGATGTGGATTACAAACATCATATGTACGACTCTATAAACCCCTGTATCCTTTTGTTTCTGTTTTCCACAAAGCTCGTACTGACCTGAATCCACGACCTGTATTCATCCACATCCCGCGGAAGTGCAGGCGTATCAAATCCAACATCCCCGATCCAAGGAATCACTTCAGAATAATCAGAAGAAACACAATCCTGCAGAAAGAAAAAGTCCACATAACCCTGAAAATCGATGAATTTGTCGAAAAACCATGAATCATCGTGGATCACATCAAACAAAGGACTCTTCTTTCCGAGATAGTACAATCTGATGCATTCCAGGGTCCTGTCCCACCTGTCCCTGATGGGACCTACCCTGCTACCACGGGCTTGGTTCATCGTTTGTGTTCTCCTTCCATTCTCACCCTTGTACGGCTTCGGGAATATTATCATGCCTCCGATGGTGTACATCCTACGCATGTAGTCCTCCATGAATTGTCCATGATCCTCGAACTCCTTCCTGTATTCGGAAATGATGGGTTGCATGCTGGAATAACGGAAACTATTGGTGATGGAATCACTGCCGAAACGATTCTGATTCCAAAGAAGATAATGATTCATACGGGATGCTTCTACGAGTTCCATGTGTTCCCCATTGGGCAAATCCCTGCTCCACAATATGCGATGATATCTACGCAACGTCCTGCTCACCATATCGGGATCTGGGCCTCCCCTGCACAACATCCCCGGATCACACGAATGGAACGAGTCCCAATACCCTTTGGTATCCGTAGTGAAATCGAAACTCACGTCAATCTGTGAAAACTCATTGAATAACTTCTGTTGATACATACCCCTGCACCATTGAACCCTGTATCGGCTCATCGATGAACAGTGGGTAAAGTGGTAACAACCACGTTTCACGAAGAATTGCCACAATTCACAGGATGATGAATTTGTAATGCGATACTGCTGTTATAAAACATGGCTTGTAATCTTTGTAATCAAAGTAATCATTAGATTCACCAGGATAACGCCCTGATGACCTCTCCGGGATCATCAACAGACATCACACCGGACATGGCACAAGCCCCCTTGGCGCCCGCATCCTTGACCATCCCCACGTTCCCCGCATCGATACCACCGATGCCGTAGACCGGAATGTGAACAGCCTCACATACAGACCTCAGGAACAGAACACCCCTCGGATCACTCTGCTTGCACGCCGTCGTAAAAACATGCCCCGCGATCAGGTAGTCCGCACCCAACTTCTCCGCCTCGACGGCCTCCTCCACGCTGTGCACCGATGCACCCACGAGTTCGAAATCAGACACGTCCGTCTCCCTCAAGACAGGCATAGGCAGATGAACCCTGGAGACACCGATCTCCCTTGCGACATCGACCTTGGAATTTATCGAAAACGGAACATCTCCGCAGGCTTCTCTGCACGGTATCGCCAACTCCCTGAACTCGTCGTCCGGAAGGTCCTTCTCCCTCAGGATGACCATCTCGGCCCCCGCCTCCGCTATCAACGAGACCTGCTCATGCAACGGCCTCCTGCAAAGCAGACGGTTGGTGATTGCGATCATAGTCTCACATAATCCGCCATCACCGGCTGCAGTCCCAACGAATGCAGATCGGCGAGAACCTGTTCCACGGACCTCGGATCCGATATCTCGAACTGACCGTCCCCGTGGGCGGTTCCGCTGTGCTCCCCTATGCCCACGCTCACACCCGCCGATATCCTGGTGGCCGAGATGTTCACTATGCCGTCGCGGAAGCCCTTCCTCTCCCTGGTGGAGATGGTCTGACCTGCGAAGGGCATGAACAGCCTGTAGGCCATGGACACCTGCAGCAGCATCCTCTCGTCCACCGCGTTCACGTCCATGTCCCCGTTGGCGTAGGGTCTGATCCTCGGCAGGGAGTAGGACATCTCCGCATGGGTGTACCTCCTCTGCAGCAGATGCCCGTGCACCCCGCATGCGAACGCGTCCCTCCTGGGATCCCCCAATCCCAGCAGGGCACCCAGCGCCACACCCCTCATGCCTCCCCTCAAAGCCCTCTCCTGGGCGTCGAAACGGTACGAGAACACCCTCTTGGGTCCTCCGGCATGGTACTCCGCGTAGAGCACGGGGTCGTATGTCTCCTGGAACACGGTCACGTAATCCGCACCCGCCTCGTGCACCCTGGCGTAGTCTTCGGTGTTCATGGGGTACACCTCGATCCCGACGGTGGCGAAACACTCCGCCGCGATGGACACGCATTCGCAGATGTAGTCCACGTCGGACATCTCCTTGGACTCGCCCGTGAGGATCAGGATGTCCTGCAGTCCCGTCCCCGCGATGGCATCCACCTCGCTCCTCACCTGTTCCGGCGTGAGCTTCATCCTGGCGATCTGGTTGCACTCGTTGAACCCGCAGTACCTGCAACGGTTGGTGCAGTGGTTGGACACGTACAACGGTGTGAACACCGTCACCGCGTTGCCGAAGTGCATCCTGGTCACCTCCCTCGCCCTTGCCGCCATCTCCTCCATGTGGTTGGACGCCTCGGGGGACAGGAGGGCCATGAAGTTCTCTATGGACGGGTCCCCGTCTATGGCGGAACGAACGTCCCGCGACGTGTATCCGTCGAAGGAGACCTCGTTCAGAATGGAGAACAGGGAGTCCATGATTCCGGAATCGATGGATTCCATCCCGTCGTGGTAGTCCTCGGCGTCGGTCCATCTGCGCAACGGCCTCAATCCTCCAGGAATCCGGTCAGGGGGCTGGAGGCCTCGGCACGGTCGTTCAGGACCCTGCCCAATCCGGACAGGTACGCGAGACGGCCGGCCTCTATCGCCAATCTGAACACGGTCGCCATGGATGCGACGTCCCTGGCGGTGGCCACCGCGGTGTTGGCCATGACCGCCGCACAACCGATCTCCATGGCCTCGCAGGCCTGGGACGGCCTTCCGATGCCGGCGTCCACGATCACCGGCAGGTCGATCTCGTCCACGATCATCTTCACGAAGTCCCTGGTGAGGATGCCCTTGTTGGAACCTATGGGGGCACCCAGCGGCATGATGGCCGCGGCGCCCGCATCCGCCATGTCCCTGGCGGCGGTGAGGTCGGGCATCATGTACGGCATGGGGATGAAGCCCTCGTCCGCCAGCATGCCCACCGCGCGTATCGTCTCCCTGTTGTCCGGGAGGAGGTAACGGGAATCGCGGATGATCTCGATCTTGATGAAATCCCCGCAGCCGAGCTCCCTGGCGAGACGTGCGATGCGCACCGCCTCCTCCGCGTTCCTGGCACCGGAGGTGTTGGGAAGCAGCGTTATCCCCTCGGGCATGTGGTCCAGGATGTTCCCCTCGCCGGCGGCGTTCGCGCGCCTGACCGCGAGGGTGGCCATCTGCACACCCCCGTTCTCGATTACCCTGCGGGTCATGTCCAATGAAAACTTTCCCGAGCCCAATATGAATCTTGACTGGAAACGGTGTCCGCCGATGACGAGGTCGTCGTTCATGCAAACGTGGAGAATACGGGAGTATATAGAATCAGAGTCCGTTGAAACCGACATGGACCCCATTCGTTTCGAACCATACGATGCCGGAACCATCCGATGGCGGGAGTCGCTCGTGAAAAACGTGTTCGGAACACACTTTTCACAGGTGGAAAGTGTTCCAATACGACACCGGACATGCATCCGGACAGGATCGCATGGGTGAATCACGGGAATGATCCCGCCCGGGATCAGGGTTCCGATCCGAGAAGGATGCGGACCGTCGCATGGGCCTCCATGCCGGCGCAGGCCATGACCCTGCCGGCGGACAGCCTCCCCTCGGACACGTCCGTGATCCCGTCGCCGCACACGTACAGGCGCGACATCCTCCTCTCCACACCCATGGTGGATGTGGAACCGTATCCCGCCATGCCGGAACAGGACACCACGACCACGTCCGGATCCTCCGAAAGGAGGGTCTCCACCAGCATGCCCTTGGCGACGGGGTCGTCGAAGGCCTCGCACACCACGTCGCACCCCTTGAAAACGTCGGCGACGTTGGATTCGTCCAGGCGGATGTCGTACGGGACGATGCACATGTCGGGGCGGATGCCCCTGAGGACCGATTCGGTGGCGACGGCCTTCGGCATGCCCAGATGCCCCCGGGAGTAGTTCTGACGATGTAGGTTGCTCTCATCGACCCTGTCGAAATCCGCGATCACCAGCGTACCGATGCCGGCGCGTGCCAGTGCGACGGCCACATGGGAGCCCATGCCGCCGAGACCGGCCACGCCCACACGGGAACCGAGGAGGATCCCATCGATCGATTGTTCATCCGACATCTGGACCACCCGCATCCGAAATCACGACCCCCTCCGGGAATCCATCGGAGCATCCGTGAGGGGTTCTTCCAGCCCCCTGATACCCTCCTTGAACTCCGGGGATTCCCCCTCGAATCTCACATCATCCATTCTTACACCCCGTTGCACATCAGGAATATCCACCACCATCCCCGGGACGATGATGGAACGAACCATCGGAAACGGAATCCGGACGGGGGTTCATCCCCCTCCGACGAAACCGACGATCTCCAACCTGTCCCCGTCCTTCAGGACCACGTCATCGAACATCCTCTTGGGGCAGATGTCTCCGTTCAACTCCACCGCGACACGGGTGCGGTCGTACCCCGAATCCGCGACGACCCTCGCGACGGTGACGCCCTCGTCGAATCCGACATCGACGCCGTTCACACGCACGGTTATGGAACCCATGACGCCGCAATCACACGGAACGATAAAAACCACACGAAGAACAGACGCGTGAAGAACCAACGAAGATGAGAGTGAAGAAGTGGTAGACAGCGTACTTGCGTTCCCGTACGCTTGCGCAATACAGTACAGGCAAATACGCGGGCGGACTTTACTGCCGGGTTCGGGATGGGACCGGGTGTTGCCCCGCCGCTATGGCCGTCTTACCAAACCTCTGCATAGGTGGAAAGTATAAATAATTTTCTATTATATTCCATACCAATGTACGATTATATACAAAAACAAACGGGATGACCTCCCCGACGATGTTAACATGTCCACGACATGCACGGGAATCCTGGGGAAGGATTAAACACGAGGGCGCGTTCCGAGGGTGATGAAACTGGGATTCGACAATGGGAAGTACCTGAAGACTCAATCGGAACACATCAAGGACCGCATCTCCCAGTTCGGTGGGAAACTGTACCTGGAGTTCGGTGGCAAGCTTTTCGACGACTACCACGCGTCACGCACCCTGCCCGGATTCAAACCGGACAGCAAGATCGCCATGCTCATGGAGTTCGGCTCGGATGCGGAGGCGATCATCGTCATCAAGGCCGACGACATCGTCAGGAACAAGGTCCGCAAGGACATCGGGATCAGCTACGACCAGGAGATCTTCAGACTCGCGGACTCCTTCGAGGACCGCGGCATAGCGGTCAACGGCCTGGTCATAACCCAGTTCACCGGGCAACCCGCCGCGATACAACTGGAGAACAAGGCCAAATCCCTGGGGATGAGGGTGTACCGCCACTACCCCATATCCGGATACCCCAACGACGTGGAGGCCATCGCCAGCGAGGAGGGTTTCGGCAGGAACGACTACATAGAGACCACCAAACCGCTCGTGGTCGTCACCGCACCCGGCCCCGGGAGCGGGAAGATGGCCGTGTGCCTCTCCCAACTGTATCACGAACACAGAAGGGGCATCCCCGCGGGATACTCCAAGTTCGAGACGTTCCCCGTGTGGAACCTCCCGTTGCACCACCCGGTCAACCTCGCCTACGATGCGGCCACCATCGACCTCGGCGACAACAACATGATCGACCCGTTCCACCTGGAGGCATACGGCGTCACCACGGTGAACTACAACAGGGACGTGGAGATATTCCCGGTCCTGAACGCGATCCTCGAGGGGATCTACGGCGAATCCCCGTACAAGTCCCCCACGGACATGGGTGTGAACATGGCCGGCAACTGCATCATCGACGAGGACGCGGTGAGGGAGGCGGCCAACAACGAGATCATAAGACGCTACTACGCCACCCTCAGGGACCGCAGGGAGGGTCGTGCGGACGAGACCACCATCATGAAGTTCGAGATGCTGATGAGGAAGGCGAAGCTCTCCCCCGGATACAGGAACGTGGTCAGGAAGGTGGAGGAGAGCGACACGGGCGACATCCCGTTCGTCGCCGCGGAACTGCCGGACGGCACCATCGTGACCGGGAAGGCCTCCCCGCTGATCACCGCATCGTCGGCGATGATACTCAACGCCCTGAAGATACTCGCCGGCATCGACGACTCCGTCCTGCTCATACCCCCTCAGGTCATCAAATCCGCCCAGAGGCTGAAGGTGGAGTACCTGGGGAACAAGAACCCCCGTCTGCACATAGACGAGATGCTCATCGCGCTCTCCATCATCGCCGACACCGACGAAACCGCCGAGAGAGCGTTCTCCAAGCTCCCCGAACTCAGGGGATGCGACGTGCACTCATCGGTCATCATATCCAAGATCGACGAGAGCCAGTACAAGAAGCTGGGGATGTTCGTGTCCTGCGAACCCGAGTATCAGACCAAATGCCTCTTCCACGGAAGCTGATGGACATGGACAGGAAACTGATCCCCTGGATCGCGGTGGCGCTAATCGTGCCCGCGATCGTGACTCTGGCCTCATCCGGCGACGTGTTCACCATGGGTCTGTACGGCGTGATGTCGTTCTGCTGCTTCCCCCTCGCGATCCTCGGAATCTACATGTGGTCCACCGGTAACGGATGGAGATGGACCAACGGCGTCGATTGGACGAAAATGGACGACGGGCAACGCAGGGCCACCGCATCACACATCGGGAAGTACATCGCCGTGAGCATGACGATCGTCACCGTATCCATACCGTTCATGCTGTCCAACTTCATCGTCGGGATCCTGATGATCGCGGCCGGTTGCATCCTGGCCCTGGTGCCGTTTATCAACCTCGGGAACAGGAAGCTGAAGGCGCCCGTGTGGGACGGGAGGAAAACGGCCCTCGGAGTAGCCGCCGTGAGCATCGTGTGTCTCGCCGTGCCGTTCATACCCGTGGGCAACACCGACTCGGTGAACGTCACGTTCGACGAGGAGTCCTTCAGGGTCTCCGCACCCATGTTCGACCACGAGTTCCGCTACGACGAGATCGAACAGCACGAACTGGACCCCGACTTCGAGAAGGGGAGCAGGAAGTGGGGGTACGGGACGCCCGACATCATGAGCGG